>NZ_CP128988.1:2505000-2805000 GCF_030406045.1 Thiohalobacter sp. IOR34
TCATGCCGCTACAGGCGCTAGACTGGAAGTCTCGCCCACCCCCCTGCGGAGCGCCGGGCAGACAGCGCCAAAATTATGACAACCCGTTGACCGCAAACGGCTTTCCGGGTAAGTTCCGGCAGAGCCGTGCGACCCCAAGGACCGCAAGTGAACAAGCCGCTGTTCGTGAAGCAGGACTATAAAGTACTTCTGGAGACGCCCCGCGGGACGCGGTCCGGGTTTCGCCCGCTGCACTGGTGGGTGCTGGGCATCGCCGCCGCCGGCGGCATGCTGCTGTTCAGTTCCTCCCCGGAGGAGGCCAGCGCCCGCCGCGCCGACAGCCTCGCCCTGGCCCTGCCAGGAACCGGCGGCGAGGCGCTCGAGACACAGGCCGCCCAGCGACTGACCCGCCTGCCCCTGCCCCCCGCCGAGACCAGCCGCCCCGGCCCGCAGGACCGTCCGGCCACAACGACGGAAACCCCGCCGACCGCAGCAACCGCCGAGCCTGGCGAAGCCGCCCGGCAGCCACTGACGGCAGCCACCCCGAGCAGTCCGCCCCCGGGCCGCTGGCACGAGGCCCGGGTCAAGCCAGGTGACAGCCTGGCCCGCATCTTCGCCCGCCTCGACCTCAGCCCCCGCGAGCTGCATGCCGTCATGAGCCTGGGCAAGAACGTCGCCGCCCTGAAACGCATCCACCCGGGCCAGAAACTGCAGTTCCGGGTCGACGACCAGGGTCGCCTGCTGGAGCTGAAATTCGAGAAGGACCGCCTCCATGCCCTGCAGGTGCTGCGCGACGCCGAGGGGTTCAGCAGCCGTGAGATCGCGCGCAGCCCCGAACATGTCACCGCCCACGCCTCGGCCACCATCGATTCCTCGCTGTTCCTCGCGGCGCAGAAGGCGGGGCTGTCCGACAACCTGACCATGGAACTGGCCGGCATCTTCGGCTGGGACATCGATTTCGCCCTCGACATCCGCGCCGGCGACCGCTTCACCGTGCTCTACGAGGAACTCTATCTGGACGGCGAGAAGATCGGCAACGGCGCCATCCTGGCCGCCGAGTTCGTCAACCAGGGTCGCGTCTACCGGGCCCTGCGCTACACCGATACCCGCGGCCACAGCGACTACTACACCCCGCAGGGCAAGAGCATGCGCAAGGCCTTCCTGCGTACTCCGGTCGCCTTCTCGCGGATCAGCTCACGCTTCAGCCTCGGCCGAAAACACCCGATCCTGAACCGCATCCGTGCCCACAAGGGCGTGGACTATGCCGCCCCCTACGGCACCCCGGTGAAGGCCACCGGCGACGGCAAGATCGTCTTCCGTGGCGCCAAGGGCGGCTACGGCAAGACCGTGGTGCTGCAGCACGGCAGCCGCTACAGCACCCTCTATGCCCACCTGTCGCGCTTCGCCCGCTCCCTGAAACCGGGCAGCCGGGTCCGCCAAGGCCAGGTGATCGGCTATGTCGGCCAGTCCGGTCTGGCCACCGGCCCCCACCTGCACTACGAGTTCCGGGTCAACGGCACCCACCGCAACCCCCTGACCGTGAAACTGCCGGCCGCAGCTCCTATCGAGAGCCGCTATCGCGCCGATTTCGAGAACCACAGCCGCTCGCTGCTGGCCCAGCTGGAACTGGTACGGGAACGGGAGACCCAGGTCGCCCTCAATCGCAACTGACGGGCGTCGCCGGACGCCTTCCGACGCATCGACAGGGAAAACCCGAGCCGATGCGTCAGTACCTCGCAGAGGCCCCTCGATGTCCGAGCTCTATCTTGGCCTGATGTCCGGCACCAGCCTGGACGCCGTGGACGCCGTGGCCGTTGATCTGGGGCAGGCGGAGCCCCGCCTGCTGGCCGCCCTCAGCCATCCCCTGCCCGCCGGGCTGCGTGCCGAGATCCTGGCCCTGAGTCATGGCGTGGCCAACGATGCCGTCGACCGCCTCGGACAGCTCGACCACAATCTGGGGATCTGCTTCGCCGAGGCCGTGACCGAACTCTGCCGGCGCGCCGGACTGGAGCCGGACCAGATCCGGGCCATCGGCAGCCACGGCCAGACCCTGCGCCACCGCCCACAGCCGCCGGCGCCCTTCTCCCTGCAGATCGGAGACCCCAACCTGATCGCGGAACGCACCGGCATCACCACCGTGGCCGACTTCCGCCGCCGCGACCTGGCGGCCGGCGGCCAGGGCGCCCCGCTGGTACCGGCCTTCCATGCCGCGGTCTTTCGCAGCCAGGAGGAACAGAGGGTGGTACTCAACATCGGCGGCATGGCCAACATCACCTGCCTGCCCGCCGACCCCGAGCCCCCGGTCACCGGCTTCGACACCGGACCCGGCAACGTGCTGATCGACATCTGGATCCAGGAACAGCGGGGGCAGCCCTTCGACCGCGACGGCGCCTGGGCGGCCAGCGGGCGAGTCGACGAGGCACTGCTGGAACGGATGCTGGAGGAGGACTTCTTCGCACAGCCGCCACCGAAGAGCACCGGCCGGGAACTGTTCAACCGCGCCTGGCTGCAGCGGCAACTGGCCCAGCGCAGGCTGGCGGCGGAAGACGTGCAGGCCACGCTCACGGCGCTGACCGCAACCAGCATCGCCCAGGCCATCGAGCGTTGGGCAAGGGGGACGGCGCGCATCCTGCTCTGCGGGGGGGGCGCCCGCAACAACGAGCTGATTCGCCAGCTGCGCGACCTGCTGCCCGCCTGCAGTATCGAATCCACGGGCCGCCATGGACTGGAACCGGAGTGGGTGGAGGCGGTGGCCTTCGCCTGGCTGGCGAAACAGACCCTCGAAGGCCGGCCTGGCAACCTGCCCTCCGTCACCGGCGCCGGCCACCCCGTGGTGCTCGGCGCCATCTACCCGGGGCAATCGGTCTGCCCTTCCAGCTAGCCCGGATATTGCATCAGGCCCCGGACGATGGCGTGCCTGGACCCGCCGGGGATCGCGGCCTGGAGGCCGCTCCTACGGGGCATGGCGGCACCCTGGTAGGAGCGGCCTCCAGGCCGCGATTGGCGTGGTGTTGACAGGCCCCCAGGAGTCTGTCGGATTCAGGCAATCGTAGCGAACAGGGCGGGAGAGCGGGCACAAATTTTCACGATTACGAGGCGCATCGTGGGCCTACGCAACGAGAAGTCGGAGGGATTTGGGCCGCCCTCCCATCAGCGCGGTAGATTAGCCCGCATATTGCACGAAGGATTCGAGTTTCAGGGCGAATCTGGCCAAGCAGTTTGTTCGATCGACCGCCGAAGCATAGCCGTCGCTATGGTTCAAGGGCGATCGGGAAAAATGCGACGCCAGATTTGGTCTGAACTCGAATAGGCACAAACTGTAGCAGGGCACAATTGCTCGCAGAGGGAATTACTGCCTTGATAAATACCGGAAAAATTACGCATGCAAGGCCGCCTTCGTGCAATATGCGGGCTAGGAGCTAGGAGCTAGGAGCTGGGAGCTAGGAGCTAGGAGCTAGGAGCTGGGAGCTGGGAGCTGGGAGCTGGGAGCTGGGAGCTGGGAGCTGGGAGCTGGGAGCTGGGAGCTGGGAGCTGGGAGCTGGGAGCTGGGAGCTGGGAGCTGGGAGCTGGGAGCTGGAAGGGCGGGCACTGCCCGCCCTTCTGACTTCTGACGCCCCCTACCGCTGGCCGATGGGGATGTAGTCGCGCTCCGACTCGCCGGTGTAGACCTGGGTGGGGCGGAAGATGCGATTGTCCTTGAGCTGTTCGCGCCAGTGCGCCAGCCAGCCGGCACAGCGGGCCACGGCGAAGATCGAGGTGAACTGGTCCTCGGGGATCCCCATGGCGCTGTAGAGGATGCCGGAGTAGAAGTCGACGTTGGGATAGACGCCCTTGGGACCGAGCCGCGCCTCACACAGCTCCTCCAGTTTCAGCGCAGTCTCGAACAACGGCCCCATCTCGCCGCCACGTTCACGCATCAGCTCCAGCATCATGTTCTGGAGGATGGTGGCGCGCGGGTCCTTGACCTTGTACTCGCGGTGCCCCATACCCCAGATCTTGGCCTTCTTGGCCAGCTTGTCCTCCAGCCAGGCCTCGGCCCGGTCCGGGGAGCCGATCTCGCGCAGCATCTCCACCACCCGCTGGTTGGCCCCGCCATGCAGCGGCCCGGCCAGGGTGCCGACTGCGGCGGCGATCACCAGGTAGGGGCTGGCCAGGGTCGAACCGGCGACCAGCGCGGCGAAGGTCGAGGCGTTGATGGTGTGCTCGGCATGCAGGATCAGACAGGCGTCCATGATCCGCGCCAGCAGCGGATCGGGATCCCGGCCGTTGAACATGTACAGCAGGTTTTCCGCATAGGTGAGGTCGTCACGCGGCTCGATGGGATCATAACCGTTGCGGATGTGCTGCCACATGGCCACCAGGGTCGCCATCCGCGCCAGAATCTTCACCGACATGTTGTGCACGTAGTCGAGATCCTCGCAGACCTCGCTGCCGGTCAGACACTCGTCGCCCGGATAGAACATCGCCAGCGAGGCGATGGAGGCCTGCAGCATCTCCATCGGGTGGCCGGTGGCGGGCAGGTACTTCATGATCTCGCGGATGTTGTACTTGACCCGCCGGTTGCTGCGGATCTGCCGATCGAACTCGGCCAGCTCCTCGCGCGTCGGCAGGCGGCCGTCGAGCAGCAGCATGGCGGTTTCCTCGAAACTGCTGTACTCGGCCAGATCCTTGATCCGGTAACCGCGATAGGTGAGGACCCCACGCTTGCCGTCGAGGTCGGAGATGTTGGACTTGGTCGCCGGAACGCCTTCCAGGCCAGGCAGGTATTCGTTCATTGCCCTTCCTCTGTACAAACCTTGATGCGTGCCGGCTGTCGGCCGACGGGATCGACAAGCATAGCAAAAGCCCGGCGGGGCGGCACGAAGCCAACGAAAAAGGGACGCCGAGGCGTCCCTTGTCGGATCGTTGATGCGGGTCTCAGCCGGCCGAGAAGGACGAACCGCAGCCGCAGGTGGTGGTGGCGTTGGGGTTGCGGATCACGAACTGCGCCCCCTCCAGGTCTTCCTTGTAGTCGATCTCGGCACCCACCAGATACTGGAAGCTCATCGGGTCGATGAGCAGGGTCACGCCGCACTTCTCGACCGTGGTGTCGCCTTCCTGGATCTCCTCGTCGAAGGTGAATCCGTACTGGAAGCCCGAACAGCCACCGCCGCTGACGAACACGCGCAGCTTCAGGTTGGGATTGCCCTCTTCCTCGATCAGGCCCTTGACCTTGGTGGCAGCCGCCTCGGTGAAGATCAACGGATCTTCCATGTCGGTGCTCGCAGCAGTCTCAGTCATAACAGCTCTCCGGAAAAATTCTGCCTCGGGATATGACTGGACATTATCCGGCGCCCCCGCATGGGGGTCAAGAATCCCCGGAAACCTTCAGGTTGATGGATTCCGCCTCGGCCGTGGCATCCACCAGCTTGGGCGCCGCTTGCGCCTCCTCCGCCTGACCGCCGTGCACCAGCCTGCCGTTGACCTCGGCGCCCATCGCCATCTCGATCATCTGATAGAAGACGTTGCCGGTGACCCGCGCCCGGGGCGCCAGCTCGATGCGCTCGGCGGCGTGCACGTCGCCGAGCACCGTGCCGTTGAGAATGATATTCGGCACCCGCACCTCACCCTCGATACGGCCATGCTCACTGAGCATCAGCACGGCGTCGTCCCCCTCCGCCGCAACCACGTTGCCCCTGATGGTGCCATCGACGTGCAGGCCGCCGCTGAAACACAGATCCCCGACCAGCTCGGTCTGCTGGCCGACCAGGGTATCGATGCGTGACGCCTTGCCCTTGCGATGTCTTCCCCACATGGCTAGTCCTCCCTGGGCCGGCTTCCGCCATCGGCCGGCCATTCGAATGTCCATTCTAGCGGTGTCCTGGATGGCGGCACCGCCAACGCCTTCACATTAACGCGCTCCGGCACGAAATCCGCCGGCAAGCGCCATTCCCCTTCCATGGGCTGGAAATAGCGGAAGCGATACTTGATCTCCTTGCGCCCGGTGGTGGAGATGGCCTGCAGCGGCAACTGCTTCAACTCGCCCGCCTGGCGGCCCTCGACCGTGAGGCGGACCACACCGCGTGCCACCCGGTCGTTCTTCTTCACCTGCACCATCACCATGCGGAAACGGTAACGGTTGTCGGCGCCGGTCGGCTCCACCATGAAGCCCTGGGCCCGGAGCCCGGCGCGGGCCGTCTCCGGCGACATGATGCCACGGAAGAAGCCCAACTCCTCGCGCAGCGACTGGATCTCCGCCTCCAGCGCGGCCCGGTCCTGCCGCAGGGCGGCATGGGCCTGCCGGTCGACCTGCTGCGAGCGTTCCAGCACCGCCAGCCGGCGGACCAGCTCGCCGTTCTCCGCATCCATCTCCGCCAGCCGCGCCTCGAGACGCTGGCGCTCGGCACGCAGCCGCTGCAGCTCAGCGGCCGCATCGCGCTGGCCGAGGCCATACAGTTGCCAGCCACCGAGCAGACCGACCAGAGCGAACAGCAGCAGGGCGGCACGCAGCTTCCAGGCCTGATAGACGAAGAGTTCGCTCTTGGGTTTCACAGGCAAATCCCGCGCCAGGGCCAGGCGCTCAGGGTAACAGGGCGATGCCGTCCAGCCCCTCGGTCTCGCCGAAACCGCTCATCAGGTTCATGTTCTGCACGGCCTGCCCGGCCGCCCCCTTGACCAGATTGTCGATCACCGAGAGGACCACGATCTGCGCGCCGTCCTGCGGACGGTGCACGGCGATGCGACAGTGATTGGCACCGCGCACGCTGCGCGTCTCCGGGTGAGAGCCGGCCGGCAGCACGTCGACGAAGGGCTCGTCCGCGTAGCGTCCTTCGAACAACGCCTGCAGGTCACCGGCGTCGCCGCCGGCCGGAGCATAGAGGGTGGCATGGATACCACGGATCATCGGCGTCAGGTGGGGAACGAAGGTCAGACCGACCGCGCCGCCGGCGACCCGTTCCAGCCCCTGACGGATCTCCGGCAGGTGGCGGTGCCCAGGCACGGCATAGGCCTTGAGGCTCTCGCTGGCCTCCGCCAGCAGGGTGCCGACGCTGGCGCCGCGGCCGGCACCGCTGACCCCGGACTTGCAGTCCGCGATCAGCCGGCCGCTGTCGATCCAGCCGGCCTCGATCAGCGGCAGGAAGCCGAGCTGCACGGCGGTCGGATAGCAGCCGGGGTTGGCCACCACCCGCGCCTGTCGGATCGCATCCCGATTGACCTCGGGCAGGCCGTAGACGGCCTCGGCCAGGATCTCGGTGCAGGCATGCGGCATGCCGTACCACTGCTCCCAGAGGGCCGGATCGGCGAGCCGGAAGTCGGCGGCCAGGTCGATCACCTTCACCCCGGCCTCGACCAGCGCCGGCACCATCTGCATGGCGGTGCCGTTGGGGGTGGCAAAAAACACCAGATCGCAGGCCGACAGCCGGTCCACGTCCGGGGCGCTGAAGCAGATGTCCAGGGCGCCGCGCAGGTTGGGGAACAGCTCGGCCACCGGCTTGCCGGCCTCGGCCCGCGAGGTGACGACCTCCAGCGCCACCCGCGGATGCCGCGCCAGCAACCGCAGCAGTTCGACCCCCGTGTAGCCCGTCCCGCCGACGACACCAACCTTGAGCATGATGCAATTCACCCGAGCAGAAGAAAACAGCCGTCAATGATAAACGCTCGGCCGGCAAAAAGAACCTGCGCCAGAGAAGGCCTCATTTGCGCGACAGCAAGCATCTGATTACCATTCGCTTTCACACGTCATCGAGCATCCCCTCGCAATGCTGCACCGAATCCGCAAGTCCGGCCGGGAACTGCTGTCGCCCGAGGCCTGGAAGACGCGCATCGTGTTCTGGAGCGGAGCGGTGGTGGTCGGCCTGCTGGCGGCCCTGTTCGCCTACGGCACCGAATACGCCAACGAGATCTTCGCCGAGGGCGCCTCGGCCTATGCCTGGCTGCCGTTCCTGCTCAGTCCGCTCGGCCTGGGACTGATCGCCTGGCTGACCCGGCGCTACGTGCCGGGGGCCAGTGGCAGCGGCATCCCCCAGGCCATCGCCGCCCTCGGCCTGACCGAGCACGCCAGTCGCACTCATCTGCTGTCGTTCCGCATCGCCTTCAGCAAGATCGGCCTGTGCCTGCTGGGCATGCTCTCCGGCGCCTCCATCGGCCGCGAGGGACCGACGGTACACGTCGGCGCGGCGGTGATGTTCTCGCTCGGCCGCTTCGCCCGCTTCCCCCACCATTACATGGACCGCGGCCTGATCCTGGCCGGCGGCGCGGCCGGCATCGCCGCCGCCTTCAACACGCCGCTGGCCGGGATCCTGTTCGCCATCGAGGAGATGGGACGCTCCTTCGAGGAGCGCACCAGCGGCACCCTGCTGACCGCGGTCTTCCTGGCCGGCATCACCGCGGTGGCCATCCAGGGCAACTACATCTATTTCGGCACCAGTGCCGCCCAGCTGCAACCCGGCGAGATGCTGCTGCCGATCCTGATCTGCGGCGTAGTCGGCGGCGGCCTCGGCGGCCTGTTCGCGCACGGCCTGGTATGGAGCACCCGGCGCATCGCCGCGCTGGCCGGCCACCGGCCAGTGCTGCTGGCGATGGCCTGTGGCCTGGCCATCGCCAGCATCGGCTACCTCTCCGGCGGCCTGACCTTCGGCACCGGCTACCAAGAGGCACGGCAACTGGTCACCGGCCAGGGTGAGCTGCCCGGCGAATACGCCTTCCTGAAGATGGCCGCCACCTGGTTCTCCTACCTGAGCGGTATCCCCGGTGGCATCTTCGCCCCCTCGCTGGCCGCCGGCGCCGGCGTCGGCGCCATCATCGCCGACTGGCTGCCGGGCCTGCCGCTCGGCGCCATCGTCATCCTCGGCATGGTCGGCTACTTCACGGGGGTGGTGCAGACGCCGATCACCGCCTTCGTGATCGTCATGGAGATGACCGACAACAACGCCCTGCTGCTGCCGCTGATGGCCACCGCCTTCCTCGCCTATGCCACCTCCCGGGTGATCTGCCCGGAACCGATCTACCGAGCCCTGGCCCAGAACTTCCTGCCGCAACAGCCATCCAAGGCAAAAGGGGGCACACAGCCCTAGCCCGCATATTGCACGAAGGATTCGAGTTTCAGGGCGAATCTGGCCAAGCAGTTTGTTCGATCGCCCGCCGAAGCATAGCCGTAGCCAGGGTTCAAGGGCGATCGGGCAAAATGCGACGCCAGATTTGGTCTGAACTCGAACAGGCACAAACCGTAACAGGGCACGATTGCTCGCATAGGTGATCACTGCCTTGATAAATACCGGGAAAATTACGCTTTCAAGGCCGCCTTCGTGCAATATGCGGGCTAGCATCAGGACCCCGGAGGATGACGTGCCTGGACCCGCCGGGGATCGCGGCCTGGAGGCCGCTCCTACGGGGCATGGCGGCACCATGTGTAGGAGCGGCCTCCAGGCCGCGATTGGCGTGATGTTATTACCCGACAACCAGATATGCCGCTAGCCCGGATATTGCACCAAGGCGGCCCGCATGATCGGAGTGCAGGCTGGTATACAAGGCCAGGAGGCTCGCAAATAGGCCCTCGTGGCGGGATACACTTTGTGCCTATTCGATCTCAGGACGCATCTGGCTGCGCATCCTGGCCGATCGCCCTTGAACCATAGCTACGGCTATGCTTCTGCGGGCGATCGACCAACCTGCTTTGCCAGCTCCGCCCTGAGCATCGAATCCTTGGTGCAATATCCGGGCTACCGGCAAGAAGTGCGGACGGGGGTTACACCGTCCCCTGCCCCGGGTTACCATCGACCGCATCCCGTTCACACGGCCCCTACTCCCGTCATGGAACAGATCGTCCAAACCATCGCCCTCAGCATGGGCGTCGCCTGGGCCAGCGGCATCAACCTCTATGCCGCCATCTTCATGCTCGGCTACATGGGCATGACCGGCCACATCGACCTGCCACCCGACCTGCAGGTACTGAGCGACCCCCTGGTGTTGTTCGCGGCGGGCTTCATGTACTGCGTGGAATTCTTCGCCGACAAGACACCGGGTGTGGACACCGCCTGGGACGGTATCCACAGCTTCATCCGCATCCCGGCCGGCGCCATGCTCGCCGCCGGCGCCATTGGCGACGTCAGCCAGGCTGCAGAGATCGCCGCCGCCCTGCTCGGCGGCAGCCTGGCCGCCGGCTCGCACCTGACCAAGGCTGGCAGCCGGGTGCTGATCAACACCTCGCCGGAACCCTTCAGCAACTGGACCGCATCCATCACCGAGGACCTGATGGTGATCGGCGGCCTGTGGACGGCCCTCAACCATCCCTGGCTGTTCCTTGGCCTGCTGCTGCTGTTCATCGCCCTGATGATCTGGCTGCTGCCGAAACTGTGGCGCGGCATCAAGGGGCTGTTTGCCTTCCTCGGCCAACTGTTCGGTGGCGGCTCGGCCGCACGCGCACCGCCAGCCGCTGGGGACAGCGGTCCCGCCCCCGGCGTCCCGCCGCCCCCGAAAAAGGACAGGCCCGCCGATCCCTGACATCCCCCAACCCCGGCCGGGCAGCGCCTGAACGGTTTTTCCCGCCAACCGAGGAGAATTCATGCACGTCGCCTACACCACCCTGCCCTGGGTGCTCGCCTTCCACGTCATCGCCATGGTCACCTGGTTCGCCGGCCTCTTCTATCTGCCACGGCTGTTCGTCTACCACGCCATGAGCGAGGACACCCCGAGCCGGGAACGCTTCAAGATCATGGAGCGCAAGCTCTACTACGGGATCATGGCCCCCGCCGCCCTGACTACCATCGGCCTCGGCCTCTGGCTGCTGGCCGCCAACTGGCCAGCCTATGCCCAGGCCGGCTGGATGCATGCCAAGCTGACCCTGGTCGGCGCACTGATCCTCTACCACCTGCAGTGTGGCCGCTGGCTCGCCGCCTTCCGCAACGACCGCAACAAGCGCAGTCACCGTTACTTCCGCTGGATGAACGAACTGCCCGTTCTGGCCCTGGTCGGCATCATCATCCTGGTCATCGTCAAACCCTTCTGAGACGAGTTGCCGGCGAACGCGCCGCCTGGCCCTTCCCGGCTCAATATTCTAAATGAGAATCGTTTGCATTTATCTTCTCATCCTGTATACTGCCACGCACTGACATCCAGCAACCCCTGCGGCCGCGGGCCGCAGTCACGACAGGAGAACGACAGATGAAGCGCACCCCGATCGCCCTCGCCCTGCTTGGTCTTATCGGCCTGCCCGCCGCCCAGGCGGCAACCCTGCCCAGCGCCGAGGAGATGTGGCAGGTCATTCAGCAGCAGCAAAAGGAGATCGCCGCCCTCAAGGCACGGCTGCAGGACACGGACGAGAAGATCGAGGCCACCGGCGAGATGATCGACAGCCTGCAGACCGGCGGCGAGGCCGGGGATGAAGATCGCCAGGCCCTGGGCGCTGCGCACTCGCCCTTCGAACACGGCAAGGCCGGGCGTACCGTGGTCGGCGGTTACGGCGAGCTGCACTACAACAACCTGGACGGCTCGGGCGGGGCCAGCGACAAGAACGAGATCGATTTCCACCGCGCCATCCTCTTCCTCGGCCATCAGTTCAACGAGCGGCTCCGCTTCTTCTCCGAGGTCGAATACGAACATGCCGCCACCGATGCCAACGGCGCCGTGGAGCTGGAACAGGCCTATCTCGAGTTCGACCTCAGCGACACCCAGCGGGTCCGCGCCGGCCTGTTCCTGACCCCGGTCGGCATCCTCAACGAGACCCATGAGCCGCCGGCCTTCTATGGCGTGGAACGCAACCCGGTGGAAACGAACATCATCCCCACCACCTGGTGGGTGGGCGGCGTCTCGCTGAACGGCGAAATCGGCAGCGGCTGGAGCTACACTGCGGCGCTGCACGAGGGCATGAATACCGCCGCCGGCAGCAACTACGCGGTGCGCAGCGGCCGCCAGAAGACCAGTGCCGCCGTCGCCAACGACCTGGCCTTCACCGGCCGCCTGAAATGGACCGGCCTGCCCGGCGTGGAGCTGGCCGCCAGCCTCCAGTACCAGGGTGACGTCACCCAGGGCAGCGACCCCGCTGCCGGCAGCGCCTGGCTGTACGAGGCCCATGCCATCCTCAACCGCGGCCCCTTCGGCCTCAAGGCCCTCTATGCCCAGTGGGATCTGGACGGCAGCGGACCCGCCTCGGTCGGCGCCGACGAACAGAGCGGCTGGTTCCTCGAACCCGCCTACCGCATCAACGACCGGCTGGGCCTGTTCGTCCGCTACAACCAGTGGGACAATCGTGCCGGCGACAGCAGCGCCAGCGAGAAGAAGCAGTGGAACCTGGGCGTCAACTGGTGGCCCCACCCGGATGTGGTGGTCAAGGCCGACCTCCAGAACCAGGACAATGCCGATGGCGCCGACCAGGACGGCTTCAACCTCGGCGTCGGCTACCAGTTCTAACACCGGCAGTTGCGGGAACGGCGCCCCCTCCAGGGGGGCGCCTTTTTCCTTTCCACGAACAGGAAACACAGCATGCAACGACTGATCATCCTGCCGCTGCTCTGGCTGCTGCTGACCGGCCTCGCCCTGGCTCGCGGCACCTACCAGACCCCTGGCGACTTCATCGATCAGGCCTTCGACGGTGATCCGCCCAGGGCGCGGGTCCTCTGGCTGAAGGGGGCGCTGCGCAAAGAGGTCGAGGACCTCCTCGGCCACCGTTATCCCAGCCTGCGCATCCGCTACTGGGCACGGGGGGCGCGCAGCGCCTGGATCCTCGACGAGATCGGCAAGGACGAACCCATCACCGTCGGCGTGGTGGTCGACACCGGCCGCATCGACCGGCTGCGGGTACTGGTGTTCCGCGAGTCGCGAGGCGACGAGGTCCGCCATCCCTTCTTCACCCGCCAGTTCGAGGGCGCGGCGCTCGACGGGCGGCAACGGCTGGACCGCGGCATCGACAACATCTCCGGCGCCACCCTCTCGGTGCGTGCCCTGAAGAAACTCGCCCGGCTGGCCCTGCTGCTCGACCGCTGGCGCAACCGCCAGGCGCCCGAGGAATGAACCCCGCCCACGGAGAAGAGCCGGCATGACCCGCCACAAACGCCGGCGCCTTCCGCTGCGCTCGCTCTATGTCTGGCACCGCTATCTCGGCGTCGCCGTGGCCCTGCTGGTGACGCTGCTCGCCATCAGCGGCCTGCTGCTCAACCACACCGAGGCGCTGCAACTCGACAGCCGCCCGGTGCGCAGCGCCTGGCTGCTCGACTGGTACGGCATCGAGGCCCCCGAGCTGCAGCAGCACTTCAGCGCCGCGGGCCATGACTTCAGCCAGCTCGACCGACAGCTGTATCTCGACCGGCAGCCGATCGAGGGCGAATATCACCGGCTGTTCGGCGTCGTCTCGCTCGACGACCTCTATGTGGTGGGGGTGGGCGATGGCCTGCTGCTGCTCAGCCCGGAAGGCGAGCGTATCGAGCTGCTGGAGCGCAGCGCGGGACTGCCGGCCGGGCTGCGCGCCCTGGGGGTGGATGGCGAAGGCCGGCTGCTGCTTCGTGCTGCCGGCGGTCTCTTCCGCCCGGACGCCGACTTCCTGAGCTGGCATCCACTGGCCGGGGAAGACGAGGCGGCCCACTGGTCGAAGGCGAGCCCGCCGCCGCCCCGCCTGGCCAGGCAACTGCGACAGGCCTACCGCGCCGGCATCCTGCCCCTGGAGCGAGTGGTTCTGGACCTGCACAGCGGGCGTATTCTCGGTCCCTGGGGCGTCTGGCTGATGGACGCCGCGGCGCTCGGCCTGCTGCTGCTCGCCGCCAGCGGCAGCCTCCTCTGGTGGCAACAGCAGCGCAAGCGCCGCGCCCACCGCCGCGAACGATCGAAGCGCGGAGCGCACAGGGGACCAACGAGGCAATAGACAACACCGGCCTCTGGCCACCCCGTGGCCTCTGATCGCGGTCTGGCCCTGCTCCTACATGCGGGCCAATTACTTGCCGGCGCGGATCAGCCCGCCGAGCCCGGCCTCGTCCAGGGCATTGTGCAGCAGGGCGCGGATGGCGCCCGCCTTCTCCAGGCCGAGCGCGGCCTCGACCAGTTCCCGCGCCCGCTGGCGGGAGATGGTGCGCAGCACCCACTTGACGCGCGGCAGGCTGCCGGCGCTCATGCTCAGGCTGTCGACGCCCAGCCCCAGCAGCAGGATGGCCGCCGCGGGATCGCCGGCCATCTCGCCGCAGACGCTGACCGGCCGCCCCTGACCGTGGGCCCCGTCGACGATCTGCTGCAGGGCACGCAGCACCGCCGGGTGCAGGCTGTCGTAGAGTTCCGCCACCCGCGGGTTGTTGCGGTCCACGGCCAGCAGATACTGGGTCAGGTCGTTGGTGCCGACGGAGAAGAAATCGACCCGCTGCGCCAGGGCATCGATCTGATAGAGCACCGAGGGCACCTCGATCATCACCCCCAGCGGCGGCAGACGCACCGGGATACCGTCCTCCTGCAGCTCGCGGTGGGCACGACGCAGCAGGTCCATCGCCTCGTCCACCTCCGCCACGTCGCTGACCATGGGCAGCATCAGGCGCAGGTTGGACAGCCCCTGGCTGGCGCGCAGGATGGCGCGCAGCTGGGTCAGGAAGAGTTCCGGATGATCCAGCATCAGGCGCACGCCGCGCCAGCCGAGGAAGGGATTGTCCTCGACCACGGGAAAATAGGGCAGCGCCTTGTCACCGCCGACATCCAGGGTGCGCAGGGTCACCGGCGAGGGGGAGAAGCCCTCCAGCACCTGGCGGTAGATGCGAGTCTGCTCGTCCTCCGAGGGGAAGCCGTCGCGGATCATGAAGGGCACCTCGGTGCGATACAGACCGACGCCATCGGCGCCACTGCGCAGCGAGGGCGAGATGTCGGACAGCAGGCCGGTGTTGACGTACAGCGGCATGCGCAGCCCGTCCGGGGTCTCGGCCGGCAGCGCGGCCAGTTGCTCCAGCCCCGCCTTGAGTTCGTCCTCCTCGCGCACCAGGCGCTGGAACTCCTCCAGCATGGCCGGTGTCGGCTTGACGAAGACCCGGCCGCGGTAGCCGTCGACCACCAGCGGCTGCCCTTCCAGGCGCCCCGCCGGCAGCTCGTCCACACCCATCACCGCCGGGATGCCGAGGGCATGAGCGAGGATGGCCACGTGCGAGGAGCCGGAGCCACGCGCCGAGACTACCCCCACCAGCCGCTGCGGCGGGATCTCGGCCAGCTGGGCGGCACTGATCTCCTCGCCGACCAGCACCGTCGGACCGTCCACCTCGGCATGGGCCGGTGTGTCCTGCTCGAGATGGGCGAGGATGCGGCGCCCCAGATCGCGGATGTCGGCGGCCCGCTCGCGCAGATAGGGGTCGTCCATGTCCTCGAAGATGGTGACGTGCTCGGCAATGGTCTCGCGCAGCGCCCCCGGGGCCCAGTTGCCGGCCCGGATGCGTTCGATCCCGCCGTCCACCAGGGTGTCGCTGGAGAGCATCAGGGCGAAGGCCTCGAACAGCGCCAGGTCCTCGGCCGGCAGGGCACTGCCCAGCCGTTCCCCGAGGGTACGGAACTCGGCCTCCACCCCGGCCAGGGCCTTGCGGTAGCGCGCCACCTCACGCTCGATCGCCTCGCCCTCGATGCGGTGATCGGGGATCGCCTCCAGCTTGGCCGGCGGATAGACCACCAGGGCATTGCCGATCGCCAGTCCCGGCGACCCCGGCAGGCCGCGCAGGGTGAAGGCCTTGCCAGCCACCTCCTGCAGCAGCTGGGCGACCCCGCCCGAGGCCTCGGCGTGGCTGATGGCCCCGGCCAGCTGCGCCGCCAGGGTCAGCAGGAAGGTCTCGTCCTGCTCGCCGAAACGGCGCCGTGCCCGCTGCCGCACCACCAGTACGCCGAGCACCGTGCGGTGCTGGATGATGGGCACGCCGAGAAAGCCGTGGTAGGCCTGTTCGCCGGTGTCATGGATGTGCTTGTAGCGGCGGTGGCTGGGCCCGCTCTCGAGATTGACCGTCTCGGCCCGCTCCACCACCAGGCCCACCAGCCCCTCCCCGGGGCGCAGCCGGACCCGGCCGATGGAGGCCGGATTGAGGCCCTCGGTGGCCATCAGCACCAGGCGGTCGTCGCTGAAGTCGCGGAAATAGACCGAGGCCGCATCCACCCCCATGGCCGCCTTGACCCGGCGGACGATGATGTTCAACGCCTCCTGGAGATCGGTGGCCTCGCTGACCTCCTGGATGATTCGGCGCAACCTGTGCAGCATCGACAATCCCTGAAACTAATCGAACGGTGAATGGTTTCGGCCCTGGTGGCCGGGCAACATCGAGACGAGGGGTGGATGCCGGCGACCCCGGCGGCCGGCGGTGCGACCCGGGGTGGACCAGGAACCTGTCCAAGTCACATGCGGCTACTGCAACGCGCAGATGACTCGGACAGGCTCCTAGCGGCGGTGGTGGCGGACCTGCGCCTGACCCGAATGCGGGATGGGCGGCACGCCGTCCGGGAACAACAGGGGCGCCAGCTCACGCAGGGCGCGCTTGTAGACGCCACGCTTGAAGGACACCACCTCGTGCAGCGGATGCCAGTAGCTGACCCAGCGCCAGCGGTCGAACTCGGGATGATCGGTCCGGTCCAGCCGCACGCGGGACTCGTTGCCGATCAGCTGGAGCAGGAACCAGACCTGCTTCTGGCCGATGCACACCGGCCGGCAGTGTCGGCGGATGAAACGGTCGGGCAGGCGATAACGCAGCCAGCCGCGGGTGGCGCCCATGATGCGCACGTCCTCCGGGGCCAGGCCCACCTCCTCGCCCAGCTCCCGGTACAGGGCCTCCTCCGGCGTCTCGTCCGTGCGGATCCCGCCCTGGGGGAACTGCCAGGCCTCCTGACCGATGCGCCGGGCCCACAGCAGGCGCCCGTCCCGATTGCTCAGGATGATGCCCACGTTCGGCCGATACCCATCGATATCAATCACTTGCCATCCCCATGCGGAAAACCGGAGGTTCCTCGACGATTCTCCCACAAACCGGCTGTGGCGGGCAAACCACAGCTGGGGACGGCTGGTGATTGTCCTTGCCCCCGGGTACCACTATCCTGAGCGACCCGACCCCTGCCCCGGAGGAAGACCGTCTTGACCCTGGCACTGTTCGATCTCGACAACACCCTGCTGGCGGGTGACAGCGACTATCTCTGGGGACACTTCCTGGTCGAACAGGGGATCGTCGACGGCGACGAATACGAACGTGAGAATCAGCGCTTTTACGATCAGTACAAGGCAGGAACCCTGGATATCGACGAATTTCTCGCCTTTTCCCTGCAGCCACTGGCGGCCCACGAGCCCCGCCAGCTGCATGCCTGGCGGGAGACCTTCCTGCACACCCTGATCGACCCCATCATCCTGCCGGCGGGGCGCGAGCTGCTGGAGCGCCACCGCCAGGCTGGCGATACCCCGGTGATCATCACCGCCACCAACCGCTTCGTCACCGCCCCCATCGCCGAGCGCCTGGGGGTGGAGCACTTGCTCGCCACCGAGGTGGAGATGCGCGACGGCCGCTACACCGGCCGCAGCTGCGGCATCCCCTGCTTCCAGGAGGGCAAGGTACGGCGCCTGGAGGCCTGGCTGGCCGAGCAGGGCGAAACCCTGGACGGCAGCTGGTTCTACAGCGACTCCCACAACGACCTGCCCCTGCTGGAACGGGTCAGCCGGCCGGTTGCGGTGGACCCGGACGAGTCGCTGCGGCATACCGCCCTGGAACGCGGCTGGCCAGTGATCAGCCTGCGTGACTGAAGGCATGCCGCGTACCCTGCCCCTGCTGCTCGGCCTGGCCATGCTCGGCCTGGCCAGCCTGGCGCTGGCACTGATGGCCGGCAGCATCCCGCTCAGGACCAGCCAGGTCTGGGCGGCCCTGCTCGGCGACGGCGCCGGCGAGGCCGGCCGCATTGTCCTCGAGCTGCGCCTGCCGCGGGCCCTGACCGCCTTCGCGGTCGGCGGCCTGCTGGCCCTGGCCGGCAGCCTGCTGCAGGTGCTGCTGCGCAACCCGCTGGCCGATCCCTATGTGCTCGGCACCTCGGGCGGGGCGGCGGTCGGCGCGCTCGGCGCCCTGCTGCTGGGGCTCGGCAGCCTCGGCCTCGGCGCCGGCGCCTTCCTCGGCGCCCTGGCCTCCACCCTGCTGGTGTTCGGCCTGGCGCGCGGCCTCTACGACTGGTCCTCGACCCGGCTGCTGCTGACCGGCATCGTGGTCGCGGCCGGCTGGGGGGCGCTGATCGCCTTCCTCCTCACCATCAGCCCGGAGCGCTACCTGCGCGGCATGCTGTTCTGGCTGATGGGCGACATCGGCGACCCCAGCCTGCCGCTGGCCGGCCTCTGGGCCCTGCCCCTGACCCTGACCGCGGCCTGGCTGCTGGCCCGGCCACTCGACCTGCTGGCCCGTGGCGAGCTGACCGCCGCCAGCCTCGGCGTGGCCGTCAGCGGCGTGCGCCTGGCCGTCTACGCCCTGACCGCGCTGGCCACCGCGGTCAGCGTCAGCTACGCCGGCAGCGTCGGCTTCGTGGGCCTGATCGTGCCGCACATGCTGCGCCTGGCCGGGGCGCGCAGTCATCGCAGCCTGCTGCCCGGGGCTGCCCTGGCCGGCGGCAGCCTGCTGGTTCTGGCCGACACCGCGGCACGCAGCCTGTTCGCCCCGCTGCAGCTCCCGGTCGGCATCCTCACCGCGCTGATCGGCGTACCGGCCTTCCTGTTCCTGCTGCTGCGCCAGGCGCCACGGGAGGTCACATGAGCCACCTGGAGTGTCTCGGGCTTGGCGTCGAGATCGGCGGCAAATGGATCTGCCGCGACACCGATCTGGCGTTTGCGCCCGGCCAGTGCTGGGCTCTGCTCGGTCGCAACGGCAGCGGCAAGACCACCCTGCTGCACACCCTGGCCGGCCTGCGGCCGCCGGCGGCCGGCGAGGTGCGGCTCGACAGCCGCCCGCTGGCGGTCTGGCCGAGGCGGCCGCTGGCGCAGCGCCTCGGCCTGCTGCTGCAGGACAGCCATGATGCCTTCCCGGCGACGGTGATGGAGACGGCGCTGATGGGCCGCCATCCCCACCTCTCCAACTGGGGCTGGGAGACGGCCGCCGACCGGGCCATCGCCCGGCGCTCGCTGGCTCGGCTGGGACTGGAGGAGATGGCGAAGCGTGAGGTGCACAGTCTGTCCGGCGGCGAGCGGCGGCGCCTGGCCCTGGCCACCCTGCTCACCCAGGACCCGCAACTGCTGCTGCTGGACGAGCCGACCAACCACCTCGACCTGGCGCACCAGATCCAGTGTCTGCGGCTGTTCCGCGAACTGGCCGCGGAGGGGCGCACGGTGCTGATGGTGCTGCACGACATCAACCTGGCGGCGCGCTTCGCCGACCATGTGCTGCTGCTCGATGGCGGCCGCATCGAAACCGGACCGCTGGAGGCACTGTTCGATGCCGAGCGCCTTGGGCGGGTATTCGGCCATCCGCTGCGCGCCATCGAGACCGGCGACGGCCAGCGGCTCTGGCTGCCGCTTTAGCCCGGATATTGCACCAAGGATTCGATTCTCAGGGCGGAGCCGGCAAAGCAGGTTGGTCGATCGCCCGCAGAAGCATAGCTGTAGCTATGGTTCAAGGGCGATCGGCCAGGATGCGCAGCCAGATGCGTCCTGACAAAATCGCCGGGAGCGATTTTGAACAGCCGCAAGGCTGGCCCGTAGGGCGGAGGGCAGGATGCCCGGAGTCAATCGAATAGGCGCAAACCTTCACCCGCCCAGCCGGGCCTGTCATTGCCTAGCAGCCCCTGGATCATGGCTCGAACCTCTCTCGTGCGGGCCGCCTTGGTGCAATATCCGGGTTTGTCAGGTCCCTCGATCCTCCACCCCGAGCGCGGCGAGGAACAGGTCGATGAGGCTGTCGACCAGGGTCGGCAGCGGCATGTCGGCGAGGCGCCCCGGGGCATGCAGGCAGGTACTGTATAGCGCCTCGCGGACCATGCCCTGGAACATCAGCGCCGCCACCCGTCCGTTGGCCCCCGCCAGTCGCCCCTCGCGCTTCATTTCGGCCACGGAGAACTCGATGAAGTCGGCAAAGGGTCGCCAGCGGTTCTCGAAGAAGGCCCGCACCGCGTCACTGCCCTCCAGGACGCTGTGCAGCTCCATGCGCAGATAGTCCGGATCGGCGGCAACGCTTTCCACGTACAGCCGGGTCATGCGCCGCAACACGCTGCCGAAATCGTCAGGGCCGGCGACGATGGTTTCGACATAGCTCTCGCGCCGGCAGGCGATCTCGTTCAGCACCGCCTCGTACAGGGCCTGCTTGGAGGGAAAGTGGCGATAGAGCACCGCCGGACTGACCGCGACCCGGGCTGCGATCTCGTCCACCGACACCCCGTGATAGCCGCGATCGGCGAACAGCACCTTGGCCACGGCCAGGATGGCGGCACGGCGCTCCGCCGCCTTCATCCGCTGCACCATGATCTCTCCCCTCAGCCGAAGCGGTCCTGAATCACCACTTCGGCAAGTGGCAGCTGGCCAGGCCGCGGCCAGGGCTCGGCGGTACGTCGGCCGATGGCCAACGCCAGGGCGATGACGTGATCCTCCGGCAGGGCGATCAGCTCGGCCACCCGCTGGAAGTCAAAGCCGTCCATCGGGCAGCTGTCGTAGCCCATGTCCCGCGCCGCCAGCATCAGCGTCTGCGCGGCGATGCCGCAGGAACGCAGCGCCTCGTCACGCTGCACCTGGGGCTTGTCGCGGTAATAGGCGTCCAGCGCCGGCAGCACGAAATCGCGTACCTCGGCAGGGGCATTGGCCCAGTAGCGCTCCGGACGCTTCTGCCAGGCCTGCAGGTCGGCGCAGAGCACCAGGAACAGCGAGGCATCGGTGACCTGCGGCTGGTCCCAGGCGGCGACGCGGATCTGGCGCCGCAATTCGGGGTCGCTCACCCGGACGAAACGCCAGTGCTGGATGTTGAAGGCAGTGGGCGAGAGCAGCGCCAGTGACAGCAGGGCCTCGACCTCCGCCTCGCTCATCTGGTGCTCGGGGTCGAACTGCTTGATCGCCCGGCGGCAGCTATTAACCCGGCAACCAAATATGCCGTGTTCAGCCGCCGTGTGCCTGCCTGCGGCAAGGCATCGAAACGCCGCCGTAGCATGCCTACGGCAAGGTTCGATAACGCCGTCCGCAGGCAGGCACACGACGGCCGAACCCATTGAATCATATAATGATCGGGGCTTCAGGCCTGCCCCGGTCCGGCGTTCCGGCCCTTGACAAGGAGACCGACCCTTGCCGGCGGGCCGCGCCTTGTCCCGGAACAGGCCTGAAGCACTGAACACGGCATATTTGGCTGCCGGGTTAATAATGGCATCACGTGTTTCCATGGCATCCCCCTGATGGGGCCACCCGCGGCAGCGCTGCGCGCGGGTGGCCTGTCTCTCATCCCTTGCGAATCAGGAATTCGTACTCGCCGCCAGCATCGTTGGAGACGATCAGCTCGTTGCCCGTCTGCTTGCAGAAAGCCTCGAAATCCTTCACCGAGCCGGGATCGGTGGCGACGATTCGCAGCACCTGGCCGCTGCTCAGGGCGTTGATGCTCTTCTTGGCACGCAGGATCGGCAGCGGACAGTTCAGCCCGCGGGCGTCCAGTTCCTGGTCGAATGCACTCATGGTCGTTCTCCTCGTCGTTCCCCTGTTCCGCCCCGCTCCGGCATGGCGCATGACCGCCGGGCCGGGCACCTCGCCCACAATGTTAGTGAACGTTTACTTACAATAGCCGGGGAAACGCGCTTGTCAAGTAATGGCCGCCAAATCAGCAAACGATCCAATGGCCACGGAATCCACGGAAAACATCGTAGGAGCGGCCTCCTGGCCGCGATGGGGGTTCCGCCGGGTCGCGGCGTGGACGCCGCTCCTACAAGGGCATGGCGGAACTCCTTGTAGGAGCGGCCTTCTGGCCGCGATCGGGGTGGACATAACCCGCCGGGTATCGGCCACGGTACAACCCGCGGACAGGGCGCCAGGTCGGGGTTGCGCTTCGCGCAATGTCCCGGTCAACGTCCGGGGGTGCCGTGTTTTCCGTGGCCATCGGTCCTCTGGCGGATTTCATGGCCCTCAAGCGGGAGAGGCAGAGACAGGCGATTCAGCCGCCCAGCAGCCGCTGCCACCAGCGGCGGCGGTTGCCCGGCAGCGGCGTATCGGCCTGCAGGTCGGCCGGCTTCATCTTCGACAGCACCCAGCCGGGCAGGGGCGGGTTGTCGGAGAATCCACAGGAGACCCCCAGGTTGTTGGGGTCGAAGATCTTGATGAAGGTCGGTGTCTCGAAGGCGTCGGTGTAGACGATGCCGCAGTAGTCCTCCTCGTGCTCGCGGCGCAGCAGGGCGTCGATCTCCTCGATGAAGCGCAGCAGGCGCTCGGCATCGGCCGGCCTCTCCGGCGGCGGCTCGCCCACCGCATAGATGTACCAACCCTCGGCATCGCTGCGCAGGCTGTCCCAGAGGGCGTCGAGCTGGGGCCAGCGCAGCACGCCGTAGAAGCTGCCGCGGAAGGCGCTGAGATAGGGGTCCCCCCCGCTGCCGTCTGTCGCCCTGTTCATGCCGGATTCCTCCGTGATCGAAGCGCCGGATACGTTACCGGATCACCCGCGGCATTGCCATACTCTGCGGTATGTTGCTCCCTCGGGGACGGCGCGTTGACAGCCTGCCCCGCTGTCCCTACCCTGTGCCACCCCTGCGACAGGTTTTCCGCGGATTGGCATCCGTGGAATGAAACGGGAAGTCCGGTGCGGTCTCCGGCATTCATTGCCAGAAGACCCAGTCCGGCGCTGCCCCCGCAACGGTAGGCGAGTCGAGGTGAATCATCAGGCCACTGCGCTCAGGCGTGGGAAGGCGATTCACCGGAGGACGCAGAGATCCTCGCTCGCGAGCCCGGAGACCGGCCTGACGCACCGGCCCTGCCTTCCCCTGAAGGCAGCGCCGACTTGGTCCGAGTCGCGGAGGGCGACACCGGGACAGCGTCTGCTCCTGTCCGCTTCACGTTCGATGTCCTCCCGGCACGGTGATGTACCTGTCTTTGCGCGGGTGTGCGCAAGAGGAGAGACCCCATCATGTCCGGAAACCGTTTCACCCCCCTGATCACCGCCCTGGCCTCGGTCATGGCAGCCCCCCTGCAGGCCGCCGAGCCGGCCGACCCCATCATCGTCACCGCGACCCGCACGGCGCAGACCGTGGATGCCAGCCTGGCATCGGTCACCGTCATCGGGCGTGCCGACATCGAACGCCTCCAGGCGCAGTCGGTGGAGGAACTGCTGGCGGGTGTCGCTGGCATCGATATCGCCAACAACGGCGGCCGTGGCAAGAACACCTCGCTGTTCCTGCGCGGCACCGAGTCCGACCACGTGCTGGTACTGATCGACGGCTTGCGGGTCGGCTCCGCCACCACCGGCCAGGCCGCCTTCCAGGACTTCCCGGTCGATCAGATCGAGCGCATCGAGATCGTGCGCGGCCCGCGCTCCGCGCTCTACGGCTCGGAGGCGATCGGTGGCGTGATCCAGATCTTCACTCGCAAGGGTGACGCCACCCGGCGCCCCGAGCTCGGCCTTTCCGCCGGCAGTCACCAGACCTACAAGCTGGGCGCCGCAATCAGCGGCGGCGACCAGGACCGCTGGTACAGCCTCAGCCTGTCCGGCGAGGACACCGAAGGTTTCAATGCCTGCACCGGCAGTTCCACCGCCTTCGCCGGCTGCTACACCGAGGAGCCGGACGACGATGGCTACCGCAACCTGTCCCTCAACCTGCGCGGCGGCCTGCGCTTCGGCAAGGGGGCCAGCCTCGACCTGCATCTGCTGCGCGTCAACAGCGATGTCGAATTCGACGGCAGCTTCCAGAACGAAGCCGAGGGTGTGCAGCAGGTGCTGGGCGCCGGTCTCGAACTGCCACTCGGCGAGATCGGCAGCCTGCGCCTCAAGGCCGGCCAGAGTCGCGACGAGTCCGACAACTTCAAGGACGGCAGTTACGCCTCGACCTTCGACACCCGCCGCAACAGCCTGTCGCTGCAGGCCGACTTCGGCATCGGCGACAGCGGCCTGCTGAGCCTGGGGGCGGACTACTACGACGACAAGGTGACCAGCAGCGCCAGCTATGCGGTCGACTCGCGGGACAACAAGGGCCTGTTCCTGCAGTACCAGGGCCGCCTCGGCAATCACGACCTGCAGGTCGCCCTGCGCCGCGACGACGACCAGCAGTTCGGCAACCACACCACCGGCAGCATCGCGGTCGGCCATGACTTCGCGGACAGCTTGCGCCTCACCGCCAGCTATGGCACCGCCTTCAAGGCCCCGACCTTCAACGAGCTCTACTATCCCGGCTACGGCAACGCCAACCTCAGGCCCGAGGAATCGCGCAGCATCGAACTCGGCCTGTCCGGCCGCAGCGAGCGCCTGCGCTGGTCGGCCAGCCTCTACCAGACCCGGATCGACGATCTGATCGCCTATGACAGCAGCCTGCTCGCGCCCAACAACATCAGCGAGGCGCGGATCCGCGGTCTGGAGGTCGATATCGACGGCCAGTGGTTCGGCTGGCAGACGCGCACTTCGCTGACCCTGGCCGACCCGGAGCACCGCGGCAACGACAGCAACCGCGGCAACCAGCTGCCGAGGCGCGCCAAGCGTTCCCTGCGGCTGGACCTCGACCGCGACTTCGGCCGGCTCAGAGCAGGGGCCACCCTGCGCGCCGTGGGCAAGCGCTACGACAACCTGGCCAACAGCCGCGAGCTGGGCGGCTACGCCACCCTCGACCTGCGCCTGCGCTACGGCCTGGCGCGCGACTGGACCCTGGGCGCCCGGCTCGGCAACCTCTTCGACCGGGACTACCAGCTGGCCAGCTACTACCCGCAGGACGGCCGCAACCTGCTGCTCACCCTGGCCTACCGTCCGCAGCGCTGATGCACCCGGCGGCCCGGCGACGGCACCCTGCACCCGGCCCGCTGGGCTGGATGCTGGTGCTGTCGCTGGGCATCCACGGCCTGCTGCTCGCGCACTGGCCACCGCCGGCGCCCACGCTCGCCCCCCAGGCCCCGGTGCTGAACCTGCAGCTCGCCGGTTCAAGCCGCCGCCCGGCGGAGGCGGTCGGGGTCCAGGCGGACAGCGCCCCGGTGCCCCCGGCGGCCAGCCCCGGCCGCGAACCGCCCCGGCGGACGGCAACCCGGCCGCCCCTGGTCCGGCCCCCTCTCCAGCCACGGCAGCAGAAGCCACCGGCGCCCCCTGCGGCAACGGCACGGCCACCCGCCCCGGCACCCCGGATCCGCCCAGCCACGACCGCTGCGCCCCGGCCCGCAGCACCCTCCAGTGCCCGGCTGCTGGCCGAGGTACGGCTGGCACTGGCCCGCCATTTCCGCTATCCGCCGCTGGCCCGCCGCCGCGGCTGGGAGGGGGAGGTACGGCTCGGCTTCACCCTGAACCCCGACGGCCGCATCGAAGACGTGCGCGTCACCCGCAGTTCCGGCTATCGGCTGCTGGACCGTTCGGCCCGCGAGGCCCTGTCCCGGGTCGGCCGGGTTTCGCTTGCCGCCTGGCGGCTGGGCGCAGCGCGTGAACTGGAACTGCCGGTGCAGTATCGTCTCACCGGCAGCTGAGAACGGAGCGGAAAAACGGCCGCGCCCCCAGCCGCTCGCGGACACACTACCCCTGCAGCACAGCGACGAGGAACACACCATGGGTCACCGACTCTCCAAGATCTACACCCGGACCGGCGACAGCGGCAGCACCGGGCTCGGCGACGGCTCGCGGGTCGACAAGGACGATGCCCGCATCGAGGCCTTCGGCAGCGTGGACGAATTGAACAGCGTGGTCGGCCTGCTGCTGACGGAGGATCTGCCGCCCGAGGTGCACGAAAGGCTGACGGAGATCCAGCACGACCTGTTCGACATCGGCAGTGAACTCTGCATGCCCGGCCGACAGGTGCTGGACGCGGCCCGTATCGAAGGCCTGGAGGCCTGGCTGGACGCGATGAACGCCGGCCTCGGTTACCTCAAGGAATTCATCCTCCCCGGCGGCAGCCGTGCGGCGGCACTGGCGCACCTGGCGCGCACCGTCTGCCGTCGTGCCGAGCGGCGGGTGGTGAGCCTGAACCGCAAGGAACCGGTCAACGCCGCCAGCCTGCGCTACCTCAACCGCCTCTCCGATCTGCTGTTCGTGCTCGCCCGCCACCTGAACCGGGCCGCCGGGGTGCCGGACGTGCTCTGGCAGCGCGGCCGCGACGCGTGAGTCAGGCCCACCCGCCAGAGGTCATCGAGACGGTCTACCGGGTGATCCGCGAGCGGCGCGACATGCGCCACTTCCGTACCGACCCCATCGAGCCCGGGCTGTTGCAGCGCCTGCTGCAGGCGGCACACCAGGCGCCCAGCCCGGATATTGCACCAAGGCGGCCGGCATGAATGGGGTTCGAAGGACGCCATGGCCATGAAAAGCCCTCCGGGCGGGTTACAGTTTGCGCCTATTCGATGTCAGGCCGACTCTGGCTGCGCATCCTGGGTAATCCTCCTCAAGCCATAGCGACGGCTATGGTTTTTCGGACGATTACCCAACCTGCTTTGCCAGCCGGGGATCGCGGCCTGGAGGCCGCTCCTACGTGGCATGGCGGCACCATGGTAGGAGCGGCCTCCAGGCCGCGATTGGCGTTAACCGGTCGCCATCCTCTGCATCGGCCATGTCGGGGCCTTCTACTGAAGGTCCCGACCGCTCGAGTCCCTGCTCTACGAGGACAGCTGGGGGCGGCCCATGGAAGCGGACTGAACGTCCCCTTCAGCGGCCTGCCCGCACCCGCTCCAGCAGTTCGCACATCCGCTCCGCCCCCTGCAGCAGCCGCGGCCCCGGGCGCTGGATGATATCCGGGTCGATCACGTACAGATGCCCGCCGCGCACGGCGGACAGCTCCGGCCAGCGGCGCCAGGCATCCAGCCATTCCGGCCGCTGCGCGCCCATGCCCGAGGCGATGATCACCTGCGGGTCCGCCGCCAGCACCGCCTCGATATCGACCCGCGGCGCTGCGGCCGTCAGGTCGGCGAAGACGTTGTGCCCAGCGCACAGACGGATCAGGTCAGAGACCGGCTGCTCGCCATTGAGCGTGATCAGCGGCCGATCCCAGACCTGGTAGAACACCCGCACCGGGGAGCTCCCCGCGTAGCGCCGGCGCAGTTCCTCCAACCGCCGGCGGAAATCCTCCGCCAGTCGGCCTGCCGCGGCCTCCTGTCCCAGCAGCCGGCCCAGCCGCAAGAACTGGTCCGGCATGTCCTCCAGCCGCTGCGGCTCGCTGAGGAACAGGGTCAGTCCCAGGCGCCGCAGCATGGCCAGGCTGTCGGCGTCGTTGCCGCCGGCCCAGCCGACCACCAGATCCGGTTGCAGGGCCAGGATGCGCTCGGTGTCGAGCCGGGAATAACCACCCACCCGGGGCAACCGCTTTGCCGCTGGCGGATAATCGCTGAAGTCCACCGCCCCCACCAGCCGGTCGCCGGCGCCGATGGCGAACAGGGTTTCGGTGACGTGCGGCGCCAGACTGATCACCCGCCGGGCCGGCGCCGGCAGGACCACTGTCTGCCCGGTATCGTCCAGGACGCGGATCTCGGCCAGCGCCGGCAACGCCAGCGCCAACAGCCAGAGCACGCCCAGCCAGCGCCATCGGCGTTCAGCCATGGGCCGCCGCCTCGCCCGTCACCCGTTCCAGCACCGTCTCCAGCCGCGCCCAGTCCGCTGCCGTCCCCGGCAGCCCGAAGCGCAGCGAGGCAGGGGCCTCGAAGTGGCGCACCAGCACCGCCTGGCGGGCGAAGGCCTCGGCCAGCTCCGCAGCCCGGGGGTGGGGCAGCCACTGGAAGAGGGCGGTGCCACCGGCGGGAGGCAGGCCATGGGCCCGCAGCAGGGCGGCGAGCCGCAGCGCGTCCCGGCCGAGCCGCTGGCGGGTCCGGGCCTGCCAGTCGCCATCTGCCAGCGCCCGGCGGGCCACCTCACGGGCCGGGGCGGCCACCGCCCAGGGGCCGAGTCGCGCCGCCAGGGCGCGCTGCAGTGCCGCTTCGGCAAACAGGAAACCGACCCGCGCCCCGGCCAGACCGAAGAACTTGCCCAACGAGCGCAGCACCACCAGGCCGGGACGGCCGGCGGCCGCCACCAGGCTGTCGCCGGGCTCGGCATCCATGAAGGCCTCGTCGACCACCAGCCAGCCACCGCGCGCCGCCAGCCGCTGGTGCCAGGCCAGCAGCTGGTCCGCGGCAAAGCGCGTCCCCGTAGGATTGTTGGGATTGATCAGCACCAGCACCTTGATCCGCTCCAGCAGCGCGGCGATTCCCTCGGCCGGCACCTCGATCACGGCATGGCCGGCGACCCGCCAGGCCGCGGCATGTTCGGCATAGCCGGGGCTCAGCACCGCCACCCGCCCCGCGGGACGCAGCCGCGGCAGGATCTGGATGGCCGCCTGGCTGCCGGCCACCGCCAGCGGCGGCCCGCCGCCGTAATAAGCCGCCGCGGCCGCTGCCAGCCCATCGTCGTCCTCCGGCAGGCGCTGCCAGACCGCGGCCGGCAGCTCGGGCACCGGCCAGCCGCAGGGATTGATGCCGGTGGACAGGTCCAGCCAGGCCTCGCGCGGAATGCCATAGCGCCGTGCCGCGACGTTCAGGCGGCCACCGTGCTCAAGCAAGGATCCACCCCCCGGCCGCCGCCAGCCCCAGCCACAGCCAAGCCCCCTGCCGCACCAGGCCCAGAGCCCGGCCGATGTCCGCGGCATGCGGGGCATGGCCCGCGCCCAGCGGCGGGCGCGGCTGCCAGTCGCCATGATAGCGGGCCGGGCCGCCGAGCCGCACGCCCAGGGCACCGGCGCCGGCCGCCATCACCGGCCCGGCATTGGGGCTCTTCCAGGCCGGAGCCTGGGCCCGCCAACAGCGCCAGGCCCGGCGGCCATCGCCGAGCAGCGCGTAGCCGAGGGCAGTGAGCCGCGCCGGCAGCCAGTTCAGCAGGTCGTCGAGGCGTGCCGCGGCCCGGCCGAAGCGGAGGAAACGCGGCGTGCGGTAACCCCACATGGCATCCAGGGTGTTGACCAGGCGGTAGAGCACGACGCCGGGGGCGCCCGCCACCAGGAACCAGAACAGGGCGCCGAACAGGGCATCGTTGCCGTTTTCGAGCACCGACTCGACGGTGGCCCCGGCCACCCCGTCGGCATCGAGCTGCGCGGTATCACGGCTGACCAGCCGGCCGACGGCCAGCCGCGCCGCCGCGAGATCGCCGGCATCCAGGGCCGCGGCCACGGTCCGGGCATGTTCCTCCAGGCTGCGCTGTCCAATGGCGAGATAGAGCAGCAGCACCCCCACGGGCCAGGCCGCGGCGCCGGCCTGCAGAACCGCGGCCAACGCCACCGGTGGCAGCACCAGCAGCAGCAGCGCGGCCAGACCGGGCAGCACCCCGCCAGGCGGCGGCCGGTTCCAGCGCCTCTCCAGCGCCCCGGCCAGGCGACCGAAGCCGACCAGCGGATGCCAGCGGCGGGGCTCGCCGAACAGGCGATCGAGCAACAGGGCAGCGGCAATGGCAAGTGCAGTCGACACGCATCCGGACTCGGGGTTTGCAAAACGCGCAGTGTACCCCAAGCCGCTACGCCGACCGAGCCCCCTCCCAGCTCCTGACTCCTGGATTCTGACTCCTGGATTCTGAATTCTGGCTTCTGAATTCCACCTCCTCCCCCCTCCCCCGTTCATGCGACAATCGCCGCCCGATGGGCACACTCATGATCCAGGGCACCACCTCCGACGCCGGCAAGAGCACGCTGGTCGCCGGCCTGTGCCGGGTCTATGCCCGCCGCGGCCTGCGCGTCGCCCCCTTCAAACCCCAGAACATGGCCCTGAACAGCGCAGTAACCGCCGATGGCGGCGAAATCGGCCGCGCCCAGGCGGTCCAGGCGCAGGCCGCGGGACTGGAACCGACGGTGGACATGAACCCTGTGCTGCTGAAACCCAACAGCGACACCGGGGCCCAGGTCATCGTCCACGGCCGGGCACGGCAGGAGCTGGATGCCCGCGCCTATCACGCGCACAAGCCACAGCTGCTGGCGGCGGTGATGGAATCCTACCGGCGGCTGCAGGCGGCACACGATCTGGTGCTGGTGGAAGGGGCCGGCAGCCCGGCCGAGGTCAACCTGCGCGCGCACGACATCGCCAACATGGGCTTCGCGGAGGCGGCCGACTGCCCGGTGCTGCTGGTCGCCGACATCGACCGCGGCGGGGTCTTCGCCCATCTGATCGGCACCCTGGAACTGCTCTCCTCTCCGGAACGCGCCCGAACCCGCGGCTTCGTCATCAACCGCTTTCGCGGCGACATCGGCTTGCTGCAACCCGGCCTGGACTGGCTCGAGGCGAACAGCGGGAAACGCGTGGCAGGCGTGCTGCCCTGGCTGCACGGCCTGCACCTGGAGGCGGAGGATGCCATCGCCGCCGGACAGCGGCTGGAGGCAGACCGCCCGCTGCGGGTCCTGGTGCCGGTGCTGCCGCGGATCAGCAACCACACCGACTTCGACCCGCTGCGCCTGCATCCCCAGGTCGATCTCCGCTTCGTTCCCCTGGAGGCGCGACCGCCAGCCGCCGACCTCATCGTCCTGCCCGGCAGCAAGAGCGTGCGTGCCGACCTCGCCGCGCTGCGCCATCACGGCTGGGAGACCCACATCCACCGCCACCTGCGTTATGGCGGCCGGCTGCTCGGCATCTGCGGCGGCCTGCAGATGCTGGGCCGCCGGCTGCACGACCCGCAGGGCATCGAGGGACCGGCCGGGAGCAGCGAGGGGCTCGGCCTGCTCGATCTGGAGACCCGGCTGGAAACCGACAAGCAGCTGCGCCGGGTACGTGGTCGGCTGGGCCTGGAGAGCGCGGAGGTGGAGGGTTACGAGATCCACGCCGGGCGCAGCGAGGGCGCGGCGCTGGAACGTCCCGCGGTCCACCTCGACGACGGCCGCTGCGACGGCGCCCTGTCGGAGGACGGCCAGATCCTCGCCACCTACCTGCACGGGCTGTTCGAGCAGCCGGCGGCCTGCAGCGCCCTGCTCCGCTGGGCCGGGCTGGAGGAGGCGCAGCCGCTGGACTACCACGGCCTGCGCGAGGCCGCCATCGAGCGGCTGGCCGACACCCTGGAGGAACACCTCGACATGGACTTCGTGGACGGGCTGCTGGGGATCGGGCTTTAGCCCTCCCCTTTGCGGGATCGCGGCCTGGAGGCCGCTCCTACAAAACCTTCCGTGGATTCCGTGGCTATTGATCTTTTCGTGGGTTTCGTGGCCATCGTCGGTTCCGCCTGACGACGGCGGCAACCCCATCGCGGCCTGGAGGCCGCTCCTACAATGTTTTCCGTGGGTTCCGTGGCCATCGATTTTTCGTGGGATTCGCGGGTTTCGTGGCCATCGTCGGTTCCGCCTGACGACGGCGGCAACCCCATCGCGGCCTGGAGGCCGCTCCTACAATGTTTTCCGTGGGTTCCGTGGCTATCGATCTTTTCGTGGGTTTGGTGGATTTCGTGGCCATCCCAGGTTCCGCCTGACGACGGCGGGTGATGCCACCTCGATCGCGGCCTGGAGGCCGCTCCTACAATGCCTTCCGTGGGTTCCGTGGCCATTGATCTTTTCGTGGGTTTCGTAGCCATCGTCGGTTCCGCCTGACGACGGCGGCAACCCCATCGCGGCCTGGAGGCCGCTCCTACAATGTTTTCCGTGGATTCCGTGGCCATCGGTCGTTTCGTGGGTTTCGCGGATTTCGTGGCCATTGTAGGTTCCGCCTGACGACGGCGGGTGATGCCACCTCGATCGCGGCCTGGAGGCCGCTCCTACAATGTTTTCCGTGGGTTCCGTGGCCATCGATTTTTCGTGGGTTTCGCGGGTTTCGTGGCCATCGTCGGTTTCGCCTGACGATGGCGGGTGATGCCACCCCAGATCGCGGCCTGGAGGCCGCTCCTACAATGTTTTCCGTGGATTCCGTGGCCATCGATCTTTTCGTGGGTTTGGTGGGTTTCGTGGCCATCCCAGGTTCCGCCTGACGACGGCGGGTGATGCCACCTCGATCGCGGCCTGGAGGCCGCTCCTACAATGTGTTCCGTGGGTTCCGTGGCCATCGATCTTTTCGTGGGTTTGGTGGATTTCGCGGCCATCGTCGGTTCCGCCTGACGACGGGGGAATGCCCAACCCCGGCTTCCGACGCGGTACAATCCGCCACCCGACTCCGCCGGAACGCTGCCTCATGAAAAAATTTCGCCCCCTGCTGGTGATCCTGCTGCTGGCCGTGCTGGCCGTGTTGCTCAGCCTGCGCGACGGCGGCTCGCCGCCGCAGCCGCCCCGCGACCTGCCCTGGCAGATCGAGGTGCTGGCCGACGGCAGCTCGCGGGTGTTCGGTCTGCATCTGGGCCGTGACCGCCTCGGCGACGCCCTGGCCCGGATCGGCCGCGATGCGGAACTCGCCGTGATCGCGGAACGCGGCGAGCCGGGCAGCCTGGAGCTGTACTACAGCCGCTTCACCGCCGGCCTGTTCTCGGGCAAGCTGATCCTCGCCGCCGAACTGCCGGCTGAGACCCTGGCCGGGCTGCGCGAGCGCGCCGCGCGGGTCGAGCGGCTGGAAAGCGGTGCCCTGAAGTTCCATATCCGTCACGAGGACCGGCCGCTGGTACTGGACGCCCCGCTGATCGGCATCACCTTCATCCCCACCGTCAACCTCGACGAGGACATCGCCGAGCGCCGTTTCGGCATCCCCGCGGAGACCCTCTCCGACGACAGCGGCGCCCGTCACCTGCTCTACCCCGACCGCGGGCTGGACCTGATCATCCACACCAAGGGCAAGGACGTGCTGCAATACGTCGCGCCGCGCGACTTCGAGCGCCTGCGTGGGCCGTTGTTAGAAGATGGAAGCTAGGAGCTAGGAGCTAGAAGCTGGGAGACGGAAGCTGTGAGATGGGAGAGCGATCCGGAAAACGGCGGGCAGTGCCCACTCTGCTGCCTTCTGAATTCTGACTCCTGTCTTCTAGCTCCTAGCTCCTAGCTTCCAGCTTCTATATCAACATCCCCAACAACACCGCGGCCTCGCTGATCTCGACGGCCGCACCGAGGACGTCGCCGGTCACCCCGCCGATGCGCCGCAGGGCGAGGTGACGCACGGCGGCCACGGCCAGGGCGGCGCAGACGAGCCACAGCAGGCCGGAACCGCCGCCGAGCAGGAGCACGCCGCCTGCCGTCGCCAACAGGGCGATGACGCCGCCTTCCGCCGCCGCTTCGCTCAATGGCTCGCCCAACCCGCCGGGCCGAACATAGGGCGCGGTGCGCAACAGGCCAATCACAGCGGCCCGTCCCAGCACGGGCACCAGCAGCAACACCCACAGTGGCGTGCCGGCCAACAAGGTGGCGAGGGCAGCGAACTTGAACAGCAGCAGCAGGACGATGGCGATCACTGCCGCCGGCCCGGCGTGGGGATCCTTCATGATCGCCAGGCTGCGCTCGGCATCACCGTGGCCACCCAGCCAGGCGTCAGCACAGTCGCCGAGGCCATCGAGATGCAGGCCGCCGGTCAGCGCCGTCCAGACCAGCAACAGCAGCGCCGCAGCCGGCAAGGGCCCGAGCCCGGCGGTGGCCGCCGCCAGTCCCCAGAGGATCAGGCCCAGCAGCAGGCCGACCAGCGGGTAGCACACCAGGGAACGGGCGATGTCCTCCCGCCCGAGTTGGCCGAGTGCCGGCACCGGCAGGCGGGTCAGGAACTGCAGGGCGATCCAGAAACCGCGCACGCTCATTCCTCCGCGCATTGCTCGATACGGCCGTTGAGGAAACACAGCTCGGCCTGCCCCGGCGCAAGACCCTGCAGCCGCAGGCGGCTCAGGCCGGCATGGGGCACCCGCCAGCAGAACAACCGTTCCAGGGGCACACCAAGCTGCTGGCAGAGCAGCACGCGAATCACGCCGCCATGGCTGACCAGCAGCGCATGGCGGCCGGCGGCGGCGGCGAGCAGGAGCCGCCAGCCGCGCGCCACCCGCTCCGCGAAACCGGCCAGGGTCTCGCCGCCGGGTGGAGCGCGGTGCAGCGGATCGGCCCAGAAGGTCTCCAGGGCATTGGGGTCCTCGGCCTGGATCTGCTGCGCACTGCGCCCGTCCCAGTCGCCGAAATCCATCTCCTGCAGTTCGGGCAGCAGCCGGCACTCCACCCCGGCCTGCTGCGCCAGTTCGCCGGCGAAATCCGCACAGCGCTGCAGCGGCGAGCTGAAGACGATCTGCCAGGACGGCCGTTCCGGCAGGGCGGCCTGCATCGCCGCCCTGCCGGCCGCAGTCAGCGGCGCATCGCTGCGGCCGAGAAAAACCGCACCCAGCACGGTCTCGCCGTGACGCAGCAGATCGACGGTGGTGGGGTTCATGCCTCCTTGCCGGAGACGCCGGCCTCGGCGAAGGTCGCCATGCCGTTGTGCAGGGCCAGGGCCTGGCGCAGCAGACAGACGGCGACCGCCGCCCCGCTGCCCTCGCCGAGGCGCAGGCCGAGATCGAGCAACGGCTCGGCCTCCAGACCGGCCAGAATCCGCCGGTGGCCGGGTTCGGCCGAGGCATGGGCATAGAGCGGCCAGGCCGCGGCGGCCGGGTTGAGCCGTGCCGCGGCGAGGGCCGCCGCGCTGGCGATGAAGCCGTCGACCAGGACCGGCAGGCCGAGCTGGGCGGCGCGCAGAAATGCACCGGCCAGGGCCGCGATCTCGAACCCCCCGAGCCGGCGCAGGGCCTCCCTCGGCTCGGCCAGCGCCGTGCCGTGGAAGTCGAGCGCCCGCTGCAGGATGGCCGCCTTGTGCAGCACCCCGGCGGCATCCAGACCGGTGCCGGGGCCGGTGAGTTCGACCGCCGGCAGACCCAGCAGGGCCGCGGCCAGCGCCGCGGCGGCGCTGGTGTTGCCGATACCCATCTCCCCGCCGATGAACAGGCCGGCACCGGCCGCGCGAGCCCGTTCCACCGCGCCCCGCCCCTCGGCCAGGGCCGCCTCGAACTGCGCCTCGCTCATCGCCGGCCCGGCGGTGAAATCGCTGCTACCCGGCCCCAGGCGGGCCGCGCGCACCCCCTCCATCGGCCCTGGATCGTCGACGGTGCCGAGGTTGATCACCTCCAGCTCGGCGCCCAGCTCACGGGCCAGGACGCTGATCGCCGCCCCGCCGCGGACGAAGTTGCGCACCATCTCCAGCGTCACCGCCTGGGGAAAGGCCGAGACACCGGCGCGGGCCACGCCGTGGTCGGCGGCGAAGACGCTGATCCACACGGCATCCAGGGACGGCCGTTCCCGCCCCTGGCGGGCGGCGAAGGCCACGGCCAGGTCCTCCAACCGGCCGAGCGACCCCGGTGGCTTGGTGAGCTGGGCCTGGCGCGCCTGCGCCGCCTCGCGGACGGTGGCATCCGGAGTACAGACCGGCTCAAGGATCCAGTCAGTCAAGGGGATCTCCTTTCAGGTAGAGAGGCAGACCGGCGACCACCAGTGTCACCCGGTCGCAGCAAGTGGCCAGCGCCTGATGCAGGCGACCGGCCTCGTCACGGAAACGGCGGCTGGCGGCATCGGCCGGGACCAGCCCCTGGCCAACCTCGTTGCTGACCAGGATGACCCGCCCCGGCAGGGTCGGCAGCAGACTCAGCAGCCGCTGGCTCTCGCGCGCCAGACAGGCCTCGGGGTCGTCCACCGCCAGAGCCGGGTCGTGACCGAGCAGGTTGGACAACCAGAGGGTCAGGCAGTCGACCAGCAGGCAGCGATCCGCGGCGGCCTCGCGCGCCAGCGTCTCGGCCAGCGCCAGCGGCGCCTCGACCGTGCGCCAGGTGGCCGGCCGTTCGGCACGGTGGCGTGCGATGCGCGCCGCCATCTCGGCATCCCCGGCCCCGGCCGTGGCGACATAGCAGACCGTCCGGCCGTCGGCCGCGGCGCACTGCTCCGCCCAGCGGCTCTTGCCGGAACGGGCGCCGCCCAGAATCAGTTCCTTCATCGTCTCGGGTCCGCGGGGGAAGTCGCCATTTAACCCGGATATTGCACCAAGGCGGCCTTGCATGCGTAATTTTTTCCGGTATATATCAAGGCAGTGATTCCCTCTGCGAGCAATTGTACCCTGTTACAGTTTGTGCCTGTTCGAGTTCAGACCAAATCTGGCGTCGCATTTTGCCCTGAAACTCGAATCCTTGGTGCAATATCCGGGTTAACCGCTTCGCCCGCAAGGGGGCAAGGCCGGGCCGCCGGGTTTCTTGCCCCCCAGAGCTCCCGATGATTTTTGTTGCCTCGGCGACACCCTGCCCTTCTGCCCCGGGAATCGAATCCTTGGTAGGATTCCCCCGCCCTTGCGGCGGCCCCCGGTCGGCCGGCAAGGCGGATTCCTTCAGCAGACGACAGTCGGGAGCCCCTCATGAAACAACCCGTGGTGATCATCGGCATCGGCGAACTGGGCGCGGTCTTCGCCCGCGGCCTGCTGCGACTCGGGCATCCCGTCTTCCCCATCACCCGCGACATGGACATGGCGCTGGAATCGGCCAGCATCCCGGAACCGGCCCTGGTGCTGCTGGCGGTGGCGGAGGACGATCTGCAGCCGACCCTGAGCGCCATCCCCACGCCCTGGCGCGCCCGCCTGGCGCTGCTGCAGAACGAACTGCTGCCCCGCGACTGGGAGGCGCAGGGACTGCGGGCGCCGACGGTGATCTCGGTCTGGTTCGAGAAGAAGCAGGGCATGGACACCAAGGTGCTGCTGCCATCACCGGTCTGGGGCCCCGGGGCCGCCCTGCTGCAGACCGCGCTGGAGGGGATCGACATCCCCGCGCGGGTGCTGGACAGTGCCGATGAGCTGCTCCACGAGCTGGTGCGCAAGAACCTGTACATCCTCACCAGCAACATCGCCGGCCTGGTGACCGGTGGCACGGTGGGCGAGCTGTGGGGCCATCATCAGCAACTGGCCCGCGAGGTGGCGACCGAGGTGCTGCAGATCCAGGCCTGGCTGAGCGGCCAGCCGCTGGACGATGCGGCCCTGATCGCCGGCATGGTGGAGGCCTTCGAGGCCGACCCCGACCACGGCTGTACCGGGCGCAGCGCGCCGGCACGGCTGCAGCGCGCCCTGACCCACGCCGAGGCGGCCGGCCTCGCCGTGCCACGGCTGCGCGCCATCGCGGCGGACAAGCTGCAGAGCGGATAGCCATGGAGGATCCGTCCCGTTACACCATGTCCTTGAGGTAATGCAAATTCATGCGGCCCCGCTGCAGGCAGGCACGTTACTTCTTCGTGGGTTTCGTGGCTATAGGCCCTATCCCTGGAAAGCCTCAACCGAACCAGCCCGCCAGGGTCAGCAGGGCGATCACGAACACCCAGATCACCAGGGTGCGCCAGATCAGGCGCGAGGCGGCGTGCAGCCGCTCCGGCCAATCGTCCACCGGCTGATCCGCATCCAGGTCCAGCGCCCCCAGCCCCACCGCCGCCAGCAGGGCATCCGAGGCCAGCGGATTGTGCGCAGCCCCACTCTCGGCATAGAGCCGCCAGCCCTGCCGGGCACCATCGAAATGCCCGGACAGGGCATAGCCCGCCGCCGCCAGCCGCGCCGGCACCCAGTCGAGCACGGCATTCAGGTCGTCGACCGCGGCGTTGAAGGCCTGGTCGCCGTCCAGCCGCTCGCTGCACATCTCCCGCGCCGCACGGTAGGCGACAGCCCCCAGGGGACCGAGCAGGGCGAACCAGAACAGCACACCGAAGATGCGCACATTGGCCTCGATCATCGACCGCTCGACGACGGCGGCGGCCTCCGCCTGCAGATCGTCCGGAGGGGTCTCACCCAGCAGTTCGCCGGCCAGCGCCCGCGCCCGCTCGCGGTCCCCCTCCGCCAGCGCCTGACGATAGCGTTCGATATCGCTGAACAGATCCTGCGGACCGAGGCAGAACAGCAGCACCAGGACACCGAAGGCCAGCGACAGCAACCCCCAGAGCAGGCCGTGCAGCGCGCCCTGCACCAGCAGCACCGCGAACAGCAGCGGCAGCAACAGGGTCGCCAGCTGCACCCAGCCGCCGAAGGGCGGCACCGGCAGGCGGGCGCGCATCCAGGCGATATAGCGATGAAAGTGATCGTAGCGACGCAGCCGGTGCAGCTGATCGTAGACATGCTCCAGCAGCAGGCCGATGAGGATGGAGAGCAGGGTCATGGAAGGGCGACCCGGGCTGACCTGTGGGGCATGTCGGACATGCCGGCCACGCTACCCGCGCGGCGCGCACACTGTCAAGCATCGAGCAGGCGATGCAGCCGCCCCCAGTCGAAGGCCGGTCCGGGGTCCGTCTTGCGTCCCGGCGCAATCTCGCTGTGGCCGACGATGTGCGTCCGCTCGATGCCCGGATAGCGGGCCTGCAGCAGGGGGATCACTGCCGCCAGCGCCCGGTACTGCGGGTCGCTGTAGGGTGTGTCGTCCGTCCCCTCCAGCTCGATACCGATGGAAAAGTCGTTGCAGGCGGCGCGTCCCTGGAAACGGCTCTCCCCCGCATGCCAGGCCCGTTCACCGAAGGGCACGAACTGCAGCAACGCACCGTCGCGCCGGATCAGCAAGTGGCTGGAAACACGCAGGCCGGCGATATCCCGGAAATAGGGGTGCCCCTGGGGATCGAGGCAGTTGGTGAACAGCTGCTCGATGGCCGGACCACCGAACTCCCCCGGCGGCAGACTGATGCCGTGGATGACCAGCAGCGAGACGTCCTCCGGGTCGGGACGGGGATCGCAGTTCGGCGAGGGGCAACGCTGCACCTCCGTCAGCCAGCCGTCGGCAGCGACCCTCAAGGTGCCTCCTCGCCCGGCCCGGCCAGGGCGGCATCGATGGCGGCCTCCAGCGCGGCGGGCTGCGCCTCGCACTGCAGGGCGCTGTGGAACTCGCCATCGAGATAGAGAAACAGCGCCGGCAAGTGATAGACATCGAACTCGCGGGCCAGGGCCTGGTCCTCGGCGGCATCCACCTCGAACAGGCGCAGCGCCGGATGATCCCGGTGATAGCTTTCCAGCAGGCGCCGCCACTGGCGGCAGGCGCCGCAGGAGGGGGCCGTGAAAATCACCAGCGACGCCCCGGGCAGATCGCCCAGCCGGGCGTGGAAATCGAATTGATCGAGCCGTGCCAGCATCTCGTCAGGCTTGATTTAACGCCGCCAATCGCGAATCATCCCGCAAGGATAGCACCGATACGCCGGGCAGCCGACGGCGGCCGGTCCGGCCTGTGAAGGGGTTCACCTTCCGCCTTCGCCCGCCTCGCGTAGAATCTGCCCACTGTGTGACACATGTCGTTAGGAGTCCCCGTGAAACGTCTACTGGTTTTTGCCCTGCTGCTGGGACTGGCCCTGCCCGCCTTCAGTGAAACCCGCTTCGTCAGCGACCGCCTGGAGATCCCCATGCGCACCGGCAAGAGCATGCAGCACCGCATCAGCCGCATGCTGCCGAGCGGCACGCCGGTGGAGGTGCTGGAGGTCGACAAGGCGAGCGGCTGGAGCCTGGTACGCGCACCGAGCGGGGCCGAGGGCTGGGTACTGAGCCGTTACCTGATGAAGGTGCCGGCCGCCCGCGACCGCCTGGTCCAGGCGGAAAAGAAGCTCGCCCAGCTGGAGATGCAGGACAAGACACGCGGCAGCCGCCTCGCCGAACTGGAAGAGGCCAAGGCCGCCGTGGAAGCCGAGCTGGCCAAACTCAAGGCAGAGAACAGCCGGCTCGCCCAGCAGCTGGCGGAAGTGCGCCGCACGGCATCCAGCACCCTGGCCATCGACAGCGAGAATCGCGAGCTGAAGAACAAGCTGATCGCCATGGAACGCGAGCAGCAGACCCTGGTGCAGGAGAACGAATCCCTGCGCGACCGCACCGCCCGCGACTGGTTCATGGTCGGCGCCGGGGTGATCATCGTCGGCATCATCCTCGGCCTGATCCTGCCGCGCATCCGCTTCCGCAAGCGGTCCTCCTGGGACACGCTGTAGAAATCATATAAGGCCACGAAACCCCCGAAAGAAATATTGGTTTCACGGCGCCGCGCGAAGCGCGTGCGCCGCAATAATCCTTTTCGTGGATTTGGTAGGTTTCGTGGCTATACCTACTCGTCGGTGACGCAGCCGAAGGAGGCGTTCTTCACGCACTTGATGTACTTGTACAGGGTGCCGCGGGTCGCCTTGTAGGGTGGCGGCGTCCAGCCCTCGCGGCGGCGCGCCATCTCCTCGTCGCTGACATCCACGCTGAGGGTGTTCTTCTCGGCGTCGATGGTGATCAGGTCGCCGTTGCGGATCAGCCCCAGCGGGCCGCCCTCCTGGGCCTCGGGCACGATGTGGCCAATGATGAAGCCGTGCGAGCCGCCGGAGAAACGGCCGTCGGTGAGCAGCGCCACGTCCTTGCCCAGCCCCGCGCCCATGATGGCCGAGGTGGGGGTCAGCATCTCCGGCATGCCGGGGCCGCCCTTGGGGCCCTCGAAGCGGATCACCACCACGTCGCCCTTGTCGATCTCGTTGCGCTCCAGCGCCGCCAGCATGTCCTCCTCGCAGTCGTAGACCTTGGCCGGACCGGAGAAGTGCAGGCCCTCCTTGCCGGTGATCTTGGCCACCGAACCGCCGGGCGCCAGGTTGCCCTTGAGGATGCGGATGTGGCCGCTTTCCTTGATCGGGTCGTCGAGGCGGCGGAACACGTCCTGACCCTCCGCCAGGTCGTCGACCTCGGCCAGGTTCTCGGCCAGGGTCCGCCCGGTCACGGTCAGGCAGTCACCGTTCAGCAGGCCCTCCGCCAACAGGTATTTCATCACCGCCGGGATGCCGCCGACGTTGTGCAGGTCCTCCATGACGTAGCGGCCCGAAGGCTTGAGATCGGCCAGGAAGGGGATGCGGTCGGACACGGCCTGGAAGTCGTCCAGGGTCAGCGGCACATCGACCGCCCGCGCCATGGCGATCAGGTGCAGCACGGCGTTGGTGGAACCGCCGGTGGCCATCACCATGACCATGGCGTTCTCGAAGGCCTCTCGGGTCATGATGTCACGCGGCTTGATGTCGCGCTCCAGCAGCACGCGCATGGCGGCGCCGGCGCGGTGGCACTCGCGCAGCTTGGCGGCATCGTCGGCCGGCGTCGAGGAACTGTAGGGCAGGCTCATGCCCAGGGCCTCGATGGCGGTGGCCATGGTGTTGGCGGTGTACATGCCGCCGCAGGCGCCGGGCCCCGGGCAGGCGTGCTCGACGATGTCCTGGCGCTCCTCGTCGTCGATCTTCTCGGCCAGGAACTCGCCGTAGCTCTGGAAGGCGGAGACGATGTCCAGCGGCTTGCCGTGGCTATGGCCGGCACGGATGGTGCCGCCATAGACCATGATCGCCGGCCGGTTGAGCCGCCCCATGGCGATCAGCGTGCCCGGCATGTTCTTGTCGCAGCCGGGCAGCGCGATCAGGCCGTCGTACCACTGCGCCGCGACCACCGTCTCGATGGAGTCGGCGATGATGTCGCGCGACTGCAGCGAATAGCTCATGCCCTCGGTGCCCATGGAGATGCCGTCGGAGACGCCGATGGTGTTGAAGCGCATGCCGACCAGCCCGGCCTCGGCCACCCCTTCCTTCACATAGGCCGCCAGGTCGTTCAGGTGCATGTTGCAGGTGTTGCCCTCCCACCAGACGCTGGCGATGCCGATCTGCGCCTTGTCCATGTCCTCGGCGGTCAGCCCGGTACCGTAGAGCATGGCCTGGGACGCGCCCTGGGACTTGGGCTGGGTGATGCGGGAACTGTAGCGGTTGAGTTTCTTCTCGGTCATGGGGGTCTCCGGGGAGTGCGCGACTGGCGCGGGCCGTAAAGCCTCAAAAACGGTTATTGTAACGGCTTGGGGGGCGAGGTTCATCCGGCAATACAGGGCTGGAGATGTGCGCGCAAGGTGCCTGCCCGCCTTCAACCTTCGGGCAATTTCACGATTTCCAGATAACCGCCATCCCGCAGCCGCCGGGCTTCCTCAAGCCCATGGCGGGCGGTTTCGGTGTCGCCGCCGAAGAGGGTGCCGGCGATCTCGTCCAGGCTGACACCTGCCGCTTCGGCATCCAGCAGACGCAGGGCAAGACGCCAGTCCTCCCGCAGCTTGGCGACGGTGCGCATCTGCAGCCGGCCCTCACGACGCAGGCGTTGCTGGCGGGCCAGCAGATAGCGCTTGGCCTGCTCCAGCTGGTCGCGCAACGGCAGATCGAGGTCGAAGCCCAGCGCGATCCGGGCCGGGTCGTCGCCCAGATAGCCACTGTCAGAACCGGTCAGCCGCCGCACCCTTGACGGCTGTTCCCGCCAGGCGAGGCGCTCCGGCGGCAGGGGATTGTCGGTATCGGGCGACAGCGGAAACTTGTAGAACCCCCAGCGGGCGCCCAGGGCACATTCGATCAGCACCCTGTCCTGGTCGATGCGGCAACCGTCGCCGGCCTCGTCCTCGGCGACCACCACATAGGCGCGCGGGTCGCGTTTCCAGGCATGAAAATCGCGGTTCGGCGCCCGGCCGTAGTCGGCCTCCAGCGCCCGCCAGAGGGCATCGAAGCGCGCCCACTCGCGTTGGTAGTCCGGATTGCGGCGCAGGAATTCCCAACCCCACTGGTCGCGGGTCAGGCCGTCGGTAAAGCGGTAGTCGTCTGCATCCCGCCAGTCGGGCATGGGCTGTCTCCCCTTTGCTGTCCGACGCAGATTGAAACACAGCCCCGGACCACAGGCACGGGGCAGCACGCCGGGCGCTGCGGTTGTATGCTTGTATCCCCCTTGAACCGGCCCGAGCAACCGCCATGACCGCACCCGGCCTGCTGCAGATGATCGCCGACCTGATTGCCGCCCCCTCGGTGAGCAGCGTCAACCCTGCCTTCGACCAGGGCAATCTGGCCGTGGTGGAACGCCTGGAATCCTGGCTGCAGGCGCTCGGCTTCCGCACCGAGCGGATGCCGCTGCCCGGGCGGCCGGACAAGGCCAATCTGATCGCCACCCTGGGCACAGGGCCGGGCGGCCTGGTACTGGCCGGGCATACCGACACCGTGCCCTTCGATGCCGGCCGCTGGCAACAGGATCCCTTCCGCCTCACTGAGGCGGACGGCCGGCTGTACGGCCTCGGCACCGCGGACATGAAGGCCTTCCTGGCGCTGGCCATCGAGGCGGCGCGGGACCTCGAAGCCGGGCAGCTCAAGGCGCCGCTGATCATCCTCGCCACCGCCGACGAGGAGAGCAGCATGGCTGGCGCCCGGGCCCTGGTCGAGGCGGGCCGGCCGCGTGCCCGCCACGCCCTGATCGGCGAACCCACCGGCCTGCGCCCGGTACGCCTGCACAAGGGCATCATGATGGAGGCCATCCGCCTGCGCGGCCGCGCCGGCCACTCATCCGACCCGGCGCTGGGCAACAGTGCGCTGGAAGGCATGCACCGGGTCATGGGCGCGCTGCTGGCCTGGCGGGACGAACTCCAGGCCAGCCACCGCAACCCGCTGTTCGCCGTCCCTTCGCCGACCCTCAACCTCGGCCACATCCACGGCGGCGACAACCCCAACCGCATCTGCGCCGAGTGCGAGCTGCACATCGACCTCAGACCACTACCCGGGATGGCTCTGGAGGCACTGCGCGGCGAGCTGCGCCAGCGGCTGGAGGCGGCGCTCGCCGGCAGCGGCCTCATCCTGGAGATCACGCCCCTGTTCGAGGGCACACCGGCCATGGAGACCGCGGCCACCGCCGACATCGTGCGCACTGCCGAGACGCTCAGCGGTCATGCCGCCGAAGCGGTTGCCTTCGGCACCGAAGGGCCCTATCTCAACCAGCTCGGCATGGACACCGTGATCCTCGGCCCGGGCGACATCGACCAGGCCCACCAGGCTGATGAATACCTGGCACTGGAACGCATTCCGCCGACGCTGGACCTGCTGCGGGCGCTGATCCGGCGGTATTGCCTGGGAGAAGCTGGAAGCTAGGATTCAGGGGTCAGGAGCGGCGCTTCGCGCCGCATCGCGACCTGGCGATCGCTCCTACCCCCGTATCTCCTGACTCCTGACTCCTGACTCCTGACTCCTGACTCCTGACTCCTGACTCCTGACTCCTGACTCCTGACTCCTGACTCCTGACTCCTGACTCCTGACTCCTGGCTTCTGGCTTCTGGCTTCTGGCTTCTGGCTTCTGGCTTCTGGCTTCTGGCTTCTGGCTTCTGGCTTCTGGCTTCTGGCTTCTGGCTTCTGGCTTCTGGCTTCTGGCTTCTGAATTCCAGCTTCTATATCCTTCCCCCATGCCGAAGAAGAAAAACCCGAGCTGCTCCTTCGTCGACGCAATCCGCCATGCCGCGCCCTATATCCACGCGCACCGCGGCCGCACCTTCGTCATCGGTTTCAGCGGCGAGGCGGTGGAAGATCCGGGCTTTGCCACCCTGGTGCACGACATCGGTCTGCTGCACAGCCTCGGCGTGCGGCTGGTGCTGGTGCATGGCGCGCGACCGCAGATCGAGCGGCGCCTCAAGGAGAGCGGCACCGAACTGAAATACGCCCAGGGCCTGCGCATCACCGACGACCGGGCCCTGGCCGGCGTCAAGCAGGCGGTCGGCAGCGTGCGGGTGGAGGTCGAGGCCCAGCTATCGATGGGACTGGCGGCGACGCCCATGGCCGGCGCCCAGCTCGGCGTCGCCTCCGGCAATTTCGTCACCGCCCGCCCGCTCGGGGTGCGCGACGGCATCGACTACCAGCACACCGGCGAGGTGCGGCGCATCGACGCCCCCGCCATCCGCGAGCAGCTCGGCATCGGCCGGGTGGTCTTGCTCTCTCCCCTCGGCTACTCGCCCACCGGCGAGGTGTTCAACCTGCACGCCGAGGAGGTCGCCACCGCCGCCGCCATCGAACTCAAGGCCGACAAGCTGATCCTGCTGGTCGAGGGCCGCGGCCTGACCGACGGCCGGCGGCGGCTGATCCGCCAGCTCACGCCGCCGGGGGCGCAGGCCATCCTGCGCGGCCGGCGCGTCCTGTCCGAGGACATGCGGCGCCACCTGGAAAGCGCCGTGCTGGCCTCCAGGCGCGGCGTGCGCCGCTGCCATCTGATCGGCCGCCAGAGCGACGGCGCACTGCTCAGCGAGCTGTTCACCCGCGACGGCGTCGGCACCCTGATCACCGCCGAGACCTACGAGGGCCTGCGCCAGGCCGGCATCGACGACGTCGGCGGCATCCTGGAACTGATCGAGCCGCTGGAACAGGAGGGCGTGCTGGTGCGCCGCTCGCGGGAGCGGCTGGAGATGGAGATCGACCGCTTCTTCGTGGTCGAGCGCGATGGCCTGATCATCGCCTGCGCCGCCCTCTACCCGGACGGCCACGGCTTCGGCGAACTGGCCTGTCTGGCCGTGCACCCCGACTACCGCGGCCAGGGCCGTGGCGACCAGCTGCTGGAGGCCATCGAACGCCATGCACGGCAGCAGGGCATCGACCGGCTGTTCGTGCTCACCACCCGTACCTCGCACTGGTTCCAGGAACGCGGCTTCCGCCGGGCGGACGTGCGCGAGCTGCCGGTGAAACGGCGCAGCCTGTACAATTACCAGCGAAATTCACGGGTCCTGATCAAGCCGCTGCAGTAAACGAGCGGCCGACAGGGCCCTCATCCCTTGCAAAGGAGCATCCCATGTTGCGATTCCGTCTGCTGCCCTGGGCAGCCATCCTGCTTGGCCTCGGCACCGCGGCACCGGCCGCCGCGACCGGGGTCGCGCCCGCACCCAACGGCATCGAACTCCCCGCCGGCTACCGCGATTGGCAGCTGATCGGCAGCTCGCACCGCACCGACAACAACAGCCTGCGGGTCATCCTCGGCAATCCGGTGGCGGTGGCCGCCGCCCGCAAGGGTCGCATCCGGCCCTGGCCCGACGGCACCATCCTTGCCAAGCTGGTCTGGAAGGACGCCAGACACCCCGAATGGCCAGCCGCCACGATACCTGGGCGCTTCGTCCATGCCGAGTTCATGATCAAGGACAGCGCCAAGTACCAGGCCACCGGCGGCTGGGGCTTCGCCCGCTGGCTTGGACAGGAGCAGCGGCCCTACGGCAAGGACTCGGGCTTCGAACAGGAATGCTTCGGCTGCCACCAGCCGGTCAAGGACCAGGACTACGTCTTCACCCGGCCAGTGACCCTGCCCTGAGGTCGGTCCAGCCATGGCCGCCCGCCCTGTCGAACTGGCGCAGATCACCGACTGTCACCTGTTCGCCGATCCCGAGGGCCGCCTGAAGGGCGTGCAGACCGAGGCCACCCTGGCCGCGGTGATCGCCCTGGTGCGGCAGCGCCACGAGCACCTCGATGCGGTGCTGGCCAGCGGCGATCTGGTGCACGACGGTTCGGAGGCAGGCTACCGACGGCTGCATGCCCTCTTCGGGGGCCTGCGTGCCCCCGTCTACTGTGTGCCCGGCAATCATGACGAGACCGGAGCGATGCGCCGCAGCCTGGACGGCCGGCGACTGCAGTGGGTACGACAGGCCGACCTCGGCCCCTGGCGGATCGTCTTTCTCGATTCCAGCCTGCCGGACAGCGAGGGTGGCCACCTCGATGAAGCGGAGTTCGCGGCCCTGGAGGCAAGCCTCGCCGGGGCCGGCGCCCGGCACGTCCTGGTCTGCCTGCACCACCCGCCGCTGCGCGTCGGCAGCCACTGGCTGGACACCATGGTCATCGACAACGGCGACCACCTGCTGGAACGGCTGGCCGCCGAGCCACGCGTCCGCGGCCTGGTCTGCGGGCACATCCACCAGAACCTCGATCTGAGCCTGGGCCAGCTGCGCCTGCTCGGCAGTCCCTCCACCTGCATCCAGTTCCTGCCGGACAGCGAGACATTCACCCTGGAGGCCATCCCCCCCGGCTACCGCTGGCTGCGCCTTCTGGCGGACGGCCGTATCGAGACCGGCATCGAACGCATTGCAGACCTGCCAGCGGGGCTGGAACTGACCCCGGAAGAGTACTGACCAGAAAAGCCGCAGGCCGCGGGACCGTGGCGGAGGACGCCCCATCGCGGCGTGGACGCCGCTCCTACAGGGCATGGCAGCTCGATTTTGCGTAGGAGCGGCCTCCAGGCCGCGATCGAGGATCGCATCACCCGCCGTCGTCAGGCGGAACCGAGGATGGCCACGAAACCCACCAAACCCACGAAAAGATCGATGGCCACGGAAGGCATTGCAGGAGCGGCCTCCAGGCCGCGATCGGGGATAGCATCACCCGCCGTCGCCAGGCGGAACCGGCGATGGCCACGAAACCCGCGAAACCCACGGAAAACGTTGTAGGAGCGGCCTCCAGGCCGCGATCGGGGGTGGCATCACCCGCCATCGTCAGGCGAAACCTACGATGGCCACGAAACCCGCGAAACCCACGAAAAGATCGATGGCCACGGCATCCACGGAAAACAGTGCAGGAGCGGCCTCCAGGCCGCGATCAAGGTGGCATCACCCGCCGTCGTCAGGCGAAACCTACGATGGCCATGAAACCCGCGAAAAGGTCGATGGCCACGGAACCCACGGAAAACGTTGAAGGAGCGGCCTCCAGGCCGCGATCAAGGGGGTATCACACGCCGTCGTCAGGCGAAACCTACGATGGCCACGAAACCCGCGAAACCCACGAAAAGATCGATAGCCACGGAACCCACGGAACACATTGTAGGAGCGGCCTCCAGGCCGCGATCGGGGGGCGATCAGGATGCGCGGCGCACCCGCGCGCGATGACAGCCATATGCAAACAGCGCCGCCCCGAGCAGCACGACAGCGCCCATCAGCAGTACCGCCGCCTGTACCCCCAACCGCTCGGCCAGGGCGCCGGCCAGCAGGTTGCCGAGTGGCGTGAAGCCGATGAAGATCACCGAGAACAGCGCCATCACCCGGCCACGCAGCGCATCCGGGATGGAGAGCTGCAGGAAGGTGTTGCTGGCTGCGGCCACCGAGGTCAGTGAGAAACCGACCAGCAACAGCACCGTCAGCGCCAAAGGGAAGAGCGTGATGCGGGAAAAGAGCAGCAGGCCGAGACCGAGCAGCAACCCGGCGAGGGCGATCAGCCGTGTCAGCCCGGCCGCCTTGTGCCGTAGCGCCAGGTGCAGGGCCCCGGCCAGGGCACCGGCGCCAGCGGCACCGACCAGCAGCCCAAGCTGCTCGGCACCGCCGCCGAACACTTCGCGGGCGAATACCGGCATCAGCACCAGATAGGGATTGGCGAACAGGCTGACGACACCCACCAGCAGCAGGGTCATGCGCAGCGCCCGCTCGTGCCAGGCGAAGCGCAGTCCCTCGACGATACCCCGCCCCCGGCTGCCACCGCCGGGCGGGCTGTCGGTCAGACGCATGACCAGCAGGGCAACGATCACCGCCAGATAGGACAGGGCATTGAGCAGGAACACGCCCCCCTCCCCCAGCCAGCCGATCAGCCAGCCGGCCGTGACCGGGCCCAGCGTCCGCGCCAGGTTGAAGGTACTGGAATTGAGGCCGATGGCGTTGTGCAGATCCTGGCGCGGCACCAGCTCCGCCACCAGGGTGTGGCGGGCCGGCATCTCGAAGGCATGGACGAAGCCCAGCAGGGTGGCCAGCAGCATGACGTGCTCCACCCTGATCACATCGGTGAGGGTCAGCCCGGCCAGTACCAGCGCCTGAAGCATGGCCAGGGCCTGGGCCCCCAGGAACAGCCGGCGGCGGGGCAGGCGATCGGCCACCAGGCCGCCGAACAGCCCCAGCAGCAGCACGGGGGCCATGCCGAGAAAGCTGACCAGGCCGAGCATGAAGCTGGATTCCGTCAGCCGGTACACCAGCCAGGCCTGGGCGACATTCTGCATCCAGGTGCCGTGCAGGGACAGGATCTGGCCGAAGAAATACAACCGGTAGTTGCGGTGACGAAGGGAACGGAACAGGCGTGGCATGGCCGCGAGCCTACCGCAAAAGCCGGCACCCGGCACGCCGGCACGCCCCCGCAGAGCAGCACACCGACGACGGACTTGCCGCAGGCGGGCCCACGCACTAAGCTGCAGCGATGAGTTCAGGGAGGACGTGACAACACCCATGGCACAGAACAACCACCAGAGGCCGGCCTTCGTGATCGCCGCAACACTCGCCGGCCATCTCTACCGGGTGATGCACATCGCCAAGCTGATGTCGCTCAGCGCCAGCAACGCCAAGGGCGTGGCCGCCCGGGCCGGGGAGAAGGCCATGGGCTTCCGCCCCATCACCGACTTCATCGCCGAGATGGCGAACGACACCATCCACCACGCCACCCGGATCAACCAGCACGCGCTCTCCGTCTCCCGCACCTCGGTCGCCTCGCAGCGCAGCCATATCGCCAAGGGCCACCTGGAGCAGACCCGGCGCAAGCTGGAAGGCCAGCGCCGCAAAGCCTACCTCGACGAACTGATCGGCGCCGCCGAGGCCAAGCACGACGCCCTGGAAGAGGACATCCGCGAGACCATCCACATCCTCAGCCTGGAGCTGGAGGAGATCCGCCAGGGCATGCGCGGCGCCAACATCATCGTCACCAACTCACGCACCGAGGCGGCGCGGGCCGGCGAGTTCCGCCCCTACCTGGAATCCATCGCCAGCAGCGTGGAAGAGGCGGCCAACGACATCCAGAAGGAGATCGGCGCCTGCCGCTCCCTGATCGAACAGCTCAAGCATGCATCCTGACCCCATGGGTGACCCAAGATGAAAACCACGACCCTCTACGACGGCCGCCACCGCTGGATCGCCTTCGGGCGCGACCCCGACAAGCCGGAGAAGATCATCGACACCAACCAGTATCTGATCGTCGACGGCAAGCGGGCCCTGCTGATGGACCCCGGCGGCATCGAGATCTTTTCCGCCATGCTGGCCTCGGTGCTGCGCTTCACCGACATCGATGCCATCACCGACCTGTTCGCCTCGCATCAGGACCCGGACATCATCTCCTCGCTCGGACTCTGGGACCAGGCCCTGCCCCATGCACGGCTCCATGCCCCCTGGCTGTGGGAGGGCTTCCTGCGCCACTTCGGGCTGAACCACATCGAATACGTGGCCATCCCCGACGAGGGCAGCACCCTGTCGCTGGAGACGGCGCAGATCCAGTTCATCCCGGCCCACTACCTGCACGCCTCGGGCAACTTCCACGTCTACGACCCGGCCGCGCGGATCCTGATGAGCGGCGACGTGGGCGCGGCGCTGGAACCCGAGGGTGCGCCCATGTTCGTGGAGGACTTCGAGGAACACATCCCGAAGATGAAGATGTTCCACCAGCGCTGGATGCCCTCCAACAAGGCGAAACAGGACTGGATCCGGCGGGTGCGCGCCCTCGACATCGACATGCTCGCCCCCCAGCACGGCCGCATCTTCCGCGGTGACGACGTCAAGCGTTTCCTGGACTGGTTCGAGGCGCTGGAGGTCGGCACGGCAGTCGGCTGAAGGGCCGGCCTGGGAAACCCTCGATCGCGGCCGGGAGGCCGCTCTGACTTCTAGCTTCTAGCCCGAATATTGCGTCAGGTCCCCCGATGATGGCATGGCTGGACCCGCGGGTATCGCGGCCTGGAGGCCGCTCCTACAACATATTGTGCCGCCACACCCCGTAGGAGCGGCCTCCAGGCCGCGATTGGGCAATATCCGGGCTAGCTTCTAGCTTCTGACTTCACCTCACCAACTGGTTGAGATCGAAGATCGGCAACAGGATGGCGAGCACGATGACCAGCACCATGCCGCCCATGCCGACGATGAGCAGCGGTTCGAGCAGCCCCAGGAGGGTGGCGACCAGGGTCTCGATCTCGCGTTCCTGACTGATGGCGGCGCGTTCCAGCATCGCCTCCAGGCGGCCGCTGGCCTCGCCGCTGGCGATCAGGTGCAGGGTCAGCGGCGGGAAGTAGCCGCTCTTCTCCAGGGCCGAGTGGATGCTCGCCCCCTCGCGCACCTTGCGTGCCGCCGCCTCCACCGCTTCGCGCATGGGCAGATTGGCCATCACCCCCGCCGAGATGCGCAGCGCATCCAGCACCGGCACACCGCTGGCGGCGAGGATGCTGAAGGTGCGGGCGAAGCGCGCCGTGTTGACGCCGCGCACCAGACGCGACACCAGCGGCACCTGCAGCAACAACCGATGCCAGCGGCGACGCATCGCCGGGTTGCGCAGCAACAGCGCCGACGCCACCCCCGCCAGCAACACCTGCAACAGCAGCAGCCAGCCGTAGTCCTGCACGAAACCGCTCACCGCGATCAGGCCTCGGGTCAGCAGCGGCAACTGCTGCCCGATGTTCTCGAACACCTGCACCACCTGGGGCACCACATAGGCCAGCAGCAGGGTGACGATGCCGATCGCCAGCAGGGTGAGGATGGCGGGATAGACCAGCGCCAGCTGGATCTTCTGCTTCAGCTGCTGATGGCTCTCGGTGTAGTCGGCGAGGCGTTCCAGCACCAGGTCCAGGTGGCCGGACTGCTCGCCGGCAGCGACCGTGGCCCGGTACAGCTCGGGGAAGGCCTGGGGGAAGTCGGCCAGGCCGCGGGCCAGCGTATGGCCCTCCATGACCCGCGCCCGCACAGCCAGCAGCATGCGCTGCAGGCGCGGCTTGTCGGTCTGCTGGGAGACGGTGCGCAGCGCCTCCTCCAGGGGCAGGGCGGAACGCACCAGGGTTGCCAGCTGGCGGGTGATCAGCGCCAGCTCGGCGGCACTGATGCCGCGTGACAGGCCGAAGCGGATGCGGCGCTGCTCGCCAGCCTTCTCCACCACCGGCTCGACGCTGAGCGGGGTAAGCCGCTTCTCGCGCAGCTGCTGGCGGATCTGGCGCGCGGTATCGCCCTCCAGCACGCCGCTGCACTCACGGCCGCTCTCGTCCAGTGCAGTGTATTCGAAGGCACCCATGCCCGGGATCAATCCTCGCGGGTAACGCGCAGCACCTCTTCGATGCTGGTCTCGCCGGCCAGCACGCGGCGCATGCCGTCGTCGCGCAGGCTGGGCGAGCGCTGCCGTGCATGGCGTTCCATCTCCGCCTCGCCGGCGCCGTCGTGGATCATCTGCGCCAGCGGCTCGTCGACCTCGACCAGCTCGTAGATGCCGGTCCGGCCGTGATAGCCGAGCTGGCTGCAAGCCGGACAGCCGACCGGGCGGTAGAGGGTCGGGGTTGCCGAGGGCTCCAGCCCGAGCAGCTCGCAGTCGCGGGCGTTGGCCTGGTAGGGCTGCTTGCACTCGGGGCAGAGCACCCGCACCAGGCGCTGCGCCAGGACACCGATCAGGCTGGAGGACACCAGGAAGGGCTCGACGCCCATGTCGCGCAGCCGGGTCACGGCGCCGACCGCGGAATTGGTGTGCAGGGTGGAGAGCACCAGGTGACCGGTGAGCGAGGCCTGGACGGCGATCTCCGCGGTCTCCAGGTCGCGGATCTCGCCGACCATCACCACGTCCGGATCCTGGCGGAGGATGGCGCGCAGGCCGCGGGCGAAGCTCATGTCGACCTTGGGATTGACCTGGGTCTGGCCGATGCCGTCGAGGTAGTACTCGATGGGATCCTCCACGGTGAGGATGTTGCGGCTGCGGTCGTTGAGCCGCGAGAGCATGGCGTAGAGGGTGGTGGTCTTGCCGGAACCGGTGGGGCCGGTGACCAGAATGATGCCGTGCGGTCGGGTGATGAGGCGGTCCATGACGCTGCGCGCCTCGCTCGACATGCCGAGGTGTTCCAGATCCAGCCGCCCGGCCTGCTTGTCGAGCAGGCGCAGCACCACCCGTTCGCCATGCCCCGAGGGCAGGGTGGAGACGCGCACGTCGACCGCCCGCCCGGCCACCTTGAGCGAGATGCGGCCGTCCTGTGGCAGGCGCTTCTCGGCGATGTCCAGCCGGGCCATGACCTTGATGCGGGAGACGATCAGCGGCGCCAGCACCCGCTGCGGCTGCAGCACCTCGCGCAGCACGCCGTCCACCCGGAAACGCACCACCAGGCGGTTCTCGAAGGTCTCGATGTGGATGTCCGAGGCATTCTCCTTGATCGCCTCGGTGAGCAGCGCGTTGATCAGGCGGATGATCGGCGCATCGTCCTCGGACTCCAGCAGGTCCTCCGGCTCGGGCAGGGCCTCGGCGACATGCAGCAGATCGGTATCCTCGCCAAGGTCCTCCATCATCTGCATCGCCTGGCCGCTATCCTGCTCGTAGGCGACCGCCAGCAGGGCCTCGAACTGCTCCGCATCCACCGGTTCCAGCGCCAGTGGCCGGCCCAGCACCCGGCGCAGCTCGGCGATCGCCGCCGGCGTGGCGTCCTGGCGGTAACGGACCCGCACCGCGCCATCGCGTTCGCCATCGACCAGCAGACCGTGACGCCGGGCGAAGGCGAAGCTCGGCTGCAGCACGCTGTCCTCGGCCGTGCGGGAGGGATCGCTCATTGTTCGCCGTCATCCTCCGTGGACAGCAGGCTGCCGGAACCGTACTCGGGCAGCACCGGCACCTCGCTGCTCGGCATCAGGTTGACCCCCGCCTCGCGCTTCTGCAGCTGGCGGGCACGCATGAAATTGTACTTGCCGGCGCTGACGTCGGTCTCGGTAACGGCATCACGCAGGATCACCGGCCGCAGGAAGACCATCAGGTTGCGCTTCACCTTGGAGGTGCGCTGCGACTTGAACAGGTAGCCGAGCACCGGGATGTCGCCGAGCAGCGGCACCTTCTGCACGTTCTCGGTCAGCTTGTCATCGATCAGCCCGCCGAGCACCACCACCTGGCGGTCCGCCACCATGACGCTGGTCTTGATGGAACGCTTGTTGGTGATGATGTCCGCCGCACCGGTGATCGCGGTCTGGCTGACGCTGGAGCTCTCCTGCTCGATGTCCAGGCGGATGGAGTCGCCTTCGTTGATCTGCGGCTTGACCTTGAGGGTCAGGCCGACGTCCTGCCGCTGGATGGTCTGGAAGGGGTTGGTGGCCCCCGAGGCGGCACCGGTGTTGGTGAACTGGCCGGTGATGAAGGGCACGTTCTGGGCCACCACGATCTCGGCCTCCTCGTTGTCCAGGGTGACCAGGGTCGGGGTGGAGAGGATGTTGGAACCGCTGTCGCTGGCCAGCACCTTGACCAGGGCACCGAGGTTGAGGATGTCGTTGCCGAGGATGCTGGTGGTGCCCTCGAAGTAGCCCAGGCTGAGGCCGTTGCCGGTGGCCAGCGGATTCTGGGTCACGGTGTTGATCGAGGTGGTGACGTCGAAGTTGGTGCCGCCGATGCCACCGCTGCCGCTGGTGTCCTCGGTGGCGCGCCACTGCACGCCGAGCTCGGCCGCCTTGTCGGCGGTGACCTCGGCGATCACCGCCTCGACCAGCACCTGGGCCCGGCGCACGTCGAGCTGGCGGATCACCGACTGCAGGGAGCGGAACACGTCCGGCGGGGCGGTGATGACCAGGGCGTTGGCGGCGGCGTCGGCCTGGATGTTCACCCCGCCCTTGGTCGGCGGCACCTTGCCCTTCTGGCCCTTCTCGATGCTGCTGCTGACCCCGGTCAGCACCTTGAGCAGATCCTCGGCCTTGGCGTATTTGAGATACAGCACATGGGTGTTGCCACCCCGCTCCAGCGGGGTGTCCAGGTGGGTGATCACTGCCCGCAGCCGCAGCCGCTCGGCGCGGTCGCCGCCCAGCATCACGCTGTTGGTGCGCTCGTCGGCGATCAGCACCGCGCCACCGGCCGCGGCCGGCTGCTTGCCCGGCTGGCCGCGCTTCAGGGCATTGAGGATGCGCACCACCTCGGTGGCCGAGGCGTGCTGCAGCGGGATCACCTCGATCTCGCTGTCGCTCTGCTGGTCGATGCGATGGATGATGGTCACCAGGCGCTCGACGTTGTCGGCCCGGTCGGAGATGATCAGCACGTTGGTCGCCGGATAGGCGGCCAGATGGCCCTGCTGCGGCACCAGCGGCCGCAGGATGGGCACCAGCTGGGCGGCGGCCACGTTGTCGATCTGCACCACCCGGGTGACCATCTGGTCACCGCGGACCTGGCGGGCCCTCTGCACCGTGGGGATGGCATCCTGCTTGGCGCTGACGTCGGGCACGATCTTCACCACCTGGCCGGCCGGCACTGCGGCGAAGCCATGCACCTTGAGAATCGACAGGAACACCTGATAGACCTCCTCGGCATCCATCGGCCGCGAGGAGATCACCGTGGCCTTGCCCTTGACCCGCGGATCGACGATGAAGTTGCGCCCGCTGATCTCGGCCACGGTCTCGATCAGGACATTGATGTCCACATCCTTGAGATTGAGGGTCACGCTCTCGGCCCGGAGCGAGGCCTGGCTGCCCAGACCCAACAGCAGCACCAGCCCGGCCAGCCAGCCCCGCCACGGAAAGCTTCGATTCGTGTTGTTCATGTCAAAGACGCCTCTCGCCAGGCCCTGCTCACCATTGCCTCACCATCCCCTGTTCTTCTGACTTCTGACTTCTGACTTCTGACTTCTGACTTCTGACTTCTGACTTCTGACTTCTGACTTCTGACTTCTGGATTCTGGATTCTGACTTCTCCGCTTTTCACGACAACCTGAAACTCAGATCCATCTCCCGTCGCCCACGGCGGATGTGCAGCTGCAGCTGGTCGCTCTCGCGCAGCCCCTTGAGCACCTCCATGGCCCGCGCCGCGCTGTCCAGCGGGATACCGTTGACCTCGGTGACCAGGTCACCGGGCCTGAGCCCCAGCTGGCGGAACAGCTCGGGGCGGCTCCCCGGATAGAGCCGGTAGCCGCCGAACCTGTCGTTCTCGCGGTACGGCACCGGTCGCAGCAACTCCCCCAGGGAGCGGGGGTTGCTCAGCATGCGGCTGCGATACTCGCGCAGCAGCTCGCTGGCGCGGTCGACGGCCGGCGTGGGCGCAGCCACGGCGCCCCCCCTGCGCTCGCGCGGCAGGCGCAGGGTCTCGTAGCGACCGCCACGCTGCAGGATCACCCGGTCGGGGTGGATCTCGCTCAGCTCGGCTCCGCCCGGCAGGGTATCGCCGACCCGGTAGATCTTGCTGCTGCCGTTGGGCGCGGCGATGATCGCCCGCGCCTGTGCCGGGTCCGTCGAGGCGAACACGCCGTGCAGCACCAGCTTGAGCCGGGTCTCGGGGGCATCGATGGGCGCAGCCCTGACCGGCGCCGGGCGCTCGGCGGCGCCGAACAGGTGCCAGTCGGCGATGCGCTCCAGCGGCGCCGGGGCCGCGGCCACGGGCGGCGGCGCCTCCGACGGCAGGGCGGCCGGCTCTGTCGCCGGGGCCGGCACCAGCAGCCAGGTCAGCCGCGCCAGCTGATAGAGCAGCAACGCCGCCAGCAGCAGGGTCAGGCCGCGGGGCAGCCGTGCGGCGCGCGGCCCGCTCAGCCAGTGGGTGATGCCTCGTGCGTGCATGATTATGTTTCAGTCGGCACCGGGCGCCGGAATCAGGCGCCCGGGCACTCCTCGCGCCCCTCGTTCACATCAATTATTGTCTTCGTGGCGGCTTCTCAGCGTCCACCCTCGCGACGCCGGGCCCGCTGCGGCCGGCCGCCGCCCTTGCCGCCACGCCCCCCTTGCCGGCGTCCGCCCTCGCCCCGCCGGGGCCGGCGCTCCACCCGCACCGGCGGCTTGAGCTCGGCGAGGCAGTCCTCGGGCACGGCCTCGACGGGAATCTTGTGGCCGATGTATTCCTCGATCTCCGGCAGGGAATAGACATAGGTCTCGCAGGCGAAGCTGACCGCATCGCCCTCGGCTCCGGCACGCGCGGTGCGGCCGATGCGATGCACGTAGTCCTCCGCATCCTGCGGCAGATCGTAGTTGAACACGTGGCTGACATCGGGGATGTGCAGGCCACGGGCGGCGACGTCGGTGGCCACCAGCACCGGCAACTCGCCGGCCTGGAAGCGGGCCAGCAACTGCTGGCGCTTCTTCTGCGGCACGTCGCCGGAGAGGATGGCGGCCTTGAAGCCGTTGCCCTCCAGGTAGCCCCAGATACGATCCACGGCGCGCTTGGTGTTGGCGAAGACGATGGTGCGCCGCGGGTCCATGTGCTGCAGCAGACCGATCAGCAGCGGGATCTTCTCCTCGTTGGCGACGTGATAGAGCACCTCGCGCACCCGCTCGGCAGTGACCTGTTCCGGCTCGATGCGCACCGTGTGCGGGTTGTTCATGTGCTCGTAGGCCAGCTCGTTGACCCGGTGCGAGAGAGTGGCCGAGAACAGCAGACCGAGGCGCTGCTCCGGCGGCGGGCAGCGGCGCAGCAGGTAGCGCACGTCCTTGATGAAGCCGAGGTCGAACATGCGGTCCGCCTCGTCCAGCACCACCACCTGCGCCTGGCGCAGATCGAACACGCGCTGCTTGAAGTAGTCGATGATCCGCCCCGGGGTGCCGATCAGGATGTCGACGCCCTCCTCCAGGGTCTTGCGCTGCTGTTCGTAGCCGGTACCCCCGTAGGCCAGCCCCAGGCTGAGGCCGGTGTGCTTGCCGAGGACCAGGGCGTCGCGGTGGATCTGGATGGCCAGCTCCCGGGTCGGGGCGAGGATCAGCGCCCGCACCTGGTTGGGCTTGCGGTCCGCGGCCGGGGGATGGCTGAGCAGGCGCTGGAAGGTGGCGAGCAGGAAGGCGGCGGTCTTGCCGGTGCCGGTCTGCGCCTGGCCGGCCACGTCGCGGCCTTCGAGCGCCGGCGGCAGGGCCTCGGCCTGGATCGGGGTGCAGCGGGTGAAGCCGGCCTCCTCGATGCCCTGCATGATCTCCGGCCTGAAATCGAAATCGGAAAAACGGGTCTCGGTCAGATGTTGGTCACTCATGGCCGCTTAGCATACCCAATTAATGTCAAGCTGTCGCTCGCAGGCGGGGTTTCACGGCGCCGGACTTGCATTGGCGGAGGGATTCGGCTGAAATGGGCTCAGCTCGTCCCGGCCGCGGGGCGCAGAACCAGAAGCCAGACGATCCGCCATCCACCGCCAACAGCCGGTCCCGGCCGGGGCCGTACCACCCCAGACTCCCGAACGAACAAGCGTGCTGTTGACCCGTGAGACGCTGGATTGCAGACAGACAGGAGGTTACGACAACGTGAGCGACCCGATTATTCATGTCACCGATGATTCCTTCGAGGCAGAGGTCCTGAAATCGCCGCTGCCGGTGCTGGTGGACTACTGGGCGGACTGGTGCGGCCCCTGCAAGATGATCGCCCCTATCCTGGACGAGATCGCCAGCGAGTATGCCGGCAAGATCCGGATCGCCAAGCTCAACATCGACGACAACCCGCAGACGCCGCCGAAATACGGCATCCGCGGCATCCCGACCCTGATGCTGTTCAAGGACGGCAACGTCGAGGCCACCAAGGTCGGCGCGGTGTCCAAGTCCCAGCTGACGGCCTTCATCGACAGCAATCTCTGAGCCGGCCCTGACCGCGGGCGGGCCTCCGGCACGGCGGCTGGACGGCCCGCCCCGGGCGTGCTAACCTTCGCCCACTCGCATAAGAAAACTCCTGTTTTTCCGCCGTCAGCGGCATCTCTCCCAAACCCGAAGCAGCGTGAAACACCCCTTTCGGGACGCCGCAGGCGCGCTTCCACAGCCCTTACCCTTCGACTTCCAAATATCATGAATCTGACCGAACTGAAGAAAAAATCCGCCGCGGAAATCGTGGAACTAGCCCAGAGCATGGGCATCGACAACATCGCCCGCGCCCGCAAGCAGGACATCATCTTCGCCATCCTCAAGGCGCACGCCAAAAACGGCGAGGACATCTACGGCGACGGCGTGCTGGAGATCCTGCAGGACGGCTTCGGCTTCCTGCGCTCCGCCGACAGCTCCTACCTGGCCGGCCCGGACGACATCTACGTCTCCCCCAGCCAGATCCGCCGCTTCAACCTGCGCACCGGCGACACCGTATCCGGCAAGATCCGCCCCCCCAAGGAGGGCGAGCGCTACTTTGCCCTGCTCAAGGTCAGCGAGATCAACTTCGAGAAGCCGGAGAACGCCAAGCACAAGGTGCTGTTCGAGAATCTCACCCCGCTGCATCCCACCGAGCGCCTGCAGCTGGAGCTGGGCAACGGCAGCACCGAAGACATCACCCCGCGGGTGATCGACCTGGCGGCGCCGATCGGCAAGGGCCAGCGCGGCCTGATCGTCTCCCCGCCCAAGGCGGGCAAGACCATGCTGCTGCAGAACATGGCCCAGTCGATCACCGCCAACCACCCCGAGTGCTACCTGATCGTGCTGCTCATCGACGAGCGACCCGAGGAGGTCACGGAGATGGCCCGCTCGGTGCGCGGCGAGGTGGTCTCCTCGACCTTCGACGAGCCGGCCAGCCGCCATGTGCAGGTCGCCGAGATGGTCATCGAGAAGGCCAAGCGCCTGGTCGAGCACAAGCGCGACGTGGTCATCCTGCTCGACTCCATCACCCGACTGGCGCGTGCCTACAACACCGTGGTGCCCTCCTCCGGCAAGGTACTGACCGGCGGCGTGGACGCCAATGCCCTGCACCGCCCCAAGCGTTTCTTCGGGGCGGCGCGCAACATCGAGGAAGGCGGCTCGCTGACCATCATCGCCACCGCCCTGATCGAGACCGGCTCGCGCATGGACGACGTGATCTACGAGGAGTTCAAGGGCACCGGCAACATGGAGATCCACCTCGACCGCAAGATCGCCGAGAAGCGGGTCTACCCGGCGATCAACATCAACCGCTCCGGCACCCGCCGCGAAGAGCTGCTGACCAAGCCGGACGAGCTGCAGAAGATGTGGATCCTGCGCAAGCTGCTACATGGCATGGACGAACTGGCGGCCATGGAATTCCTGCTCGACCGCCTCAAGGCCACCAAGACCAACGCCGAGTTCTTCGACTCCATGAAGCGCTGAGACCAGCCCCGATCGCGGCCTGGAGGCCGCTCCTACAAATACATTGGACCGCCAGGCCCTGTAGGAGCGGCGTCCACGCCGCGATTGGGGCGGTCAATCCCATCGCGGCCGGGAGGCCGCTCCTACGAACACATTGGACCGCCTGGCCCCTGTAGGAGCGGCGTCCACGCCGCGATTCGGCGGTCAAACCCATCGCGGCCGGGAGGCCGCTCCTACAGACACATTGGACCGCCTGGCCCTGTAGGAGCGGCGTCCACGCCGCGATTCGGCGGTCAATCCCATCGCGGCCGGGAGGCCGCTCCTACGAATACATTGGACCGCCAAGCCCTGTAGGAGCGGCGTCCACGCCGCGATTCGGCGGTCAATCCCATCGCGGCCAGAAGGCCGCTCCTACGAACACATTGGACCGCCCGCCCCCCGTAGGAGCGGCGTCCACGCCGCGATTGGGGCGGTCAATCCCGATCGCGGCCGGGAGGCCGCTCCTACGAACACATTGGACCGCCAGCCCCCTGTAGGAGCGGCGTCCACGCCGCGATTGGGGCGGTCAATCCCGATCGCGGCCGGGAGGCCGCTCCTACGAACACATTGGACCGCCAGGCCCTGTAGGAGCGGCGTCCACGCCGCGATTCGGCGGTCAATCCCATCGCGGCCAGAAGGCCGCTCCTACGAATACGTTGGACCGCCCGCCCCCGTAGGAGCGGCGTCCACGCCGCGATTGCCGCCGTGGCGGCGCGTGGATTCCGTGGCCATCGATCTTTTCGTGGGTTTCGCGGGTTTCGTGGCTATCCTCGGTACCGCCTCGACGAGGCCACAACGGTTGATGCCTCTCGATCGCGGCCGGGAGGCCGCTCCTACACTCAGGCGTGCGCCTCCGGGCTCACTCCCCAGATCTTCTCCGCATACTCGGCGATGCTGCGATCACTGGAGAAATAGCCCAGCCGGGCGACGTTGAGGATCGCCCGCCGCGTCCATTCCTCTTCATCCAGATACAAGGCCTCGACCCGCCGCTGCGCCGCGCAGTAGTCGGCGAAGTCGGCCAGCAGCAGGTAGTGATCCCCGCCCGCCAGCAGGGCATCGACGACCGGCCGGAAGCGGCTCGGCTCCTCGACCGAGAAATAGCCGCCGCCGATCATCTCCATCACCCGACGCAGGCCGGCATCCTCCCGGTAATAGCGCCAGGGGTCATGCCCCTCGCGGCGGATCGCCGCGACCCCGTCACGATCCAGGCCGAAGATGAAGATGTTGTCCTCGCCTACCGCCTGCTGCATCTCCACGTTGGCCCCGTCCAGGGTGCCGATGGTCAGGGCCCCGTTCAGGCCGAGCTTCATGTTGCCGGTGCCCGAGGCCTCCATGCCGGCGGTGGAGATCTGCTCCGACAGATCGGCAGCAGGGATGATGTCCTGCGCCGTGGTGACGTCGTAGTTGGGGATGAACACCACCTTCAGGCGGCCACCGACCAGCGGATCGTTGTTGACGATGTCCGCCACATCGTGGATCAGCTTGATGATCAGCTTGGCCATGGCATAGCCCGGCGCCGCCTTGCCGGCGAAGATCACGGTGCGCGGCACTCCGTCCTCCACCTCGCCATCACGGATACGGTTGTACAGGTGCACCACGTGCAACAGGTTGAGCAACTGGCGCTTGTACTCGTGGATACGCTTGATCTGCACGTCGAACAGGGAATGCGGATCGACCTCGATGCCCAGCCGGCTGGCGATCTTCTCCGCCAGCTCACGCTTGTTGTCGAGCTTCACCTCGCGGAAGGCGGCGCGGAAGGCGGCATCCTCGGCGGCGGGTTCCAGGGCGCGCAACCGCTCCAGATCCTGCACCCAGCCGCGGCCAATCTGCCCGGAGATCAGCCGGCTCAGGCGTGGGTTGCTGAGCTGCAGCCAGCGCCTGGGGGTGACGCCGTTGGTGATGTTGATGATGCGCTCCGGATAGAAAGCATCGAAGTCGCGGAAGATGGTGTCGCGCATCAGCTCGGTGTGCAGCCGAGACACCCCGTTGACCCGGTGGCTACCGACCATGGCCAGGTGGGCCATGCGCACCTGCCGCGGTGGCGTCTCGTCGATCAGCGACATGCGTCGCAGCCGCTCGACATCACCCGGCCAGCGGTGCCGCACCTCGTCCAGGAAGCGGTGGTTGATCTCGTAGATGATCTGCATGTGGCGCGGCAGCAGCCGCTCCATGAGCGCCACCGGCCAGGTCTCCAGCGCCTCCGGCAGCAGGGTGTGGTTGGTGTAGGCGAAGGTGCGCCGGGTCAGCGACCAGGCCTGCTCCCAGTCCAGGTGATGCACGTCCAGCAGCAGGCGCATCAGCTCGGGGATGGCGATCGAGGGATGGGTGTCGTTGAGCTGGATGGCAACCTTGTCCGGCAGGGCGTCGAGACTGTCGTGATGACGCAGGTAACGGCCGAGGATGTCCTGCACCGAGGCGCTGACGAACAGATACTGCTGCTTCAGCCGCAAGGTCCGTCCCATCTGCGTGGTATCGTCCGGATACAGCACCCGGGACAGGTTCTCGGAGGCGTTCTTCTCCTCCACCGCCTTGATGTAGTTGCCCTCGTTGAAGTAGCGGAAATCGAATTCGCGCGTCGACTTGGCCGACCACAGGCGCATGTTGTTGACGGTGTTGGTCTGGTAGCCGGGGATCGGCGTGTCGTAGGCCATGGCCATCACCTCCTCGGTCTCGGTCCATTCGTGGCACAGGCGGCCATGCTCGTCGTGATAGCTGATCACCCGGCCATAGAAGTGCACCGGATAGAGCACCTCGGGACGGCCGAACTCCCAGGGATTGCCATAGCGCAGCCAGTTCTCCGGGGTCTCCACCTGGTGGCCGTCGACGATGCGCTGGTTGAACATCCCGTACTCGTAGCGGATGCCATAGCCGTAGCCCGGCAGACGCAGGGTGGCCATGGAATCGAGGAAGCAGGCGGCGAGACGGCCGAGTCCGCCATTGCCGAGCGCCGCGTCCGGTTCCATCTCCCGCAGCGCCTCCAGTTCCAGGCCGATGCTCTCCAGCGCCGCGGCCACCTCCTCGTCGATGTCCATGTTGAGCAGGCTGTTCATCAGCGTGCGGCCGATGAGGAACTCCAGGGACAGGTAGTAGACCCGCTTGCTGTCGCGCCGGTAATAGGTGCGCATGGTCTCCATCCAGCGCTCGATCAGCCGGTCGCGCACGGCATAGGCCACGCTGTGGTACCAGTCGCGCGGTTTGGCGGTGTAGGGGTCCTTGCCGACCGAATAGATCAGGCGGTTGGCGATGGAGCGTTTGAGGGAGGCCTCGTCGAGACCGAGGTAGTCGTACTTGAAGGCACCGGGCTTGGTCGGCATGGGCGTTCCCTGTTGCGTGGCGGGACCAGGGACAAGTGTAGCCCAAAGGGAGCCGGCGCGGCGGTCAGGAGGGATCCTGATCGCGGCCTAGAGGCCGCTCCTACAAATACATTGGACCGCCAGCCCCCCGTAGGAGCGGCGTCCACGCCGCGATTCGGCGGTCAATCCCATCGCGGCCGGGAGGCCGCTCCTACAAATACATTGGACCGCCTGGCCCCTGTAGGAGCGGCGTCCACGCCGCGATTGGGGTGGTCAATCCCATCGCGGCCTGGAGGCCGCTCCTACAGACACATTGGACCGCCTGGCCCCTGTAGGAGCGGCGTCTACGCCGCGATTCGGCGGTCAATTCCATCGCGGCCGGGAGGCCGCTCCTACAGACACATTGGGCCGCCTGGCCCCTGTAGGAGCGGCGGCCACGCCGCGATTGTGGCGGTCAATCCCATCGCGGCCTGGAGGCCGTTCCTACAAATACATTGGACCGCCTGGCCCTGTAGGAGCGGCGGCCACGCCGCGATTCGGTGGTCAATCCCATCGCGGCCGGGAGGCCGCTCCTACGAACACATTGGACCGCCCGGCCTGTAGGAGCGGCGTCTACGCCGCGATTCGGCGGTCAATTCCATCGCGGCCGGGAGGCCGCTCCTACAGACACATTGGACCGCCTGGCCTGTAGGAGCGGCGTCCACGCCGCGATTTGGCGGTCAAACCCATCGCGGCCTGGAGGCCGCTCCTACAGCACATTGGACCGCCTGGCCCCTGTAGGAGCGGCGGCCACGCCGCGATTCGGTGGTCAATTCCATCGCGGCCGGGAGGCCGCTCCTACGAACACATTGGACCGCCCGGCCTGTAGGAGCGGCGTCCACGCCGCGATTTGGCGGTCAAACCCATCGCGGCCTGGAGGCCGCTCCTACAGCACATTGGACCGCCTGGCCCTGTAGGAGCGGCGTCTACGCCGCGATTCGGCAGCAATCCCGTCGCGGCATGGTGCTAGCCGCGGCCGATGGCGCGGTGGCCGATGTCGGTGCGGTATTGGACGCCTTCCCAGTTGATCTGCCGCACCCGTTCGTAGGCACGGCGCTGGGCCTCGGCCACGTCCTCGCCCAGGGCGCAGACGCAGAGCACCCGGCCACCGTTGGTCACCACCACGCCGTCGCGCTCCGCGGTGCCGGCATGGAACACCTTGACGCCCGGTTCTTCGGGCGCCTCCAGGCCGAAGATCACGTCGCCCTTGCGGTAGTCGCCGGGATAGCCGCCGGCGGCCATCACCACACCAAGCGCGGCACGCGGATCCCATTCGGCCTCGACCTTGTCCAGGCGTTCGTCGAGTGCGGCATTGCACAGCCAGAGCAGGTCGGACTGCAGGCGCATCATGATCGGCTGGGTCTCGGGGTCACCGAAGCGGACATTGTACTCCAGCATCTTCGGCGTTCCCTCGGGATCGATCATCAGCCCGGCATAGAGGAAACCGGTGTAGGGATTGCCCTCCAGGGCCATGCCCTTGACCGTCGGCTCGATCACCTCGCGCAGGATGCGCTCGTGGACCTCGGGGGTGACCACGGGTGCCGGGGAATAGGCGCCCATGCCGCCGGTGTTGGGACCGGTGTCACCGTCGCAGGCCGCCTTGTGGTCCTGCGAGCTGGCCATCGGCAGCACGTTGGTCCCGTCCACCATGCAGATGAAGCTGGCCTCCTCGCCGGTGAGGAATTCCTCGATCACCACCCGGTGGCCGGCGGCGCCGAAGGCATTGCCGGCCAGCATGTCCTTGACCGCGGCGATGGCCTCGTCCGTGGTCTGGGCCAGGATCACGCCCTTGCCGGCCGCCAGGCCGTCGGCCTTGACCACGATCGGCGCCCCCCGGTCGTGGATGTAGCGGATCGCCTCGTTGATTTCGGTGAACACGGCATAGTCCGCGGTGGGGATGTTGTGCCGGCGCAGGAAGTCCTTGGTGAAGGCCTTGGAGCCCTCCAGCCGGGCGGCGTCACGGCTGGGGCCAAAGATGCGCAGCCCACCGTCGCGGAAGATGTCGACGATGCCCCCCACCAGCGGCGCCTCGGGGCCGACTATGGTCAGGTCGATGGCCTCGTCGGCGGCGAAGCGGAACAACGCCGGAATGTCCTCGGCGCCGATATCGACGTTCTGCAGCTTCGGCTCGCGCGCCGTCCCGGCATTGCCCGGCGCGACAAAGACCGTCTCCACCTGCGGCGACTGCGCCGCCTTCCAGGCCAGGGCGTGTTCACGCCCGCCACCGCCGATCACCAATACCTTCATCGTTCAGCTCCGTATTTGTGATGGCCACGAAATCCACGAAACCCGCGAAAAGCCTTTGAATTGGGAACATGCACGAAACACGGATCCCGCCAGCATCGATATCTCTTTCGTGGATTTTGTGGATTTCGTGGCTATAAATCCCGTCAATGCCGGAAATGCCGCATGCCGGTGAACACCATGGCCATGCCGTGTTCGTCGGCGGCGGCGATGACCTCCTCGTCGCGCATCGAGCCGCCGGGCTGGATCACCGCGCGGATGCCGGCCGCGGCGGCGGCATCGATGCCGTCGCGGAAGGGGAAGAAGGCATCCGAGGCCATCACCGAACCCTTGACCTCCAGTCCGGCCTGCTCGGCCTTGATGCTGGCGATGCGCGCGCTGTTGACCCGGCTCATCTGTCCGGCGCCGACGCCGACCGTCTGGCCGTCCCGTGCATAGACGATGGCGTTGGACTTGACGAACTTGGCCACCCGCCAGGCGAACAGCAGATCCTGCATCTCCTCGGCCTCGGGGGCCCGTGCGCTGACCACCCGGGTCTCCTGGAGCAGGGCCAGGTCGGCATCCTGGACCAGCAGGCCGCCGTTGACCCGCTTGTAGTCCATGCGCGGCGCCGCCTCGGCCGGCCACTCGCCGCAGACCAGCAGGCGAACGTTCTTCTTTTCCGCCACCACCGCCTCGGCCGCCGCATCCACCGCGGGGGCGATGATCACCTCCACGAACTGGCGGTCGATGATGGCCCGCGCGGTATCGGCATCGAGCGAACGGTTGAAGGCGATGATGCCGCCGAAGGCGGACTCGGGATCGGTCTGGTAGGCCCGGTCGTAGGCCGCCAGCAGGCTGTCGCCATAGGCCACGCCGCAGGGGTTGGCGTGCTTGACGATGACGCAGGCAGGGCCCTCGTCGAACTGCTTGACACACTCCAGGGCGGCGTCGGTGTCACCGATGTTGTTGTAGGACAGCGCCTTGCCCTGCAGCTGGCGGGCGGTGGCGATCGAGGCCTCGGCGGGCTGGTGCTCCACGTAGAAGGCCGCCTGCTGGTGCGGATTCTCGCCATAGCGCATGCCCTGGGCACGGCGGAACTGCAGGCTGTAGGTCTGCGGGAACCTGGGTTCCACACCCTCCAGGTTGCGCCCGCCAAGGTAGTTGGAGATGGCGCCGTCGTAGCGGGCGGTGTGCTGGAAGGTCTTCACCGCCAGGGCATAGCGGGTGGCATCGCCGACTGCGCCGTCGTTGGCCTCCATCTCCGCCAGCACCCCGGCATAGTCGGCAGCATCCACCAGCACGGTCACTGCGGCATGGTTCTTGGCCGCCGCACGCAGCAGGGTCGGCCCGCCGATGTCGATGTTCTCGATCGCCGTCGCCAGGTCGCAGTCAGGATTGGCCACGGTCTGCTCGAAGGGATAGAGGTTGACCACCACCAGGTCGATGGGCGGGATGCCGTGCTCGGCCATCACTGCGTCATCGATGCCACGCCGGCCGAGGATGCCGCCGTGGATCTTCGGATGCAGGGTCTTGACCCGGCCGTCCATCATCTCCGGGAAACCGGTGTAGTCGGAGACCTCGACCACCGGGATGCCGGCATCCATCAGCAGCCGGGCGGTACCGCCAGTGGAAAGGATCTCCACCCCGCGCGCGTGCAGGGCACGGGCGAAATCTTCGATGCCGGTCTTGTCGGAAACGCTGATCAGCGCGCGTTCGATCTTGTTCATGTTTTTTCCATCGTGAGGTTTAGGGCCACGGAAGGCACAGGGCTGTTGATATTGGCCACGAATCCCACGAAATCCACGAAAGAAAATTGATGCTTGTGGGACCCGCGCTTCGCGCGTGGTCCCAATAACTAAAGACCTTTCGTGGGTTTCGTGGATTTCGTGGCTATTGGATTTCCGTGTTTTCCGTAGCGATCAATGTTCGATCCCGTACTGCCTGAGCTTCTTGCGCAGGGTGGCGCGGTTGATGCCGAGCATCTCGGCGGCGCGGGTCTGGTTGCCGCCGGCGTGGCGCATCACGGTCTCCAGCATGGCCGGCTCGACCTCGGCGATGACCATCTGGTGGATGCTGCTGGGGCTGTGACCGTCGAGGTCGAGGAAGTAGCGTTCCAGGCAGTGCTGCACGGCCTCGCGCAGGGACCGGGCATCGTGTTCCTCTTGCTTGGCAGGCTTGATCTTGGCCACGGCTGAACCACTCATCATGCGGCCCTGGCCTCGGCCTCAGCCAGGCCATCGAAGAAGGCCTCGGTCAGCGCCAGCTGCTCGGCCACGGTCTCGACCCGGTTGACCCGGTCGCGGAAGACGGCCCCGCCGCGCTGCCCCTTGCTGTACCAGGAGATGTGCTTGCGGGCGATGCGCACGCCGGTGTACTCCCCGTAGAAGGCATACAGCTTGTGCAGGTGGCCGAGCATGATATCGCGGATCTCCGCCACATCCGGTTCCGGCAGATGTTCGCCGCTGCGCAGATAGTGATCGATCTCGCGGAAGATCCAGGGCCGGCCCTGCGCGGCGCGGCCGATCATCACCGCATCGGCGCCGGTGTAGTCGAGCACGAAACGGGCCTTCTCCGGATCGCGGATGTCACCGTTGGCGATCACCGGGATGGACACCGCCTGCTTGATGTCGCGGATGGTGTCGTATTCCGCCTCGCCCTTGTAGCCACAGGCGCGGGTACGCCCATGTACCGCCAGGGCCTGGATACCGGCCTGTTCGGCGATCGCGGCGATGCGCACCGCATTGCGGCTGGACTTGTCCCAGCCGGTGCGGATCTTCAGCGTCACCGGCACCTCGACGGCAGCCACCACCGCATCCAGGATGCGTGCCACCAGCGCCTCGTCCCGCAGCAGCGCCGAACCGGCCATGACGTTACAGACCTTCTTCGCCGGACAGCCCATGTTGATGTCGATGATCTGCGCACCCTGGTCGACGTTGTGCCGGGCGGCCTCGGCCATCATCTGCGGATCGGCGCCGGCGATCTGCACCGACTTGGGCTCGGTCTCGCCCTCGTGATTGGCCCGCCGCCGGGTCTTCTCGCTGCCCCAGAGCAGGGAGTTGGAGGACACCATCTCGGACACGGCGAGGCCGGCCCCGAGCTGCTTGCACAGCTGGCGGAACGGGCGGTCGGTAACCCCGGCCATGGGGGCCAGTACCAGGTTGTTGCTCAGTTCGAAGGGGCCGATGCGCATGAAATTATGATTTGTCGTTAGCCGGTCCTCCTGAAGACCGGACGACGAATAATACCCGCTCGGGCAGCGCGGCGAAAGCTTGTCAGGAGGGCTAGTTCGTGCCTCAGCGGAACTGGAACTGAAAGGACATGACATCGCCCCCCGGATCAACCACTTCCAGAGCGATCGACAGCGGGACGCCGGGCGCCAGCCCGGCCTGCGGATCGCTGCCGGGCGGCAGATAGGCCTCCGGCCTGAACCAGCGCCCGGCCACCTCGACCCCGCCGACGTCGAACAGCTGCAGGCCGATCAGCGGATAGGCCTGGATGAAGCCGGCGCGGTTGACCAGGGTGGCGCGGATCAGCAGCGCACCCTCGACCTGGGGATGGTCGCGCACCTCGCGCTCCAGCAGCTCGATCTCCCCGGGCACCCGCGGCAGCGGCAGGTCACAGCCGAGCAGGGCACAGGCCCGGGTCAGCGCGGGGCGCCAGAGGGGGTCCTGCGCCAGCGAGGCGCGTGCGAAATAGACCCCCTGGAGGAACAAGCCGGCCAGCAGCAGCAGGACCGCCAGCCGCGCCGGCCAGCGCCGCGCGGCCGCCGGTCCGGCGGTGAAATCGTCCAGCAGGGCCGCCGGGACGTCGGACAGCGGCGGCCGGGGCGCGGCGGCCACTGGCGGCTGCCCGAACACATCGCTGTCGTCCGGCGCCGCCAGCAGCGAGACGTCGAAACCGGGCGGTTCGGGCGGCCGGGCGGCAGGCACCTCGGCAAGGCCGCCCCCCGCCTCCCCCGCCGGGCCGGCGGCGAAGGCCTCCTCGGCGGTATCGAACAGGCTCTGCAGGGCATCGAACACCTGGCCGCATTCGCCACAGCGCACCTTGCCCGCCGCCTGCCCCAGCACCTGGGCCTGGACGCGGAATACCGTCTGGCAATGGGGACAACGGGCGAACATGACCGGGCTAGCCCGCATATTGCACGAAGGATTCGAGTTTCAGGGCAAATCTGGCCAAGCAGTTTGTTCGATCGCCCGCCGAAGCATAGCCGTAGCTATGGTTCAAGGGCGATCGGGCAAAATGCGACGCCAGATTTGGTCTGAACTCGAATAGGCACAAACTGTAACAGGGCACAATTGCTCGCATAGGTGATCACTGCTTGATAAATACCGGATAAATTACGCATTCAAGGCCGCCTTCGTGCAATATGCGGGCTAGTATCCCACAATCGCCGCGTCGGTGGATGTGACCCGGCGCAGCGATAGTGGTGGCGGCACCTTCTGTCCCGTAGGAGCGGTCGCCAGGCCGCGACCGGGTTGCCCGCCAAATCGCGGCCGGGAGGCCGCTCCTACAGGGGTGTGGCGGAACCTCTGTCCCCTTGTAGGAGCGGTCACCAGGCCGCGACCGGGATTGCCCGCCAATCGCGGCCGGGAGGCCGCTCCTACAGGGGCGTGGCGGAACCTCTGCCCCCCGTAGGAGCGGTCGCCAGACCGCGATCGGGGTTGCCGCCAAATCGCGGCCGGGAGGCCGCTCCTACAGGGGTGTGGCGGAACCTTCTGTCCCCTTGTAGGAGCGGTCACCAGGCCGCGACCGGGGTGCCCGCCAAATCGCGGCCGGGAGGCCGCTCCTACAGGGGTGTGGCGGAACCTCTGACCCCATGTAGGAGCGGTCGCCAGGCCGCGACCGGATTGCCCGCCAATCGCGGCCGGGAGGCCGCTCCTACAGGGGTGTGGCGGAACCTCTGTCCCCTTGTAGGAGCGGTCACCAGGCCGCGACCGGGATTGCCCGCCAATCGCGGCCGGGAGGCCGCTCCTACAGGGGTGTGGCGGAACCTCTGTCCCCATGTAGGAGCGGTCGCCAGGCCGCGACCGGGATTGCCCGCCAATCGCGGCCGGGAGGCCGCTCCTACACAAGGGTATGGCGGAACCTCTGTTCCCCGTAGGAGCGGTCGCCAGGCCGCGACCGACTCACAACCACACCGCATCCCAGAACGGATAGTCCCCAATATGCCTGACCAGGCCCGCGCGAAGGGGATTGGCAATCAGGTATCGCGCAACGCTGCGAAGATCCTCTTCCTGACGCAGCGCATGGTCGTGATAACCGGGCTGCCAGACCGGCTGACCTGGACTCTGGCGCAGGACGTTGACCCGGCGCGCCGTGTAGGACTTGAGCGAGCCCATCAGAGTATCGAGCGTGGCACCTTCGCCAAGCCGTGCCAGCCAGTGGAGGTGGTCGGGCATGACGACGAAGGCCAGCGACTCGGCACGCCCCAGTTTCTGCTGATATTGCAGACCGTGAATGACGGCTCGCGCCAACGACATCGCCCTGAAAAGCGGGGCGCGGTCTTTCGTCACGCTTGTCAGGAGGTAGATGCGACCGGCCTCAGAGACACGGCCACGCCGGAGGTTCCGGCCATGCGGTAGCTGCCATTCCATGGAGCACCTCGGCTTGTATTCCGCCCCGTCCTTGGGGTGAGGGGAGTATATCGCGGCCGGGAGGCCGCTCCTACAGGGGTGCGGCGGAACCTCTGTCCCATGTAGGAGCGGTCTCCAGGCCGCGACCGGGATGCCTGCCAATCGCGGCCGGGAGGCCGCTCCTACAGGGGTGCGGCGGAACCTCTGTCCCCTTGTAGGAGCGGTCGCCAGGCCGCGATCTGGGGTATCGCCAAATCACAGGGGCGCTCAGCGCCGGCGGCCCTCGAGGCGCACCCAGCCATCCTGGGCGACGGGCGACGCCATCTCGAACCAGGGGGCATAGGCCTCCGCCACCTCTGCGGCCTGCTCGGCGAGGATGCCGGAGAGGACCAGGCGCCCGCCGGGACGGAGGTGACCGGCAAGGTGCGCGGCGAGGTCGATCAACGGGTTGGCCAGGATATTGGCGAGCACCAGGTCGAAGGGCTCATCGGCCGGCAGCTCCGCCGGCAGGCGGGCATCGACGTGCCCCTCGAGGCCGTTGCGGGCGGCATTGTCGCGGCTGGCGATCAGCGCCTGGGGATCGAGGTCGACCCCGACCGCGCGGGCCGCGCCCAGCTTGAGGGCGGCGATGGCGAGGATGCCGGAGCCACAGCCATAGTCGAGCACGGCCAGCCCCCGTGGCGGATGGGCGTCCAGCCATTCCAGGCAGAGCGCGGTGGTCGGATGGGTACCGCTGCCGAAGGCCAGGCCGGGGTCGAGCAGCAGGTTGACGGCGTCGGGCTCGGGCGGTTCGACGTTACTCGGGCAGACCCAGAGGCGCCTGCCGAAGCGCATCGGCTCGAAGCCGTCCATCCAGGCGCGCACCCAGTCGCGGTCGTCGAGGGTGGTCTGTTCGATGCGCGCGGCGAGGGCTTCACCGCAGCGCTCTGCCAGCTGCCCACGCAGAAGGGCTGTATCAGCCGAGTCAGGAAACAGCGCCACGACCCGGGTCCGCGACCAGAGCGGCGTGGTGCCGGGCGCCGGCTCCAGCAGCGGCTGGTCGGCAGCGTCCTCCAGGGTCACGGAGAGGGCGCCCAGTTCGGCGAACAGGTCGGAGAGGGCATCCGGATCCCGATCACCGGCTTCGAGGCTGAGTTGAATCCAGGGCATGGGGTTCTCGGAGGTCGGGGAATCGCGGGGTGGAGACGGTCAGGGTGCGTTGTGATGACATCAATTATGCAGGAGCCACCGCCAGACCGCGACCGGGTTGCCTGCCGTATCGCGGCCGGGAGGCCGCTCCTACAGGGGTGTGGCGGAATCTCTGTCCCCTTGTAGGAGCGGTCGCCAGGCCGCGACCGGGATGACCGCCAATCGCGGCCGGGAGGCCGCTCCTACAGGGGTGTGGCGGAACCTTCTGTCCCCTTGTAGGAGCGGTCGCCAGACCGCGATCGGGGTTGCCGCCAAATCGCGGCCGGGAGGCCGCTCCTACAGGGGTGTGGCGGAACCTCTGTCCCATGTAGGCGCGGTCGCCAGGCCGCGACCGGGATGACCGCCAATCGCGGCCGGGAGGCCGCTCCTACAGGGGTGTGGCGGAACCTCTGTCCCCTGTAGGCGCGGTCGCCAGGCCGCGACCGGGATGACCGCCAATCGCGGCCGGGAGGCCGCTCCTACAGGGGTGCGGCGGAATCTCTGCCCCGTGTAGGAGCGGTCGCCAGGCCGCGACCGGGTTGCCGCCAAATCGCGGCCGGGAGGCCGCTCCTACAGGGGTGTGGCGGAACCTCTGCCCCATGTAGGCGCGGTCACCAGGCCGCGACCGGGTTGCCTGCCAATCGCGGCCGGGAGGCCGCTCCTACACAAGGGGGCGGCGGAACCTCTGCCCCATGTAGGAGCGGTCGCCAGGCCGCGATTACCGCCCTGACCTGGACGCCGCGCCTACAGGCCGAGCTTCTTCTCCAGGTAGTGGATGTCGGTGCCGCCCTCGATGAAGGCGGCATCGGCGCAGATGTCCTTGTGCAGGTCGATGTTGGTCCTGATGCCGTCGATGACCACTTCGGCCAGGGCGCCGCGCATGCGCGCCAGCGCCACCTCGCGGCTCTCGCCGTGGGCGATGATCTTGCCGATCATGGAATCGTAGGTCGGCGGCACCGTGTAACCGTTGTAGATGTGGGAATCGACACGGATGCCCGGTCCGCCGGGGGCGTGGTACTGGGTGATGGTGCCGGGCGAGGGCATGAAGGTGCGGGCGTCCTCGGCATTGATGCGGCACTCGACGGCGTGGCCGATGATGCGGATGTCCTCCTGGCGGTAGGACAGGCCCTGGCCGGCGGCGATGCGCAGCTGCTCCTTGACGATGTCCACGCCGGTGATCATCTCGGTTACGGGGTGTTCGACCTGGACGCGGGTGTTCATCTCGATGAAGTAGAACTCGCCGTCCTGATAGAGGAACTCGAAGGTGCCGGCACCGCGGTAGCCGATGCGCCGGCAGGCCTCGGCGCAGCGCTCGCCCATCTCGGCGCGCTGTTCCGGGGTGATGCCCGGTGCCGGCGCCTCCTCGACCACCTTCTGGTGACGACGCTGCATGGAACAGTCGCGCTCGCCGAGGTGGATGGCGTTGCCCTCGCCGTCGGCCAGCACCTGGAACTCGACATGACGCGGCCGCTCCAGGTACTTCTCCATGTACACCGTGCCGTTGCCGAAGGCGGCTGCGGCCTCGGCCTGGGTCAGGGAGATGGCATTGAGCAGATTGGCCTCGGCATGCACCACGCGCATGCCGCGCCCGCCGCCGCCGGCCGCGGCCTTGATGATCACCGGGTAGCCGATCTCCCGGGCCAGGCGCAGATTGGTCTCCGGGTCTTCACCCAGCGGCCCGCCGGAGCCGGGCACGGTCGGCACCCCGGCCTCCTGCATGGCGCGGATGGCCTGTACCTTGTCGCCCATCATGCGGATGGTCTCCGGCCGCGGACCGATGAACACGAAACCGGACAGCTCCACCTGCTCGGCGAAGTCGGCATTCTCCGACAGGAAGCCGTAACCGGGATGGATGGCCACGGCGTCGGCCACCTCGGCGGCGCTGATCAGGGCCGGAATGTTGAGATAGCTCTCGGCGGAGGGCGGCGGGCCGATGCATACCGACTCGTCGGCCAGACGCACATGCTTGAGATCCCGGTCGACGGTGGAATACACCGCAACGGTACGGATATCCAGCTCGCGGCAGGCGCGAAGGATGCGCAGCGCAATCTCGCCGCGGTTGGCAATTACGACTTTATCCAGCATTTTCTACCGCCACGAGACAGCCACGGAATCCATGGAAAAATGTTGGCCACGGAATCCACGGAAAAACACGGAAAATCTTCATTGCATTCATATTCACTCAAATATCGTCATGGGTCGCCTGCCAATCAGTCAGACCACCATACGTTTGATGACAGCACGTGGATATGTGAAATTGATCAGCAAACCGATTTGTCGGCCACTTACCTTCAGATAATTCAGCAATTGCGCTTCATGCACCGGCATCAAATTGTCCTGCGCCTTCAGCTCGATCAGGATTCGCCCCTCAACAAGAATATCGACGTAATATTCCCCAACCTCTCTACCCTTGTATGACACCTTTAATGGCACCTGCGCCTGTGCCCGGATACCGCGAACCTCAAACTCTCTGATCAACGCCTTCTCATAGACCTTCTCTAGATATCCAGCTCCAAGAACGCGATAGACCTCATACACACAACTTCTCACCTTATAGGTGAGATCCCTCTCCACCAGCATCGTCTTCCTCCATGAAAACGAATATCCGCCCTGTCAGACAGGCCGCCAGCAATATTCACCAAGGTTCACGAAACAAGCAACAACATTCTTCCGTGTTTTTCCGTGGATTCCATGGCCATCATCTTTTCGTGGGTTTCGTGGCCATGCACCTATTCAATAACAAACAGCGGCTCGCCGAACTCCACCGGCTGGCCGTTCTCGACCAGGATGGCGGCGATGGTGCCGGCCTTGTCGGCCTCGATCTGGTTGAGCATCTTCATCGCCTCGATGATGCACAGGGTGTCGCCGACGTTGACCCGCTGACCGACCTCGACGAAGGGCGAGGCGCCCGGCGAGGGGGCGCGGTAGAAGGTGCCGACCATGGGCGAGGTCACCACGTGGCCTGCCGGCAGCTCCTCATTCGGCGCCTCGGCAGGAGCCGCTGCAGGCGCCTCGGCGACCGGCGGCGGGGGCGGCGGCGCAGTGACGGCCACCGGTGCCGCGGGGGCGGCGGCGGAATAGCGGCTGATGCGCACCGACTCCTCGCCCTCGTGAATCTCGATCTCGGCGATGCCGGACTCTTCCAGCAACTCGATCAGCTTTTTGACTTTTCGGATGTCCATGACTGCCTTTACCGTTCTGTTTCGGTCACCTGCGTGACAAATAATCCACCGCGGCCCGCAGCGCCAGCTCGTAGCCAATCGGCCCGAGCCCGCTGATCACGCCGACCGCGATATCGGAAAAATAGGAATGGCGCCGGAAGGCCTCGCGCGCATGCACGTTGGACAGATGCAGCTCGATGAAGGGGATCTCCACCGCCGCCAGGGCATCGCGCAGCGCCACGCTGGTATGGGTGAAGGCCGCCGGGTTGAAGACGATGAACTCGACCGCCTCCTCGCGCGCCGCCTGAATACGGCCGACGAGTTCGTGCTCGGCATTGGACTGGAAGCCGCTCACTGCCGCCCCCAACTCGGCACCCAGGGTCTCGAGGCGGCCCATGATGGCCGCCAGCGTCTCGGAGCCATAGTGGCCGGGCTCCCGGACGCCCAGGAGGTTCAGATTGGGGCCGTTCAAGACGAGTATCTGGCGCATGATGGCGGTTTAGCACCTGTTCCCTGAAAATTCGCCGCAGATCGCCACCGTTTCCTTGAATTCACCAAGGACCGGCGGCGTCATTGGTGCGGATTATGCCCCAATACGCGGGGAATTACCATGATTCCGTCACGAACCCCACCGTTTTCCCGAAGTAGGGCACCAGATCGAGGCATATCCCCGGGGAGCCACGAACCCGTGGACACCGAAAACGAGATGCCGCCCCCTGTTCCGCGAGGTCGGCGGGCAGTGCCCGCCATCGATCGCGGCCGGGAGGCCGCTCCTACATCAAACCGTTCCGCCATCCCCTGTAGGAGCGGCGTCCACGCCGCGATTGCGACGGGGTTCCTGTCGCGGCCTGGAGACTGCTCCTACGTCAAACCGTGCCGCCATACCCCTGTAGGCGCGGCGTCCACGCCGCAATTGCGATGGGGTTCCTGTCGCGGCCTGGTGACCGCTCCTACATCAAACCGTGCCGCCATACCCATTACAACCGGACACAGCCCCCCAACGCCTCTATCAAGGACCCCATGTGACGTTCGTAGTTCTTCCATCGCTGCCTGGATTTTCTGTAGATCGGCTGCCGGACCTGCTGATAGCTCGCTGTCCAGGCCAACCGCTTGCTCTTGTGGAATTCCAGGCAACGGTCGTCCCACTCAAGGCCGCAGAACTCGATCAGCCTGCGGCTGTGGTGTTCAGGATCCTCTACCAGATCCTCGTAGCACAGATCGAGAATGGGAACGTTCAGCACATTCTTCCAGTGCTCCATCAAACGCCGGTATTCCCGGTAATAGCGCCCCAGGTCTTCCAGATCGTTGGTGTACACATGGAATTCACGGAAATTCTGGAAAAAGCACGACAAGCAGGTGTCCAGCGGATTCCGGACACAATGAATGATACGCGCATCAGGAAACAGCAGTTCTATCAACCCCAGATGCATGAAGTTGCCCGGCATCTTGTCCACGACACGATCCGCATCCGGCGCCATCCCGTCCAGGAAATCCAGGTAGGTTTTTGCAAGCCGGTCCATGTCCACCGGCGCCAACTGGCCGATACAGGCAGGATAGGCCTGCTCCTTGGACACAATGGCCCTCATGGCCCTGACGAGATCTGGAATATTGTCGAGCTCACCGGCGGGATACACGCGAGGATGGCTGCCTAAAATCTGTTCCACCAGCGTCGTCCCAGAACGCGGCATACCGACCACGAACACCGGCCTGTCTGAACGAACGGAGGAACGCGGCAAACCCGCCATGGCCTCCGGAGTAAAAAACCTGACCGAGGAATCCACCTGTTCCACCATGTGGTGATGATCGTATTTCTCCCGTGACAACTCGTTTCCTTTTTTAAAATACGAAAATGCCCTGTCATACTCCCTCAACGCGTCCAACTGGCTGCCGAGAGCGAAATAAACGAGCGCGCGATCCGACTCATCCATTTCCTCCTCGCGCGCCAGCACCTTTTCCAGCACCGCCACCGCTTCTTCCTGGCGATCGACAGCCTTGCTGACCGAGGCAAAAACAATGGCCGCGTCCGTTCGCACCTCTTCGCCTATGAGATAGGGTTCGAGCAGTTCACAGGCCTTTTGCGGTTGCCCCATCTTCTCGGCGGCATTCGCGGCCATGATTGAGGCATCCTCATTATCGGGCTCTTCGGACAGTACGCCCTCGCAGATTTCACTCGTCTTCCCGGGTTGCCCCAGCGCCAGATAGACCGACCCAAGCGCCAGCCGGGTACCGACATGCCCCGGCTCGGCCTCCAGCGCACGATGCAGATACTGGACTGCCGCCTCGTCATTCCTTTGGGCGCGCAACGCCGCTGCCATTCCCCGGCACGCATCCGCATGTTTTTCGTCGATCTCCAGAGCTCTGCGAAACTTGCCGATGGCCAGATCGTACTCCCCCCTGGCCAGAAAAATGTTGCCCAGTGCGCTGAAGGGATCGGCATATTCCGGCCTGAGCTCGATCGCCCTTCTATGGGCGGCTTCCGCTTCCGAATCCCTCCCCAGATCGAACAGCGTAAGCCCCAGGTTGAAATGGATTTCGGGGATATCGGAGGCTGCCTGCACCGCCGCCTCGTAATGCTCCAGGGCCTCCTCGAACCGCCCGGCCCGCCTGAGCAAATACCCGGCGTTGGCGTGCGCCTTTGCGTAACCCGGCCGCAAACGGGTTGCCGCCAGATATTCCTCCAAGGCCCCATCATCCCGGCCCTGCGCCTGCAACACCGCCCCAAGATTGAACCGGACGACCGGCTGATCCGCCCATAACTTCAGGACCCGCCGGTAACTGGTTTCCGCGGCTGCATATTTACCCACGGCATGAAGCACCATGGCGAGAGCTGAATGATTTTCCGGGTCGTCGCCCTTGAGCTTGACAGCTTTCCGGCACAGGCGCTCAGCGGCCTGCAGGTTCCCCGCGGCGCGCTCCAGTTCGCCCCACAGCCGCTGGAAAGTCGCCGACTTCTTCCCGACACCCGCCTGCCGCGCGCAGACAGCCCGGGCTTCGGCGAGCCGCCCGGACTTGACAAGCCCCTGGATCTCTGCGATCAAGGCCCCCGGATTCATTCAAACAACCCCCATAACAATTCGGTTTCTCGCCCTATACTACTCACGAGACCCCCTATTACAAGCGGGAACGCACCAAGCTGTTCGGGAACGATACTCCATGAAACCAGGCAGTTTCGACAAGACCATCGTCCGTATCCAGAAGATGGCGGAACGAGGCCAGATCCGCGAGGCCCTTGAAACCCTGCAACAACTGCCTTCCCGGAACGATCCCCGTCTCCTGACCCTCGAGGGCACGCTGCTCGGACGCAAGGGCGACCCGGCGGGTGCGGAAAAATGCCTCCGCAAGGCGGTCGCGCTGGCACCCGAGTCGGCTGAAATTCACGCCAATCTCGGGAACGCCCTTTTGGCACTCGGGCGTTCCAGGGAAGCCGCCGACAGCTATCGGCAAGCGACCAGGCTGCAACCCGCGCTGACACCCGCCTGGCTGATGCTCGGCATGGCGGAACGCCAAAGCGGAAATCTCGACAAGGCGGAGGCGGCCTTTCGGAAAGCCGTCGAACTATCGCCCTCCTGGCCGGACGCCTGGTACCACCTGGGCAATCTCTACCAACACCGGGGCAAGCCCGCCGAGGCGGTCCGGTGCTACCGGCAGTTGCTGACACATCACCCCGAGCATGCCGAGGGTCATCACCGCCTGGGCATCAGCCTGGCCTCCCTGGGGCAAACCCCGGAATCGGAGAAACATTTGCGCCGGGCGCTGGAACTCGCGCCAGACTTCCACCGCGCCCGCATCAACCTCGCCATGGTGCTCACCACCCAGGGACGGAGGAAAGAGGCCCTGCAATGCTGCACGAGCGTCCTGGAGAAAGAACCCGGTCATCTCGACGCCACTATCATGGCCGCCAACCTTCTCGAACAGTCCGGCGAGGCCGACAAGGCCTATGAACGAATCAGGCCCCTCCTCGATGCCGGCGTCCGGAACGCGAACCTGGCCCTGGCGTTGGCAGCCCTTGCCAGACCCTTGGGCCTGCATGACGAGGCGATCGCGGCCATTGAGGACTTGCTGGAATCCCCGGCGGGACTCAGCCACACGAGCCTCAAGAATCTTCATTTCAACCTGGGCCGTCTGCTGGAGGAAAAAGGCGAGTACGACCGCGCCTTCGAACACTACCGGCGAGGCAACGAAGTACGCAGCCCGGCCTTCGACCGGGGTGCGCTCGACAGGGAAACCGGGGCTGTTCTCACATGCCTGGACCGCGAGTTTTTCCAACGCGCGCCCCGCGCGGGGCACGGCTCCCGGCGCCCCATCTTCATCGTCGGCATGCCCCGTTCCGGCACCAGCCTGGTCGAGCAGATCCTTGCCAGCCACCCCGAAGTATTCGGCGCCGGAGAACTCGCGGAGATAGGGCAGATCGCCAAGGCACTTGGCGAACGGCGGGGACAACCCTATCCCCTGTTCCTCGACGGCCTGGAACAAGACGAGGTGGACAAGGCCGCTGCCCGCTACCTGTCCTTCCTTGAGGAGAAAGACGCCACGACCCGCCATGTGACGGACAAGATGCCGGGAAACTTCATGTATCTCGGACTCATCGCCCTGCTCTTCCCCGATGCCCGGGTCATTCACTGCGTCCGCGATCCCCTGGATACCTGCCTCTCCTGCTACTTCCTCGATTTCTTCGAGGCGCTGCCCTGGTCCTACCGCCTGGAGGACCTGGCCACGTATTACAAGGGTTATGAACGAGTCATGACCCACTGGAAAGCGGTCCTGCCCATGCCCGTTCTGGACGTGCAATATGAAGCCCTGGTCCGGGACCCCGAACCCAACATCCGCAAGCTCCTTGAATTCTGCGAATTGGAATGGAACGACGCCTGCCTGCGCTTCCATGAAACTAAAAGGACGGTTGCCACCGCCAGTTACGACCAGGTCCGCCGCCCGCTCTATACGAGCTCTATCGGCAGATGGAAACGTTTCGCCCGCCACATCGGCCCCTTGATCGAGGCGCTTGGAAAGTCTTTGGATCAGGATTGCCCGGAAACGGCCTCCTCATAGAAGGCTTCCAGACCGCGAACACACTCCACGTCCTCATAGATCCGCTCCGCAGAAGCAGCGAACCGCTCCTTCACTTCCATCCGCCATTCCCGTTCCAGTCCGAGCCTCGCGGCGATCTCCACGTATTCCTCTCCGCTCGAAGCAATAGTCTCGGTTACACCCATCATTTTCAGGATCGCGCAGGAATGCCGCCCCCGCATGAATCCGGTCGGCCATGTGACTATGGGCAGGTGGGCATCCACCGCGGCCAGGCCCGTGTTGTTGCCGGACCAGGGCGGATTGTCAAGGAAGACGTCCATGAGGAGATTCAGGTTCAGGTAGTCTTCCGGCGTCTGCCGATTGAGCATGATGCAGTAGTCCCCGGCCGAAAGCCCTGCCCGCGCGAACGCCCGTTCGACACGGGCCATGAAGCGCTTCACCACTTGCACGCTGGAGATGGCCAGAAAAACGAACTTGGCCTTGGGCACCCGCCTGGCGATCTCCGGCCACAGCCAATCGTATTGCGGAAGATACTTGAACAACGACTGGCTGCAGAAATAGAGCACCGCACCCTCGGGCAGACCGAAATCGGCGCGCGATTTAGAAGCCCCCCTGGATTGCAGACGGTCATGCTGATCACGGGAATAACAGTTCGCCATATTCGGCAACCGCACCAATCGCTCGCTGTAGTGCTCCTGGCCGTTTTCCGGTTCCATCAGATCGCTGGACAGCCAGTAATCCATGGTGGACAGCCCGGAGGTGATGGGGTGCCCCCAGCCCACGCACTGGATCGGCGCCAGACGCATGGCCGCCATGACCATACTCTTCGCGTCCATGCCCAGCTCCGGATAGACCAGGATATCGAGTTCATCGGCCGCTATCCGGGCACAGGCCTGCTCCACGCCCCCCGGTACATGGTGGAAGTGATCGCTCAGGTGGCGGAATTCCTCGGTCTTCTCATCGACCTTGCCGCCGGTGTGATAACAATATATTTCGAACCGCTCACGGTTCCGGTGGCGCAACCACCCCAGCAGCCAGACAGCGCCATTGTGAGCCCGCAGAAAGGCGCTGGCATAGCCGATACGGATACGGCCTCCGCCTTTGCGCGGGGCCATTTCCCGCCCCGCCCCCCATTGTGGAAAGTTGGCCGCCGCCACCTTCTCCAGGATGCGGCCGTATTGCTCCTGGAGGGGCAAGTCGTCACACCCCTGGTACTGGAGATAAAAGTTGGTGCTGCTCAGGGCACCGCGCAGGGCTGCACGCCGGCCTGAAGTGCTTTTCAGGTCCAGGGACTCTTCCAACCGCCGCAACCCTTGTCGGTAGTCCTCCCGGTAACGCGCGATCTCTTCTTCGGCATCCAGAATGACCGGCAGCAGCCGCTGGCGTTCCCAGAAAGCCTCCACCCGCTGCGGATCGGCAGCCAGCGCCTGTTCATAGGCGGCTACCGCCTCGTCCACCCGACCCTGGAGTTTGAGCATGTTGCCATGCAGATAATGGACGCCCCCCTCCTTGGCACCAGTCTGGATCGCCTGTCGGTAATAGCGCTCGGCGCTGTCGAACCCCCCCTTTTCGCGAGCGACCTCCCCAAGCACAAAGGCGGCCCGGCCCTGCCGGGGATCCAGGTTGAGCGACTGCTCGGCATGCCTGCGCGCCTCGTCCTGCCTGCCCAGCCTCCACAAGGCCTCGGCGGCCCCCGCCAGCGCGGATGCCTCGTCCTTTTTCAGCGCAAGGCAGCGCCCGAAACTCTGCAGTGCCTCCGCCGGCTTGCCCAGAGCGAGCCGGATCTCGCCGAGCCGGCGCCAGAGGGCGCCGTCGGCCGACTCCTGGCGGCAAAGCTGTTCGAGCAGCCTGGCCGCCTCGCCCAGGCGCCCCTTGGCAAGGCAAGCCTCCACCCTCTTGTGCAAAACCTTGGCTCTGGCCATGACAGCACCCTTGCGCCCGCGCCGGGCCGCGTTGATCCGACCGGCGGCGGATTGTTATGATGAGTCCCAGAATCATACCGAAAAACAGGCCAAGAGGATGCCCGGCACCACACCAAAATCATCGGCCGGGGAGGCAAGGGGGGGCTCCACGGAAGCCGGCGAGTGCTGCGGTAACCCGAAGTGTGGAGCGGCGCTCGAACCCTCATCCCCCCACCTCGCCGAAGTCTTCCAGCGCGGCGTGCGGCACACAGCCAATCTGCTCCCGCTGTGCCCGGCCTGTTTCACGGCCTGGAAGAACGGAAAACTGGCGCAGGCCACCTTGCAGGCATGGAAGGTGCTGTGGCTCGCCCGCTCGGGCGAAGTCGACCGCCGGGCCCCGGGGCTCACGGACGCGGCCTTGAAAAACTACCCCGGCCTGCAACCCTATTTTCCGGACCGCTACCTCGATTTTCCCGTGGCGGGCGGCCGCATCTATCTCAGATTGCGGGAATCGCCCATGATGCTGGCCCGTGCCCTGGGGCGTTACGAGCCCGACAAGATGCGCGTGGTCCGGAAGCTGCTGCCCCCCGGACAAACCTTCCTGGATGTCGGCGCCAACAAAGGGGATTTTTCGGTGCTGGCCGCCTCTCTTGTCGGCCCGGAAGGCCGCGTTCTCGCGTTCGAGCCCGAGCCGGAAAACTGCACTTGGTTTGAAAAAAGCATGGCACTGAATGATTTCGGCCATGTGCGCCTGCACCCGGTGGCGCTCGCGGATTCCGATGGCACGGCTACCCTCCATCTCGGCCAGAAGAGCGGCTGGCACAGCCTGGTACCTGGGAGGGAGGTCACCGCAGACAGCATCACCGTGGAGACAAGGACCCTGGACAGCCTGCTGACCGATCCTGAAACCAGGGCGCCCGACATGATCAAGATCGACGTGGAGGGCGCGGAGCAGCAAGTGCTGGAAGGGGCGAGGCAAACCTTGCGCCATTCACACCCCATACTTCTGATCGATCTGCATCCCCACAAGGGCATCTCCCCGGAGGCCATCTGCCGCGGCCTCATCGAGGCCGGTTATCGGATCCATAACATGAAGGCGCCCCATGAGGAAATCGCATCCTTCCCGGCAACCCTGACCGAGATCCTTGCCCTGCCGGCGGAACGCCGGGATACCCTGCTGGAACGACTGAACAAGGAAGACGCATGAGCTGTTTCTTCGTAGGCGGAGTCAATCGCGCCGGCACCACCCTGCTCCAGAACATTTTATGCTCCGACGAGACGACCAACCCATTGGTCCATGAAGCGAGTTATCTGCGCAGCATCGTCGAGGCCTATGTCTTCGGCCTGCAGAAATTTGATGAGCATGGAAAATACTATTTCGACTCGCGCCAGGATCTCCGCGATTTCACGGCCGCCTGGCTCAAAGGCTTTCTGGACAAGATCCGCGCCCGCTATCCGGAAACGAGGCACCTGGTTCTCAAGCATCCGCCACTGACGCCGCGCCTTCCGGCCCTGCACGATCTGCTGGCCGCCGCCGGCGAGGACGCCCGGTTCTTCATCATCGTCCGGGACCCGCGCGACGTCGCCGCCTCGCTCGTGCGGGTCGGGGAACGATTGCGTGCGAAGGGGGATTCCGAAGGCGCCACCCTGCCACGGGACATGGAACAGCTCGGCAGCTATTACATGAAGTGTTACATGCCGGCCCTTGCCCACCAGGACAAGGACTACCAGGCACGGATCACCTTGATACGTTACGAGGATCTGGTCCGCGACCCCGAACCCGTCATTGCCAAGCTCCGCCAAGCCAGTGGGCTCGCCCTCAACCTCTTCGATCCGGGGTCCGACTGGCGCAAAACGGCCATCGACTTCAAGAGCCTGGAGAAGGAAAAGAATGCCTGGCTGTCGCCCCTCTGGGGAAAGGGGCTATCCAACCGGCGCGTCGGCGCCTACCGGAACATCCTGAACGAACAGGAGATCCGCGCCCTGGAGAAAATATGCGCGGGCCCCCTCAAGACTTTCGGTTATCTATGAGCAAGGAGAAAGAGGGACGACATGGGCCTGGAAATCAAGCTCACCGACACCCAAATCAAACCTTCCAAGGATTTCATTGACTTCCTGTTCCGGCTCCGCTCGGGAGAGAAGTTCAAAGAGAATTGGTTCGACCAATTGAGCGAACGACTCAAGCCCGGCTCGGCGCAACAGGTGGAAGAACGCCTGCGACGCCTGGAGGGCCAACACCTTGCCGACCCGGTCATCAAGGAAGCGCTACTGAAAAGCTACAACCTCACCGTTGCCCTGCTGATCGGTGAAACCGCCATGGTGAAGCGCTTCCTTGCGCCCTACCGATTCATCTTTGTTGTCGGCTGCCCGCGTAGCGGTGGCTCCTACCTGACCAAGCAGGCTTATATGGCTCTTGGCCACGACCCGGAACGTATCCCCGGCCTGATCGCCCATGATGGCTTTCCCAAGGCGTGGCCTTTCTATATTGGTAGCGGGCATAACCAGCACACCGACATGGCACGCTACCTTGCAGAATACCTGGTCATGGTCGAACTGTTCTTTGCCCACAGAGAGAATCCCGGCCAACATACCATAATCCCCAAAAAAGATATCAATGCAGCATATCATGGCGCATTCTTCAACCAGGTCCTCGGCCAGAATACCGAATATATTCTTACGATCCGCCACCCGGCAACAAGCTGCATATCCACCTATGAAAAATCGGGTGGATTACCAGAGAATCGCAAATTTGCTGTACGCAGCACTATCGAGAGCTTCATACAAAGAGATAACACATTTACAGGAGCCGACGCCCATGATCTTCTAAGGCAAGATTATTTCGATGTGTATCTCCGTTATTGGGAACAATATCATTATAACCTGGCATTAACCGGCCTATGCACAAACCGTCAACACCAAGTGGTGGCTTATACTCGTGATTCCATGATTGATAGCGCACAGGCGTTTTATTCTCGCTTTTCAAGCGATGGCTCAGCGGAACCCTTCAAGGTTTTCAACAAAAAAGGGCGACATCCAAATTGGATCAAAAAAGCCGAAAACGCCATATACAGGGTGCGTGACGTATGGAAGCTGGCGGGCCTGGACTTCCCTCTCGAAGAAATCATGGAAGTCTGGTAGGTGCAAACCCTGATTCTCTTACCCAAAAACAAACCGGGCCTGGAACTACCAAGCCCGGTTTCAGATACAACGCTATTCCGCGATGTTCAATACTGCCTTGGCCGTCGCCGTGTTGCCAGAAGCATCCGACGCTCTTACGGTTAAATCAAGCCCCTGCGCTTGCAGACTGACCCACCCCTTCCGTTTTGCGACGCGCAGCATATCGCCATCCTCGACTGCCGCACCGATTATTGCCTCTATAACAGGATCTGGATCACAGACATCATCGGCTTCCGCCTGAATCTCCACGCGCCCCCTGTGAACCACCCTGGCAGTCCGTGTTTTATGCTTGCGGTCGATAAAAGCTGCAGTAACATCCGGGGCCACGGTATCCTGAACGACAATCCTGGTTGCAGTTGTCGCACTCAAACCTCCGATGGTTTGCACCTCGGCACTGACAACATGCGTCCCCAATTCCAGGAACAATTCAACCGACGCGCCGCTGGCTACAACACTCCCATCCACAGACCAGACAATAGAATCCACAGCGTCACCATCAGGCACGGTAGCTGCAGCAGTCACGGCCACAGAGGAGCCTCCCGCCGTCGAGCATTCCTGTACCGCTCCACCGCCAACAGTCAACGAGATGGTCGCACTAGGAGCTGCAACTACCCGCTCCAGATGCAACCAGTATGTAATTCCGCCAAACCCACTGGGGTCACCATTAGGCACATGAGCACTATAATCCACCGTAAAAGGCTCGCCCTGTACACAGGGGGTACTGGAACAGGATACTAAAGCCCGCCCCGTATCCGAGGGAAAGTTAGCCGAATCGCCGCCAAGTGGAATATGCGCTATACCATTCCAGGTCACACCCCAGCCGCTAAAATCCAGGGTACCGTCGCCATTATCCATTACCGGATAGCCGACCGTCTGGTGCATTCCGGTATTACCAAAGAAACACCATGGCGCATCAAGACCTGCAACCTCCGAGCCGTCGGGGCATCCTGAATGGCTGCCGGATGCCGGCTGCAGGATGCCGATGATAATTCCGCCAGCAGGACCAGGGGCAATCGGGGTTCGCTCGTTGAGGTCCATTTTCCCATCCCCGTTAAAATCCATTGCAAAATAGGACCCCGAAGTCACAGCCGAAGCATCGTAGTCGCAAATGGGGTATGTGCCACCAATGACACAATCGTATCTACCTGGATCAAAGGACAGCACATCCCCCACATTGAAGGCCCAGGCGCCAACAGCAGCACCCCCCATGGCCATTGACATAGCAACTTGCAGAACCTTTTTTTCATTTATCCTTCCTCCTTGCCAGTATTGGCGTTTAATCCACATGCGCAACGTGCATTTCCTTCTGCAGTATTCCACATTGCGCTGCATTCGCTTCACATCCTGTCGATGCAGGCATTAAAACCCAACACGCTTTCTCTTTTAGCCCGGATATTGCACCAAGGATTCGATTCTCAGGGCGAAGCTGGCAAAGCAGGTTGGCCGATCGCCCGCGGAAGCATAGCCTTAGCCATGGTTCAAGGGGGATCGGCCAGGATGCGAAGCCAGATGCGTTCCCGTGAGGAGCCATTTGCAAGCCTCCCGGCCTTGTGTGTCAGCCTGCACTCCGATCATGCGCGCCGCCTTGGTGCAATATCCGGGTTAGCAGGCTGTTAGGGCGTGTTAACACTAATGCTGATATACTACATCCATGAAAATTACATCAGCAGAATTCAAAGTCATCGAAAAGTTACTGCCAAAACAGCGGGGTAACGTTTCCATATCCAATTTACAGGTACTCAATGCCATTTTGTATGTCGCGGAACACGGCTGCAAATGGCGAGGATTACCGAAAAAGTTCGGCAATTGGCATACGATTTACACGCGCGCCAACCGGTGGGCCAAGAAAGGCGTCCTGGATCATGTGTTCGCCGCACTGCAGGAAAACGATGTCATCAACATTCAGGTGGATCATGTATCGCTCGATAGCACAGCTGTCAAAGTGCATCCTGATGGAACGGGCGCATTAAAAAAACGGTCCACAATCGATTGGTAAATCGCGCGCGGGCTGGACAACCAAAATTCACATGGTTGCGGCTGACGCCAGAACAGCCGTGACGTTCTCGCTTTCTCCTGGTCAGGCAGGTGATGCGCCGGAGGGAAGAAAGCTGCTGAAAACCCTTGAAAATAAAGGATGGGAGGGGACGCATGTCATTATGGACAAAGCCTACGAAGGCGATGAAACGCGCCAGTTGGTATTGGAACTTGAAATGCTTCCTGTCGTCCCGCCCAAAAACAATCGGCTGAGCGTGTGGGAATATGACAAAGAGATGTACAAGAAACGCAACGAGGTCGAACGGCTGTTTCGTCGGCTGAAGGGTTTTCGCCGGATCTTCTCGCGATTCGACAAACTGGATTGCGTTTTCATCTTCTTCATTCATTTCGCACTGATTGTCGACGCACTGATTAGTGTTAACACGCCCTAGCTGTTTTTCTCCATATCAACCACTCCATCCTGGCATCCATTCAGACACGACCCTCTTGGCATGGGAGGAATCACTGCCAAGGAAAATACTATGGGAAATATTCCAAAGTTGGCACATGAACGATCTCATTGCCATCCACGTCATAGATCCTGGCGCTGGCCATGGAAAAAGCGGGATCTCCTGACAAACCCGGCGGATGAACAATATATACCGCCAGATAGGCTTGATTGATCCCTTGTGGCGCAATCACATCAATATAGAGCTGCTGCCCATCCTGCCGCCAGTAGACCATGCGCTGCGTCTTGCCAAAAGCGCCCGGATCCACGACCGAGCCACGGACCGTCGATTCCGGGACATATATATTGATGTCAGCCGGATTGACAACGGTTTCGTCGAAATCGACCACCAGTGATGCAGCACCGATGACCACCCCGTCCGTGATGCCGAAACTGATCTTTGCATGTGGTGCGGGTTCAAGCCTGGCAAAGTCGGCAGGCACATTACCGGAAAACGCATCCTGCCGCAGGAAATCGTCAGAACTACCCGCGCCAGCGATGATTTCCAGATTAACGGTGAACGGAGCCGTGACGCCGGAACTGTCGTCATCGACCCCGGCATCGACCGTCAGATAGGCAATACCCGCGGGCACATCCGGAGGGAGGTTCGCTACCAGCACCGTCTGCACCGGCTCGTGCCCCTCGGACCAGGATATATAGGTATCCAGGTAATCGGAATAATGCAGGCCCACCGCCCTGCCATCCGGCCGCAGGTTGAACACCGAGCGCACCAGCCCCAGGGCCTGCAGATCCCATGTCTGGCCATTGACATCGGTCAGTGTGACCGCGATGGTATCCTTGCGCGCCTTCTCGGTGCCGCCCACCATGACCGAGACGGTATCACCGGCGCGGGCAATGGTCGGGAAGGTGTTGACGCTGGTGCAACCCTGCAGAAGCAGGAAAAAGGCAGCAAGGTAACCGGCAGCATATTTCATTTTCAATATCCCAGTGTTCGCCTGAGCAACAAGGCATCCCGGACATCCAGGACACCATCAAAATTCACATCCCCCACTGTCTGTTCGTAGGCCGTCGGTGCGGCCTGCCCCTCGATCAGCCGGAACAGGACCAGCAGGTCGGCCGTGTTCACTGCCCCATCGGGTGCGCCACTGGGCGCCAGATCACCGGTATTGGAACGGTTCGGGTCGGTGCCATAGGTGATCACCTCCTCGCCGTCGGTCAGGGCATCGCCATCCGTGTCCGGATCGAGGGGATTGGTGCTGTACTGGTTTACTTCATCGCCATCATCAAGGCCGTCGCCGTCCGTGTCGGGCACGAGTGGATCGGTGCCGAGTGCCGCTTCATCGCTGTTGTTGAGGCCGTCGCCGTCGATATCGGGATCACAGGCATCCCCCAGGCCGTCGCCGTCCAGGTCTTCCTGGCCGGGATTGGCGATCAGGGGACAGTTGTCATCGTCATGATTGAAGCCGTCGCCGTCGGCATCCAGGCTGCTCCGTCCATAGCCGGTCCGGTAATCGAACCCCGCTGCCGCAATGTCGTGGGTGGCGTCGATCAGGCGGGTTCGCAACTGCGCCGTGGTCAGCGTCGGCTCCTGCGCCAGCAACAGCGCAGCCACCCCGGCCACATGCGGCGAGGCGGCAGAGGTGCCGGCAAAGCTGCTGCTGAGTGAGGTCTGCACCCGGTCCGGCCCGGTCACTTCCGGCTTGGCCCGGCCATCGGTACTCGGACCCTCGGAACTGAAACCCTCGGCGGCGTCCGTCAGATCGGCGGCACCGGTCGCTATGACCGAATAGCAATCCGCCGGCTGCGCGATACTGCTGGCCCGGGTCTTCGTCGCCAGGCCCGGGCCCAGCGAAAAGAGCGTCAGCGGCAGATCCGCGGTGGAACTGCGGTTCTTGGTGACCACGATATAATGGGTACCCGTCACAGCCGCCGTGTAGCTCAGCGATTCATAGGGATAGCTGGATGAATTCCCGACCTGGCGATTCTCGGAACTCGCCACCAGGGCACCGCCGGCATCCGGATCGCCGTCATACAGGTAGAGATTGTAATCGACGTCCGTCGCGGGGTAGGCGTCCCAGTTCAGGACCAGGGTCAGCGTCTTGCCCGCCGTCAGGTCGATACTGTTGTAGTTCTGGCCCGCTGCAAACTCGTGCCGCAGGTCGCCGTCGGCGTCACTGAAGGTTCCCAGGTAGTGCTTGTTGCGGGAATTGCCGGCCGCATTGATCCACTGCACGCCATTCTGCTCGGCGCTGTCGGCCACCGCGCAGATCGAGCCGGTGCCATCATAGAAGGCCGCGCCATACCAGGCCACCGAATGGTTGATGACCCGTACCCCGGCCGCGATCATGTCATTGACCGCCTGTTCCAGTTCCAGGCTGGTAGCGACCCGGGCCAGATAGAGCTCCGCTCCTGGCACCATGTCATGGACGATCTCCGCCACCTGGGTGCCATGATTGGTGCCGCCGGTGCCATTGCCGGTGTAGTCGGTGATGGTGAGATTGGCGGGCAGATCGCCGGAGGCCTGGGCGGAGGTATAGCTGGAAAAACCCAGATCGATGATGCCCACCTTGATACCCGCCCCATCGGTGCCCAGCACCTGCATGTCGCCTGCACCGGTCAGCGCCACCCCCTGACTGGTCACCGCCAGTGCCTCGCTCGGCCAGGGCAGGCGGACAAAGGCACCGGCGGGAAGCCGGGCCAGCAGCCGCGACAACCGGCCGGTGGGAAGGCGGATTTCGTGGCGATCACGGGAACTGAAGCGCAGCTTGCCGCCAGCCGCTGCGATCATCCCCCTGATGGCGTTGTCCAGCCGGGTCTCCAGAATGACGGTCACCTGTTGCTGGCGCTCTGCCAGCGGCGCCTGTTCCATGCGCTGTACGAGATGGCGCAGGCGGTCGGTATGCACCGCGCCGGCCACTGCCGGCGCCGCCTGCGCCATCCCCACAGCACAGAGGGCAAGACAAGCACAGAGCTGACGTGGGTTCATGGTCGCCTTATCTTATTGTTATCGTTACGCTGCTGGCGGCGGCGGACCTTCCTTGCCCTGCAACAGTGGCGGCGGGCGTTGCCCACCCTACTGTTTCAAGCCGTGCCCCCTAGCCCGGATATTGCACCAAGGATTCGATTCTCAGGGCGGAGCTGGCAAAGCAGCTTGGTCGATCACCCGCAGAAGCATAGCCGTAGCTATGGTTCAAGGGCGATCGGCCGGGATGCGCAGCCAGATGCGTCCTGACAAAATCGCCGGGAGCGATTTTGAACAGCCGCAAGGCTGGCCCGAAGGGCGGAGGGCAGGATGCCCGGAGTCAATCGAATAGGCACAAACCGTACCCCGCAGTGAGGAACCATTTGCGAGCCTCCCGGCCTTGTATGTCAGTCTGCACTCCGATCATGCGCGCCGCCTTGGTGCGATATCCGGGCTAGGCTCTGCGGGCCATACCCGCCAAGCCAAGGAGTCCGGAGCCGAACAACCAGATCGCAGCGGGCACCGGCACCGGGGTGACTGTGCCGGAAAAGACCAGACTGACCGTCCCGCTCAGATCGCCTCCATTCGAGCCACATTCGCTGCACCGCCAAGCGCCATCCATGCTGGCGGTCATGGGATGAATGCCTCCGCCTCCACCACCGCCCAACGAAACGTTCCAGGTCGAGTTCCAGTCCAGCGTGTAACCGTCCGGCGGCGTACTGCTGCCGGAGAGATTGCCGACCGGGCCGAGCGTCAGGCTGTAAGCGTTGATCTCGGCATTGGCATAGACCGATGTGAAATCAACGTCGATGGTGCCGAGATCGAAGTCCACCGTCCCGTTCGGTGGCGGCGCCCCATTGGCCGCCGTTGCATAGATCTTGGCATAGGAACCCGATCCCGACGTACCCCACTCCACGATGGGATCCTGATAGACCCCCATCTGGATCAGGATCGGCTCGGCCAGGGTGCCGCCCCAATCGTAGGTACCGTCTCCATCGATGGTCACGCCGAGGCTGAAGCTGTCCACGGTAAGGCTGGCAATATCCACCGAGACCGCCTGGGCCTGCCCGCCCATCAGCGTCGAGGCCAGCAACAGCCCGCCCGGCACCCAGTTTTTCCATTTTCTGCCTGCTTCCATCATTGCCGTCTCCTCCATGATAATCATTATGTGTTTTTTCGATCGGTAGCCTTTCCGCCTGCCGGAATCACCCCTGTTTGATAGCAACAGGTGGAAATTTCCCGCTGAAAGGCACAACAGGGCGGAGGTCGCCCACCCGCCCTGTTGCAATCTTCCTCACGATGGCCCTTCTTGTTATTCCACAGGGGGCCTCAGTTTCCTTTCCGCCGGGCCACACCGACCAGACCGAGCAGACCCGAACCGAACAACCAGACGGCGGCCGGCACCGGCACGGCGCTCAGATCGGCGATCGCCGTCAGATTGCCGTTCTCGTCATAGTTGTAGGCCACGCCATTGGTCACGTAGGGCACGTTGCTCAGGTCGCTGTAGAGGCTGTAGTCCATGGCGTCGATGATGCGGATGCCATCGGCGCGCAGCAGGAAGCCATAGCCGGCGAAGCTGTTCTGGTGCCAGATGATGTTCGGGTTGTTGTCGTCCACCCCGTCTCCATCGGCATCCACGATATCCGCCGCATCCAGCACGGCGAGAATGTTGTCGTTGCTCTTCGGCGCATTGGGGTCGGCAAGCTGCACCCAGACACCATCGGGCACCACGCCCCCTCCCATGAAGGACACCTTGTTGTAGAAATTCTGATCCACGCCGCCGCCACCGACGGTCTTCTTGGGCACCGTCATGGTGCGCGGATTGCCGTTGGCGTCAAGGGCGGGCGTGCCATCCAGGTTCAGCACCGGCACCGTGATCAGCACCGGGTCGCCATTGGCATCGAGTTCCACGGTGCTGTCCAGCGGGCTGGTGTTGTTGACCACGGCATCGGCCTGATACAGCCTGCCGTTGACGTCCACTTCCAGGCTGCCGTAGCTGCGCATGACGAAATCCTGCACGATCTGCATCGAGCCCTCGCCCGGATCCCAGACGCCATTGTCACCCGTGCCCGTGGTCGGCAGAAAGGCCTCGAAGCCGAAGTCGAAGGTCACCTGCCCGGCCATGGCCTCCAGCGAACCGGGATTGGAGGTCGTCACCGAGCCGCACCAGCCGGTGGCGTCCGACAGGGCATAGGGCTGGAACTGGATGTTGGTGGCATACACCCCGTCGCTGGTCCCCGCGTAGAGGCTGGTCGGATCGACAGCGGGATCGCCCGCGTACTGGTAGTCGAAGCTGCCGTACCAGGCGAACTGCATGTCGTTACGGGCCACATAGTAATCGCCGTCCGCGTCGATCTGCATGTTGTTGAAGGTCGAACCCGCGACGGTGGTATAACCCCAGTCGTAGAAATTGACCTGGGAGTCCATGTTGGCGTCCCAGTAGAACGTGTCGTAGTTGAGATCCTCGCGGATCAGTTGCGGCGCGTCCGGCGTCAACCGGTCCGGCCCGGTGGTCACCACGTGCTGGATCTGCCTCGGGCCATCGAAGGTGTTGTAGGCAAACTCGGCGGCCGTCTGCCCTTGCGGCCCGCTGTAGCCCCAGTCATAGAAGCGGATCTCGCCGCCTGCAACCGGCTCGACCCACACCGCCGGCGCAGCCAGCACGCCCTGTGCGACCGCCGCACCCGCAACCCCGATCAGCAGCGCCGCCCTTGTGTTCGTCGTTTTCATTGAAGACTCCTCCTAACCTATCGTCCCCGGCGTTCCCTCGTGCCGCCGGGCCGGCAATGCGATTGCCTGTTGGTATTATTTATCCACACGCGGCTCCCGGTCGCGGAACGCGTCCTGTCCGCGTCCGCCCGTCAGGAAACCAGGCAAAAAGAACCCGATGAAAAAGAAGGGCGGGCGGGCCCTGCCCGTCCGCCCTTCAGTCAGGCAGTGTCGCTTGCTCTCCCGCTCGGCGATGGTCTCCGCGATTCAGTCATCGGCGGATTCCTCTCATCTCACCGGGAAAGGGCGACGATCAAGCCATCAGGCCGACTTCTTGCGCCGGGCCACGCCGACCAGGCCGACCAGGCCGGAGCCGAACAGCCAGACCGCGGCCGGGACAGGCACCGCGGACACCGCGGGCAGGGTGCCGGAGATGGTGCCTTCCAGGTGCAGCGCGTAGGCCACGCCACCGAAACCGGAGGCATCACCCAGCGGCACGTGGGCAGCATAGTCCAGCACGAAGGTGTCGCCGTCGCCGCAATCGACACCGCAGGTCATCACGGCGATACCGGTGTCGCTAGCGAAGTTGGCAGTATCGCCACCCATGGGAATGGAAGCAATGCCGTTCCAGGTCACGTCCCAGCCGGTGAAGTCCAGCTCAACCGTGCCGGCGCCGTCATTGGAGACCACGGAGATGGGCGAGGTGGTCTGGTGCATGCCGGTGTTGCCGAAGAACGACCAGGGGTCGTCGATGTCCGGGTTTTCGCTGCCGTCCGGCTCACCCGAGTGGGAATCGCTGGCGGCCTGGGTGGTCACGCCGTCGACGATCACGCCGTTGAAGGGCGCAATAGGCGTCTTTTCGGAATCGGAAACACTGCCGGAGCCATCAGCGTCCATGGAGAACCAGGAACCGTTGGTCGTGGTCACATCGTACAGACAGCCAGTGGCGGTGGTTGTGTCTACACCCAGCACACAAGCCTTGGCGCCGGCAGTGAAGTTGAGGGTGGCCGCCTGGGCGCCCATGCTCACGCCGGCACCCATGGCCAGGGCGACTGCGGAAGCCATCAGAGTCTTGTTCATCGTCATCTTGGAACTCCTCCAAACAGGAAAGTCTTGAGTTGAACATGTTGTTATGCATCCTGCCGGCCGCGTTTGAGTGTTCGAGCCATGACACGGATGCGCCCCCGGTTCTCTGCAACCCCCGTGCCAGGAGAGACAAATTCCTTTCATTACCGGTAGTTGGCAGAAACCCGGACCCTGCGCCAGGAAGCCGCGCACAACGAATTGTAAAATATTCCGGCATCCACGCCGTCGGCGACTCCGCCCCCGCTTCATAATAAATTATTTAAATATCATGTGGTTGCAAGCATTCTGTGCAATAATCCGGGGCAACTAGCGAAAATAAAGAATTCCGACACCCTGACAGGCGCCGCCTCACCCGGATATTGCGCCAGGGGTTCGATTCTCAAGACGGAGCTGGCAAGGCGGCTTGGCCGGTCGCCCGCGGAAGCCCCTGCGGGGGAGGCGGCCAAGCCGCGATTGGGGCGGGATTCCTGATCGCGGCCTGGAGGCCGCTCCTACAGCCAAACCGTGCCGCCATGCCCTCCGTAGGAGCGGCGGTCACGCCGCGATTGGGTGGTACTCCTGTCGCGGCCTGGAGGCCGCTCCTACAGCCAAATCGTGCCGCCATGCCCCTGTAGGTGCGGCGGCCACGCCGCGATTGGATGGCACTCCTGTCGCGACCTGGAGGCCGCTCCTACAATCAATCGTGCCGCCATGCCCCACGTAGGAGCGGCGGCCGCGCCGCGATTGGTGGTACCCCTGTCGCGGCCTGGAGGCCGCTCCTACAATCAATCGTGCCGCCATGCCCCCTGTAGGAGCGGCGTCCACGCCGCGATTGCAGCTCTCTTGTGAACCCGTCGGCCTTTCTTCCACCCTGACCTTCGAAACAGCCCCGCGACGGCTCTCCCACTGAACACATGACGGGCCCTCACCCTCCACCTATCATGCTGTCCGTTTACGGGACCGAGCCCCCGGAATGAATCTGGCACCGAAGCCGACCCGCCGCTGACCGGTCGACCTTGACAAAGCCAAAACCACTCGCCAACATTCCCGCATTCTGCATCAGGCAGCCGCAGCCAGGCCCATAGCAAAATGCAGGACCGGGATACCAACGCGGTCTCACTGCGTAGCGCGCTCTGCATGCACCGCTGATTCCTTGACAAGAACACAATGCGGTCGTCCCGGCAAAGATGCCATGCAGGAACGAGCGGCTGGCCAGGGATACGACGGATACGGCGCTGTCGCACCAACCGCCAAAAAAACACAAACGCACGAACGGAGGAGTACCCTTATGAAGCATGCAGTCAAACCCCTGCTGGCCGCGATGCTGGTGGCGGGCACCGCCACCCCAACCGCCAGCTTTGCCACCAACGGCATGTTCATGATCGGCTTCGGGACCAAGGCCCGCGGCGTGGGTGGCGCCGCCATCGCCTTCCCGCAGGATTCGCTGGCCGGCGCAGTCAATCCGGCCGCGATCCGCGCCTTCAACACCCGCATCGACGTAGGCGCCGACTATTTCAGGCCCATGGCCAACGCCTCCATCGTGAGTCATACCGGCGATATCGAATGGGAACCCAGCCGCGCCAACACCTTCCTGATCCCCAACATGGGTGGCGCCATGCGCTTCAACCGCAAGCTGAGCTTCGGCTTCTCGGCCGTGGGCGCCGGCGGCGGCGGCAGCCGTTACAACCGCAACCTGTACAACCTGACCGACGCTGGCAAGGATCCCAACAAGACCCTGGGCGTCAACCTGATGGTGATGCAGATGAACCCCACCATCGCCTTCCGCGCCTCCAAGAACCACAGCATCGGCGCCTCGCTGATCATGAGCGTGCAGACCTTCCGCGCCTTTGGTCTGGACCAGTTCGCCCAGTTCACCAAGGATCAGTTGCCGCTGCCGGCACGCGGCAACGACTGGGCCTACGGCGCGGGGGTGCGCATCGGCTGGCTGGGCAAATTCATGAAAAAGAAACTGACCCTCGGCGCCAGCGCCTCGTCCAAGGTCTACATGACCAAGTTCGAGAAATACAAGGATCTGTTCGCCGAACAGGGCAACTTCGACACCCCGCCAATCCTCGGCTTCGGCGCCGCCTACAAGGTCAACAAGAAGCTGACCGTGGCCATGGACATCACGCGCATCTTCTATTCCCAGATCCCAGCGGTCAGCAACCCCGGCCCGGTGACCACGGGCGGTGGTTCACCGTTCATCAATGGCGACCGCGACACTTATGCCCTGGGTAACGACAAGGGCCTCGGCTTTGGCTGGGAAAACCAGACTGCCTACAAGCTGGGCATCAATTACGACTACAGCAAGGAGTGGAGCTTCCGCGCAGGCTGGAACTATGCCAAGAGCCCCATCCCAGAAAAAGAAGGTGCCGTGCTGTTCAATATCGTAGCTCCGGCAACGACCCAGCATCACCTCACCCTCGGCGCAAGCTACCGGCCCAGCAACAACAGTGAGGTCAGCTTCTCGTATGTCCACGCCTTCAAATTCAAACAGAAGGGGCCTACCTATATCGGCACCCAGGGCGAGATCGAGATGTACCAGAACTCGGTAGGCGCCAGCTATGCCTATTATTTCTGAGGCCTGCATGCCAGCCGCCCCGGGACATCGGGGCTTGATGCCCTCGGAACATATCTATAAAGAATTTGGCGGAGGAGAAACAGAATGCTGATTCATACCAACACGAGAAACGCGGCGCTCGCCAGCGCCATCGGCCTGCTGCTCGGCGGCCTTGCAACCCCGGCAGCCCAGGCTGCCCTGACCAGCGGCAGCGTGCTGCAGTTCACCAGCGGTGCCAAGCAATGCGTCCTTGGCGGCACCTATGTCAACAATGTCACTGACTGCCTGTACAGCGTCACCACCACCACCGGAAGCTGGTTCTCCATGGACAGCGACGGCAACGGCAGCGTCTCCGACAGCGAGAGAACACCGATCATCATCAATGCTGGCCTCATCATCGGTCAGACCCAGGAAACGGTCGGCCAGAGCCACAGTGGCCTGCCAACCGGTTCCGAGACCACCACCATCGACTATGCCTGGAACTTCTTTGGCAACAGCGGCATGCACAATACCACCAGCGCCGTCACAGTGTTGTCGGACGATGGTGCCGGCAATGCCACGCTGGGGATGACCGGCTGGGCCGTGGACTGGAACGGCATCGAAGACATCAACATGGGCGGTGATACCGCCAACTTCTCCACGGATACAGGCATTGCAACCCTGACCTGTTATTCGGACAGCGCCTTCACCACCAAGACAGCCTGTGCTGATGGCGTGTATTTCAAGCTGACTTACGATGCCCATGTACCAGTGGGTGATGTCTCGGGTTTCGGCGGTGTACCCTACAGCCTGTACATGGAAGGCACCCTCTCGGTACCCGGCAGTGTTACCGTGGTTGGCACCGGCACCCTGGCCAGCGGCGACTTTGGTGGCAGCGCGGTAAACAATTACCATGCCACCTCGACACTCCCCACCGATGACGGTTACACATCAGTGGGCAGCGTCTTCGACTTCAAGATCAACTGCGGCAGCGCCGGCTGCTCGGAATCGGTCATACTCCCCCTCGGTGTCGCCATCCCCTCCGATGCGGTCTACCGCAAATACACCTCGGCCTCCGGTTGGGTAACCTTCACTGAAGACGCTAATAACAGCATCGCCAGCGCTGACAGCTCCACCAACGGCGGCAACTGCGTTGGCGCCACCTATACATCTGGCCTGACCGAGGGCGATGACTGCCTGAGACTTACCATGCGCGATGGCGATGCCAACGACGCAGATGGTGACGCCACCAACGGCATCATCAGCGACCCGGGCACAATTGCCGTTGCCAATGCCGCAGCGGCAACCGCAGACCTGTCCAGCAGCACCAGTGGCTGCAGTATTGCCAAGGCGCCGGTGGACCCGCTGCAGCATGGGGAATGGTGGTTGCTCGGCGGGCTGCTGGCCCTTCTTGGCCTGAAGCGGAGCAAGGTATAAGCCAGGGCATCCATCAAGCAGTATTCAACGCGGCCTTCGGGCCGCGTTTTTTATGGGCTGCCGGATGTGCCGGAACATTCGCGGCGGGCGGCGCTCCCTGCCTCGATCGCGGCTGATCGCGGCTGATCGCGGCCGGGAGGCCGCTCCTACAATCAATCGTGGCGCAGCGCCCCCTGTAGGAGCGGCGTCCACGCCGCGATTTTGGCGGGGTACCCGATCGCGGCCGGGAGGCCGCTCCTACGATCGATCGTGCAGCCATGCCCCCGTAGGAGCGGCGTCCACGCCGCGATTTTGGCGGGATTCCCAATCGCGGCCGGGAGGCCGCTCCTACGATCGATCGTGCAGCCATGCACCCCGTAGGAGCGGCGTCCACGCCGCGATTGGGGCGGGATTCCTGATCGCGGCCGGGAGGCCGCTCCTACGATCAATCGTGGCACCGTGCCCCCTGTAGGAGCGGCGTCCACGCCGCGATTGGGCGGGATTCCTCATCGCGGCCGGGAGGCCGCTCCTACATTGATGAACAATACCTGCTTCTACAGTATGCGCCTCATCGGCCGATTGCGTGTTGACGGATTCTGGCGCTTCTGTTTCAATCCTTAGCCAACAGACCGCGCCAAAAACAACAAATTCAGGCAGTTACAGGACCATCCACCATGATTCACCGGCAGGAACACCGCATGTCATTCACCTTACGTATTTGCGCCTTGCTCATCGGCGCGCTGTTTGTTTCCGCCAGCGCACTGGCTGACGCCACCGCCCCTTCCCAGGACAAAGCGGGCTACGCCATCCAGCCCGGTGACGTCCTCGCCATCTCGGTCTGGAAGGAAGAAGGCCTGCAACGTGAGGTCGTCGTCCGTCCCGACGGCGCCCTGTCCTTTCCGCTGGTCGACGAGATCGAGGCGGCCGGCAAGACGGTCCCCGCAATCCAGGCCGAGATCAGCAAGCGCCTGGAACGCTTCATTCCCGACCCCGTCGTAACCGTGGAGATCCGCCAACTGCTGGGTAACAAGGTCTATGTCATCGGCAAGGTGAACCGGCCGGGCGAGTTCCCCATGAACCGCTATATGGACGTGGTCCAGGCGCTGGCCATGGCCGGCGGCATGACGCCCTACGCGGCCGTGAACAAGATCAAGATCCTGCGCCGGCAGGCGGATGGCAAGCTGTCCGCCATCCCCTTCGAATACGGCGACATCGAGAAGGGGCGCAACCTGGAACAGAACATCATTCTGCAGGCGGGGGATGTGGTGGTGGTACCGTAAAAGCTTGGAGAATTCAGAATTCAGGAGTCAGAATAAGGAGGATGGCGATGGCAAGGAAGCCGTCAAGATCGTTTCAGGATTTGATCGTCTGGCAGAAGGCACATCGTTGGGTGCTGGATGTCTATCGGCACAGCGCCGGATTTCCAAAGCATGAACTCTATGGTTTGACTTCACAATTCAGGCGTGCGGCCATTTCCGTACCTGCCAATATCGCCGAGGGTTTCAAGAAAACCGGCACGAAAGACAAACTTCGTTTCTTGAATATCGCCCAGGGCTCGCTGGAAGAATGCCGTTATTATACGTTGCTATCCAGGGATCTGGGCTACTGGGACGAGGGATTACCAAACAAACAACTGGAAGAGGTCAGCAAACTGTTGGATGCCTATACGCGCTCAATTCAGACATCAATTTCTGCCTCCTGAATTCTGAATTCTGAATTCTGAATTCTGGATTCTGGATTCTGGATTCTGAATTCTGAATTCTGAATTCTGGATTCTGGATTCTGGATTCTGGATTCTGGATTCTGGATTCTGGATTCTGGATTCTGGATTCTGGATTCTGGATTCTGGATTCTCAAAAAATGATAACCATGCCCAAATCCCTCACAGCGATTACCCTTGTCTTGCTTGGCTCACTGGCGCCGCCTTGTTTCTCCGCCGAATGGGCCCTCGACCCCATGGTCTCGGCCCGGCTGCGTTACGATGACAACCTGCGGATGCGCACGAGCAATGAGATCTCGGCAACCGAGTACGCACTGAAACCGGAACTGGCCTTTCTGCGCACGACGGCGGTCAGCCAGGTCAAGGGCACTGTCGGCTTCGATTTCAGGCGCTTTGACAAGGACGAGCTGGACACCAACGACAGTTTTCTCGACCTGGCTTCCTATTACCGCACCGAGCGCAGCCGCTGGGACCTGGGCGCCCGCTATACCCGCGACACCACCCTGGACAGCGAGCTGGAGGAAAGCGGCATCGTCTATGAACGGATCCGCCGCACCAGCCGTTCCCTGAACCCCGCCTGGTCCTACATGCTCGATCCGACCCGCCAGCTCAAGGCCAGCTACTCCATCAGCCAGATCCGCTACGAAAACAACCAGAACACCTATTTCAGCGACTACGACTACCAGGGCCTGACCCTGGAGTACAACCAGCGCTGGTCGGCGAAGACATCGGTCACGGGCAATCTGAGCCAGACCCGCTACGAAAACGGCAGCAACACGGTGCGTTCCGATACCACCCAGGTTCAGGTCGGCGCCAGCCACGAATTCAGTGAACGCTGGTCCGCCTCCGCCCTGGCCGGCGCCCGGCGCACGCGCACCACGACCCGGGTCGGGCTGCTGGTCTGCCCCGGCCTGGATCTGCGCAGCTCCCCCCTGTCCCTGCTGTTCGGCCCCTGCGTCGACCCGGTGACCCTGGCGCCACTGGCCTTCACGGTACAGACGGAAAGCCGCAGCAACAGCAGTACCGGTTCCGTGTTCACCCTCCAGACGGCATACGGGTTCGAGACCGGCTCGCTGTCGGCTTCCGCCACCCGGTCGGTCTCGCCCAGCGCCACCAACGGCCTGATCGTCCGCGACCGCCTCAGCCTCTCCGCCGAGAGGCGGCTGTCGGAGAAACTCACCCTCTCAGCCAAGCTGGGCTGGTACCGCACCAGCGCCACGGACAGCGAAATCGGCAACCTGAACCGCAAGTATCTGGAATTCCAGCCCCGTCTCACCTGGCGGATCGACCGCGACTGGCGCCTGAAAACCAGCTATCGGTTCCGCAAGCAGAGCTACGAAAGCCAGCTGGACAGCGCCACCGGCAACACCCTGACCGTGACACTGGTCTATGCCTGGCCTAAAATGGCCGTTTCACGATAATTATACGATCGTCCGTCAGGCCTTTCTGACGCGATACGATTTCTCCTCAAGTAAAACAGCGTGTTGCCGAAGATCTAGTGGTATTCACGGCACAGTGGTATCGAACCCCATGGAAGAACAGATCAAAGACCTCTCTGATTACCTCGACGCCTTCCGCCGCCGGCGCGGCATGATCGCGGGCGTTTTTCTGGCCATTTTCACCCTCGGCGTCGCCGCGGCCCTGCTCTGGCCGCCGACCTACCGCTCCTCGGCCACCATCCTGATCGAGGAACAGGAGGTGCCCCAGGAACTGGTGCAGTCAACGGTCACCAGTTACGCCACCCAACGCATCCAGAGCATCAGCCAGCGGGTCATGACCCGCGCCAATCTGATGGGCATCATCGAAAAATACGGTTTGTACGAGGACGAGCAGCAACGGGAAACCACCGAACAAATCCTTGAGCGCATGCGAGACGACATCGAAGTCGAGATGGTCAGCGCCGAGGTCATCGACCCACGCACCGGCCGGCCGATGCCGGCCACCATCGCCTTCTCCATCGCCTACAACGGCGAAAACCCCCAGAAAGTCCAGAAGGTTGCCAGCGAACTCACCACCCTCTACCTGAACGAGAACCTCAAGGAGCGCAGCACCAAGGCCAGTGAAACCTTCAAGTTCCTCTCCGATGAGGCCAACCGTCTGAACGCCCAGATCGATCAACTCGAAAGTCAGCTCGCCGAATTCAAGGAACAGAACGTCAACCGGCTGCCGGAGCTGACCCAGCTCAACACCCAGCTCATGGACCGGGCGGAACGGGAGATCGCCGACATCGGCAATCAGCTCCGTGCCCTGGAGGACCGCAAGATCTATCTGCAGGCGCAGCTCGAGCAGCTCGAACCCCACGGCAACGACATCAACATGAGCCCCGACGCCCGGCTCAAGGCCCTGCGCACGGAATACATCAGCCTCAGCGCCCGCTACTCGCCCGATCACCCGGACGTGATCCGCCTCAAGCGCGAGATCGAGGGCCTGGAGCAGGAAACCGGCACCACGGTTGATCGCGACGAGCTGGAGAAACAACTCGATTCGCTGCACACCGAACTGGCAACCCTGCAGAAGAAATATGCCGCCGAGCATCCCGACGTGGTCAAGCTGAAGAAGGCCATTGCCGCCCTGCAGGCCAAGCTGAAAGACACCCCGGCGAGCGACAGCAGCCAGCGCGCTCCGGACAATCCCGCCTATATCAGCATGAAGGCACAACTGGAACAGACCGAAAATGAGATGCGCAGCCTGGCCGACAAACGCCGTCAGCTCGAACTCAAGATGGCCGAGTACGAGAAGCGGCTGGTGGAAACACCCCAGGTCGAGAGACGTTATGCGGCGCTGCAGCGGGAACTGGAGAACGCCATCGCCAAACACCGTGAACTCAAGGCCAAGGAGATGCAGGCCCGCGTCGCCCAGCAGTTGGAGCAGGAGAGCAAGGGCGAGCGCTTCACCCTGATCGACCCGCCGGCGCTGCCGGAGGAGCCGATCAAGCCCAACCGGCCGGCGATCGTCTTCCTCAGCTTCGTGCTGGCGCTGGGCGGCAGTCTGGGCATGGCCGCGGTCGGCGAGGCCATGGACAGCTCGATCCGCGGCAGCAAGGGCGTGGCCAACGCGCTGCACGCCCTGCCGCTGGCGGTCATCCCCTATCTGGAAAGCGACCAGGAGCGGCGACGGCGCCGCGCCCACAAGTGGCGTCTGATCGGCGGCACGGCGGTGCTGCTGATCGCGGCGGTACTGCTGGTGCATTTCCTGTTCACGCCGCTGGACGTGCTCTGGTTCCGGGCGCTGCGCAAGGTCAGCATCCTCACCGGCATGGATCTGGTGGGTTGACGGCAATCGCAGCCTGGCGGCACGATTTACCGTTAGGAGCGGCCTCCAGGCCGCGATCGAGGTGGCATCAACCGCCGGAGGGCCTGGCCACCACCGGCGGCTGATCGCGGCGTGGACGCCGCTCCTACAAAACAGCGCTCAATTTTGTTGTAGGAGCGGCCTCCAGGCCGCGATCGAGGTGGGCATCAACCGCCGGAGGGCCTGGCCACCGCCAGCGGCTGATCGCGGCGCGGACGCCGCTCCTACAAAACGGGGCTCAATTTTGTTGTAGGAGCGGCCTCCAGGCCGCGATCGAGGTGGGTATCACCCGCCGGAGGACCTGGCCACCGCCAGCGGCTGATCGCGGCGTGGACGCCGCTCCTACAAAACAGGGCATGGCGGCTAAATTTTGTTGTAGGAGCGGCCTCCAGGCCGCGATCGAGGTGGTATCAACCGCCGGAGGGTCTGGCCACCACCGGTGGCTGATCGCGGCGTGGACGCCGCTCCTACAAAACGGGGCTCAATTTTGTTGTAGGAGCGGCCTCCAGGCCGCGATCGAGGTGGCTATCACCCGCCAGATGGCCTGGACGCCACCCGCGGCTGATCGCGGCGTGGACGCCGCTCCTACAAAACGCGGCTCAATTTTATGGTAGGAGCGGCGTCCACGCCGCGATGAAACAGGCATTACAGGAACGGAATTAAAGCTTCAGCCACATTGCATCGATATCCTGCCGGACAGGCAACGCTGCCGCCGGTGACAATCGGGATCGCTACAGAGGTTTTTTGTTATGGAACGCATCAAGGTCGCGCTGGAAAAGGCCCGCAAGGAACGGGGTGAGGCAGGCACAGGCTCCACCGCCCCGCAGGGCCAGGCCGCCCGTCCGGCCGGCACCGCCGACATCAGCTACACCCAGACGCGGGTCACGCCGGTGTCCCCGGAGATCATGAAGAAGAACCGCATCCTCACCGCTGTCGAGGACAGTCCCTTCGCCGACGCCTACAAGATGCTCAGCACCCAGGTGCTGCAGCGGATGAAGGAGAACGGCTGGAACGTGCTGGCGGTGACCAGCCCCGGCGAGGACGAGGGCAAGACGCTGACCGCCATCAACCTGGCCATCAGCCTGGCGCGCGAGGTCAGCCACACCGTGTTGCTGGTCGATGCCAACCTGCGCCATCCCAGCATCCACGAGCAGCTCGGCCTGCAGGCCGGCGCCGGCCTCAGCGACTACCTGATCGACGATGCCGAACTACCCGAGTTGCTGCTGCATCCGGAAGGGCTGGACAACCTGGTGCTGTTGCCGGCCGGCCGTCCGGTGCACAACTCGGCTGAGCTGCTGAATTCACCGAAGATGGTCAAGCTGGTCGACGAACTAAAACACCGCTACCCGGAACGCTTCGTCATCTTCGACCTGCCGCCGGTGCTGTCGACGGCCGATGCCCTGGCCTTCTCGCCCTATGTCGATGCCGCCCTGCTGGTACTGGAAGAGGGCAAGACCCAGGCCGAACAGGCACAGCGCGCCGTCGATCTGCTGGAGAGCACCAACGTGCTCGGCACCGTGCTCAACAAGTCCGGCAGCGTCGCGGCCTGAGCCCGGGCAACCGACCCACAGCCATGTATGAAGCCTTCTATGGTCTGAAAGAGAAGCCCTTCTCGCTGCTGCCCGATCCGGCTTTTCTCTATTTCAGCAAGAAGCACCGCATGGCCTTCACCATGCTCGAATACGGCCTGGCCAACCAGGCCGGCTTCACCGTCATCAGCGGCGGCATCGGCACCGGCAAGACCACCCTGATCCGCCATCTGCTCAACAACATGGCGCAGGACACCACGGTCGGCCTGATCTCCAACACCCACCAGTCCTTCGGCGAGCTGCTGCAGTGGATCCTGCTCGCCTTCGACCTGGAACATGCCGGCAAGGACAAGGTGGAGATGTACCAGGCCTTCGTCGACTTCATGATCGATGAATACGCCCGCGGCCGGCGCACCGTGCTGATCGTCGACGAGGCGCAGAACATGTCGCCGGAGACGCTGGAGGAGCTGCGCATGCTGTCCAACGTCAATGCCGACAAGGACCAGGTGCTGCAGGTGATCCTGGTCGGCCAGGAGGAACTGCGTGCCACCCTGCGCCGCCCCGAGCTGACCCAGTTCGCCCAGCGCATCGCCGTCGACTACCAGCTCACCCCGCTCACCGCCGAGGACACCCGCGGCCTGATCCGCCACCGGCTGGAGGTCGCCGGCGGCTCGCCGGCGCTGTTCACCGAGGGCGCCTGCCAGGTGGTCCATCATTACAGCGGCGGCACGCCGCGGCTGGTCAACCTGCTCTGCGACCTGGCACTGGTCTACGGTTTCGCCGAGCAGCGCGAACGCATCGACGCCGCGCTGATGAACGAGGTGGCGCTGGAGAAACAGGCCGGTGGCATCTTCCCGGCAGCGGATCCGCTGAACGAACTGCCGCCCGACGACCCGGCCGCGGCCGGGGAGGAGACGGCCAGCCCGCTGCCGGACGGCGAGAGCCTGCCCCGGGCCGGCGCCCTGAGCAAGACCGACAGGCCGGCGCCGCAGGGCGAAGGGTGTGCCGCCGAAGGCCCCGATCCGGCACTGCTGCCGGAACAGCCGCTGCGCATCGCCCTGGCGGGCGAATCCGCCGAGCTGCGCCGCCACCTGCGCGAACTGGTCGCCCCCTACCGCATCGAGGTCGCCGCCGAACTGGCGCTGGACGCGCTGGCCGGCGAACAGCTCGATCCGGCCGGCATCGACCTGCTGCTGATCGACATGGATGACGACAACGAGGCATGCACCGGCGCCCTCTGCGACCTGATCGGCGACTGGAACATCCCGGTGCTGTTCAACGACAGCCAGCTCACCCGGGCCAGTCTGGAGGGCAGGGAACCCGGCTTCGGCAACAAGCTGGTCGCCAAGCTGCTCTCCCTGCTGCAGCCGGAAGGCACCACGCCCACCACGCGGCACTCCGAGTCCGCCTGAAGCCGGCATGCCCGCGCTGCTCTTCCATCTGGTCCGGCCGCTGAGCGCAGTCCTGGCCCTGGCCTGGATGATCGTTCTCTACCAGCTCTCCGCCCAGAGCAGCGTCTCCATGCCGCTCGACTTTCCTGGCGAGGACAAGCTCTACCACGCCATCGCCTATGGCCTGCTGGGGGCGCTGTACCTGTTCAGCCTGGCACCGCACCGGACCGGCTTCAGCCGCCGCCAGGCCCTGCTCGCCGCCCTGCTCGCCGTGCTCTACGGCCTGTCGGACGAATGGCACCAGGGCTTCGTCCCCGGCCGGGTCACCGACCCCCTGGACGTGCTGGCCGATGCCAGCGGCGCCCTGCTGTTCGCCTTCGCCGCCCGCTGGCTGAGCCGCGGCTGGTACCCGCCGGCAGTAGCGTAGGAGCGGCCTCCAGGCCGCGATCAAGGTGCATCAACCGCCATTCTCAGGCGGAATCGGCGATGGCCACGAAACCCGCGAAATCCACGAAAAGGTCGATGGCCACGGAATCCTCGCGCCGCCACGGCGGCAATCGCGGCGTGGACGCCGCTCCTACAGACAGGGCCTGGCGGCACGATTTTTTGTAGGAGCGGCCTCCAGGCCGCGATCAAGGTGCATCAACCGCCATTCTCAGGCGGAATCGGCGATGGCCACGAAACCCGCGAAATCCACGAAAAGATTGATGGCCACGGAATCCTCGCGCCGCCACGGCGGCAATCGCGGCGTGGACGCCGCTCCTACAGACAGGGCATGACGGCGCGATTCATTGTGTAGGAGCGGTCCCCAGGCCGCGATAGCCTAGAGATACTGCGACCAGTCCCGGCTGGCGTCGCCGAACACCAGGAAATGCGGGTTGAGCAGCGAATCCTTGGTGTTGTAGGGCAGCGGTTCCATGTCCAGGCCGGTGACCTTGCCGCCGGCCTCCTCCACCACGCACTGCGCGGCGGCCGTGTCCCACTCCGAGGTCGGTCCCAGGCGCGGATAGACGTCGGCCCGGCCCTCCGCGACCAGGCACAGCTTGAGCGCGCTGCCCATGCTGATGATCTCGTGCTCGCCGAGCCGTTCCAGGAAGCGGTTCAGGGAATCGCCGCGGTGCGAGCGCGAGCCGGCGACGATCACCGGCCCGTCGCCGAGTGGCCGCACCCGGATCCGCTGCGGCGGCTGGTCGTCCTGCTGCTTGTAGGCGCCGCCGCCCTCGCAGGCATAATAGGTCAGATCCTGCACCGGCACATGGACCACCCCCAGCACCGGCCGGTGGCCGTGGATCAGGGCGATGTTGACCGTGAACTCGCCGTTGCGCTTGATGAATTCCTTGGTGCCGTCGAGCGGATCAATCAGCCAGTACCAGTCCCAGCCGGCACGCTCGCTGAAAGGGATGCTGGCCGACTCCTCGGACAGCACCGGGATGTCCGGGGTCAGCTTGGCCAGGCCGGCGACGATGGCCCGGTGGGCCGCCATGTCGGCCTTGGTCAGGGGCGACTCGTCGGCCTTCTCCTCGACACCGAAGTCGTCGGATTCGTAGATCTCCAGGATCTTCCGGCCCGCCTCCACGGCCAGCGCCTTGGCACCGTCCAGCAACTCGCAGGGATCCTTTGTTTCAGTCATTGTTCTTCATCCTCTCTCGCACCAGAAACAGCGCGGCGATACTGCGCGCCTCGGTGAAGTCGTCCCGCGCCAGCAGCGCATCCAGCTCGGCGAGCGGCCAGGAGACGATCTCCATGTCCTCGGGCTCATCGCCCGGTTGTCTTTCCTCGTACAGATCCTCGGCCAGCACCAGATGGGTGAGGTGGCCGAAATAGCCGGGGGCCACGGTCACCGAATGCAGCGGCGTCAGCTTGCGCGCCCCGTAGCCGATCTCCTCCTTCAGCTCGCGGTCGGCGGTCGCCAGGGGATCCTCGCCGGCCTCGATCCGCCCCTTGGGGAACCCCAGCTCGTAGCGCTCGGTGCCAGCGGCGTACTCGCGCACCAGCAGCAGCGTTTCGGCATCCCGCATCGGCACCACCAGAACGGCGCCCGCACCGGAGCCGCGCAGGCGTTCATACTGCGTCTCCACGCCGTTGGAGAAGCGCAGATCCAGTTGCTGGATCTCGAACAGGCGGCTGCGGGCGAGGGTCGTGACCCTGAGAATCTGGGGCAGTTCGGGCATCCGCGGCATTGTACCCGAAATCCGTGCGGAACCGTGGCGGTGGCCGTCGTACCCCGATCGCGGCCTGGAGGCCGCTCCTACAAGAAATCTCGCCGCCATACCCGTAGGAGCGGTCTCCAGGCCGCGATTGCCACCGCCGCGGCGCGTGGATTCCGTGGCCATCGATCTTTTTATGGGTTTCGCTGGTTTCGTGGCCATCCCAGGTTCCGCCTGACGAGGCCGCCTCGGTTGATACCCCCCGATCGCGGCCTGGAGGCCGCTCCTACAATGCTTTCCGTGGATTCCGTGGCCATCGATCTTTTCGTGGGTTTCGCGGGTTTCGTGGCCATCGTAGGTTCCGCCTGACGACGGCGGGTAATGCCACCTCGATCGCGGCCTGGAGGCCGCTCCTACAATGTTTTCCGTGGATTCCGTGGATTCCGTGGCCATCGATCTTTTTCGTGGGTTTCGCGGGTTTCGTGGCCATCGTAGGTTCCGCCTGACGACGGCGGGTAATGCCACCTCGATCGCGGCCTGGAGGCCGCTCCTACAATGTTTTCCGTGGATTCCGTGGCCATCGATCTTTTTCGTGGGTTTCGTGGCCATCGCCGGTTCCGCCCGACGACGGTGGACGATGCCCGCCCTTCGATCGCGGCCTGGAGGCCGCTCCTACAATGTTTTCCGTGGATTCCGTGGCCATCGACCTTTTCGTGGGTTTCGTGGATTTCGTGGCTATCGCCAATTCCGCCTGACGGCAGCGGACGGGTCCTATAGCCCGGCCAGCAGCTCCTCGAAGCCGTCGATGGCCTCGAAATCATCCGTGTCCCGGTCCGGACCGCGGGTATCGGGACGGCGCACCGCGAGCAGGTGGCGGATGCCGTACTGCCGCGCCGAGCGCAGCACCGGCAGGCTGTCGTCGATCAACAGACTGCGCTCGCGGTCGAAGGGTTCACGTTCGTTCAGCCAGACCCAGAAGCTCGGATCCTCCTTCGGCTGTCCATAGTCGTGGGCGCAGATCAGCCGGTCGAAGTGGCCGCCGAGACGGGTCTTCTGCATCTTCAGATCGAGCGCCTTCTGGTGGGCGTTGGTGACCAGGACGATGCGCTTGCCGCGCGCCCGGGCGCGGTCGAGAAAGTCGGTGACGTGCGGATGGACCTGGATCAGGTGCTCGACCTCGCGCTTCAGCTCGGCGATGTCGAGATCCAGCACCTCGCTCCAGTAGTCGACGCAGTACCATTCCATGGTCCCTTCCACGGCCTGGAAACGCGGAAAGAGCTGCTGCTTGGCATGCTCGGCTTCGAGGCCGTGCTTTTCGGCATAGCGCAGCGGCACGTGTTCGCGCCAGAAATGGTTGTCGAAATGCAGGTCGAGCAGGGTGCCGTCCATGTCGAGCAGGACGGTATCGATGGTGTTCCAGGGCAACATGGGGCCATGATAGCAGGGACCCTGGACCCACCACAGCCGGTCATGCTGCGCATGGTTCCACCCTGCGGGCCGTGTGCAGGCGGTCACCAGGCCGCGAAAGGGATGCGGGCGAATCGCGGCCGGGAGGCCGCTCCTACGGGGGGCACGGCGGCACGATTTGTCGCAGGAGCGGTCGCCAGGCCGCGGCAGGGACACCACCCATTCGCGGCCGGGAGGCCGCTCCTACGGGGGGCGCGGCGGCACGATTTGTCGCAGGAGCGGTCGCCAGGCCGCGGCAGGGATACCACCCAATCGCGGCCGGGAGGCCGCTCCTACAGGGGGCGCGGCGGCACGATTTGTCGTAGGAGCGGTCGCCAGGCCGCGATCAGGGATACCACCCAATCGCGGCCGGGAGGCCGCTCCTACGGGGGGCGCGGCGGCACGATTTGTCGCAGGAGCGGTCGCCAGGCCGCGATCAGGGGGACTCGAAGCGCTGCTCCCAGCGCCGGAAGCGACGGCGGCAATAGGCGAGCAGGCTCTCGTAGCCGTCGAAGAACAGCTCGAAGCCTTCCTCGGCGGGCGCATCGAACTCGCAGTAGTCGTTGGAATAGTCGCGGCACAGTTGAGGCCGCGTGGCGTAGATGCCACAGCGCCCGTCCGCTTCCAGAAAGCGGCAGGGGCTGTTGATCAACAGGTACCAGCCGCTGCTGTCCCGGTAGGCCTGCACGTCGCGGTGGGCGAGCTGCCACAGCAAATGATCGAAATCGTCCCGAGAGCGCGGTCCCGGGATCTTCTGGGTGATGTAGGTGCAGCACTTGGTGCCCGGGCAATGGCTGCACTTGGTCTCGGGCGTGAGGCGAACCTTCTTCTTTCTGCTCTTGGCCATGGATGCGTGCACGGGCTAGGCGGAGGCGCAAGTATAGCAGGCGATGGCAACCCTGCCTCGGGGGATTGCCATCGCGGCCTGGAGGCCGCTCCTACGGGGCCTGGCGGCACAATTTTTTGTAGGAGCGGTCGCCAGGCCGCGATGGGATTACCACCGTCGTCAGGCGGAACCGACGATGGCCACGAAACCCACGAAACGGTCGATGGCCACGGAATCCACGTAAAGCATCGTAGGAGCGGCCTGGAGGCCGCTCCTACGGGGCATGGCGGCGCGATTTTTTGTAGGAGCGGGCTCCAGGCCGCGATTTCCCCACGGCGGGCAATGCCGCCTCTACCACTGGAACCGTCCCTGGCGCTCGAGGCGGTGGCGGCCGGCGGCATCGGGGCGGCCGAGCAGGCCGAGGGTGTCGACCAGGCCGGCATCGGCGCCGGGGCGCGCGCGCAGTTGCAGGTCGATGCCGTAACCATGGTCGGGCGCCAACCAGGCACTGCCCACCACCTCCAGCGGGCCGCCGTCGTCCTGGATACGGGCGCGCAGCCGCCGCTGGGGATCGACGTCCAGCCGCGCCTGGAGGTTGCCAAGCGCCAGCTGCAGCGGCGCGCGCAGCGCCGCGTCTTGCCAGCGCAGTCGACCGTCGAGCTGCAGCGGCCAACCGGCCTCGAACTCGGCCAGCTCGACATCCAGCCGCAGCTCCCCGCCAAGGCGCACCCCGCCCCAGGGCAGCGCCGGCAATCCGGCCGCATCCTGGGTCCATGCCAGATCCCGCAGATAGCCATCGCCGGCCAATCCGTGCCCGAGGCGCGCCCTTGCGCTGCCACCGGGCATCTGGATTGCCAGGTCATATTCGAGGCGCCCGCCGAGCAACGCCAGCGGCCGCAGCGACCAGAGCAACGGCCCGCCGCGCAGACTGCCGGCCTGCCACTGCGCGGCACTGCCCGCCCAGACGCTGCCCGTCACCTCAGCGAGATGCAGCCACTCGGGCAGCAGCGGCAGCAACTGCCGGGCCGGCAGGGTCGCCAGCAGGAACAGAAGGTAGAGCAGGAACGCCGGCAACAGGCGGCGCAGCAGGCGTCTCATGAAGCGCCGGCGTCCAGGGTCAGGCGGACATCGACCCGCCCCGCCGCCTTGGCGCGTTCCACGCTGATGGCATGGACGCGGATACCGAACTGCCGACCGGCCTGCGCCAGCCAGCGCACCAGGGCATCGAAGGGCACGTCCTCCAGCCGCAGCCGGACCCGCCCGCTGCCCTCGGGCTCGACCCGCTTGAGGCCGGTACCGAGACCGGCGCTGCGCGCCGACTGGTCGACCACCGCCAGCAGCGAGCGGCCACCAAGACCGGTGACCGTCCGCCCGCCCCCGGCCTGCCGCAGGCGCTTGACCTCGGCCGCGGCCTGGCGCATCCAGGCCTGTTGCTGGCGTTGTTCGGCAAGCTGCGCCTCCAGGCGCTGGACGCGGTCGGCCAAGGGCTGCCAGAGCAGGGCCCAGCCGAGCAGGATCAGCAGCAGACCGGTGCCGATCACCAGCGCCTGCTGTTCACGGGGACTGCGCCCCAGGAACCACTCCTTCATGCCCTGCCTCCCTGGATCCGCAGCTGGCCCTGCACCCGGCCGTCACCGGCCGTGGCGCTGGCGATCTCGACCCGCAGGCCGCGCGCCGCCAATTGCTGCTTGAGGCGGTCCAGCCGCTGCAGGTCGGGTGCGCTGAGCTTGAGGTCGAGCCGTCCGTCCCGGAAGCCGGCGCCCTCCAGCCGCACGCCGGGACTGGCTTTCAGCACCTCGCCGGTCGTCGCCAGCAGGGTCAGGAAACCGCTGTCGGCGGCCTGCCCCTGGCTGCGGCGCAGGGCCTCCAGCTGTTGGCGCATCTGCACCACGGGCTTCACCACCCGCCGCGCCCGGGGGAAGGTGTCGCGATAGATCTGTTCCTGCTCGGCGCGCAGCTCGGCCTGCTCGGCCTGCAGCCGCTGGTAGCGCAGGCCCAGCTCCGCCAGCCCGGTCACCGCCAGCGCCAGGGCCAGCAGGGCGACGGCCCGCCAGGGCCGCCACAACTGGCCGAGGCGTTCGCGACGGTCGTAGTCGCCCTGCTGCAGGTCGATGAGATCCGCCTGGCCGAGACCGGCGGCCAGGCACTCCAGGGTGGTGTTGCAGTCCCGCGTCTCGCGCACCTCGATCACGGCCGGCAGTTCCGCCGGGGCACCGCGGGCCGGACGGTAGAGGCGCACAGCGAGGCGCGAGCCCGCCTCGCCCGTCAACAGGGTGGCCATGGCGGCCAGCATGTCCAGGTCACAGGCCAGGCCCTGGGCATCGTGCCCGCGCAGCAGGCAACGCGCGTTCTCCACCAGCAGCGACCAGCCATCGGCCGGCGGCTCGAGCAACAGGGTCTCGGGATAGAGGGCATCGGGCTCGATACCGGCTGCGGCCAGCCGATCGCGCCAATCGTCCATCCGTTCGCGGGAAACCACCGCCACCGCCACCCGGCCCTCGGCGTCGCGCGGCCCGATGGCGAAATGCAGCCGCTCGACGTCCTCGGCGAGCTGCTCCTCCAGGGCATAGGGCACGGCACGGCGCAGCCGGGCACTGCTCTGGGTGGGCACCCGGGCCCGGGTCAGCAGCACGGCATCGCCCGGCACCAGCACCAGGGTCCGCCGACCGCTGGCCTGGGCGGCGAGCTGCGCCAGCGGGGCGGGCTGCGGCGGCGAAAGCAGGCGGCCGTCGCCACCGATCAGGGCATAGTCCACCTCGGCGCCGGGATCGGCGGCGAGCCGGATCAGCAATGTGTCAGTCATACCCTCCCCACCTCGAGATCGAACCAGCGGCCTTGTTATCGGTCCTCTTGGTATTCGTCGTTTGTCGCAGCCGCGTCTGGCTGCCGACCTTACCGGAAAGCCCCCGGCCTCACCAGTCCCCGCGGCTGCGCAGCAGGCAGCGCAGGCCCTTGGCATCGCGCTGCAGCAGGCTCTCAAGGCGGCGGCGGGCGGTACCCAGCTGCACCTCGGCCCGGAGCAGGAAGTACTGGCTGGAAACGGCCAGCCGGCCGGCGTCCAGCGTGCGGCCGGCGAACACCTCCTGGCGCAGGAAGGCATCGACCGATGCGTAGCCCTCGTCGCCGCGACCCTCGACCAGCTGCTCGGCATCCGCCGGGGTCAGCGCCGGATGCAGGGATTGCAGCACCAGGGCAGGGGCCGTGTTGACATTGATCGGGGTACGAGCCGGGAGGGCGGTGACATAGGGGGCCAGACGGCTCACCACGGCGGCATCGAACCCCGCCACCAGGCGCAGTTCGGAGGGGCTGACCAGATGGCGGTTGGCAGCGCGGTAGGGCGGGGTGCGCAGCAGGTAGAGATCGTCCTCCGCCCCGCCGGGGAAGCGCGGCTCCAGATCCGCATCCATCCAGTCGAGCAACGCCAGGGCCAGGCCCGGATCGAGATCCAGCTGCTCCAGCAGCCGCCGGAACTGGGCCAGGTCGGGTTCGCTGGGCCGGCCATCGACCAGCAGGTTGTTGAGATTGAAGCGCCCCTGCTGGTCCTCGACGAAACCGGTCAGCATCCCGCCCTCCACGGCGAGCGGCATCAGCCGCCGCGCCCAGTCCTCGCCGAGGTGGTCGACCCGGTTCTCCTCCCGGTCGCGGCGCAGCACCACCCGCGCCCAGTCCTCCACGCCCAGCGCATAGGCCAGCGCCTGGTCGGCCTGCAGCAGGTTGGCGCTGCGCCGGATGTCGAGCTGCTGGCGGCTGGCCATGCCAACCGCGGCCACCGTGGCCAGCGCCACCACCAGCACGGCGGTGAGCAGGGCCACGCCGCGCTGGCGGTTCAGTCCGGCAGCCGGAACAGCCATCGCAGCGCCCCCCATGCGTCGGTCTCCACGATCAGCTCCACGGCCCGCGGCAGGCCGGCCTCGCCCTGCTGGTTGGCCGGCGGCCACTGCGGCCGCCATTCACCCGCCGGATCGAGAAAGCGCAGCTCGACCCGGCTCACGCCCTCCAGCAGCACCGCTTCCAGCGGCTCGGCGCCCGGCGCCCGGTCCAGCGCCGGCCAGTAGGCGCGCAGCAGGCGGTCCTCCTCCAGCCGGTAGACGACGCGCTGCAGGTGGCTGCGCGGCTGGCCGGCCGGATTGGACCAGCCCTCGCGGGTCAGCGCCAGCAGGGTACCGAAGCTGCCGCCGGCGAGCAGTGCCGGCCGGCTGTCGCCGAGGCTGTCGCGCACCGGACGCAGCACGGCCTGTTCCAGGTCACGCTGCAGCCAGCGGTAACCGAGCTGCAGCCGCTTCAGGGCCTCGGCCTGGGCCTCGACCCCGGCGCGGGTCATGAGCACGTTGTTCAGGCCGCCATAGGCAAGCATCGCCAGCAGGGCGAAGATGGCCATCGCCACCAGCAGTTCCAGCAGGGTGAAGCCGCGCATACGCATCAGGGCCTGGCCATGAAACCGGTGAGCGTGGCGAGCGGCGGCTCGTCCTCGTCCGCGTCCTCGCGCCAGACGCGGATCTCGAGGCGGCGGATGTCGGCTTCCGGGGTCGGACTGACCCGGCTGCGCCAGACCCAGTCGAGGTCGGCGAAGCGCACCCGGTCGCTGCGCTCGCCGGTCGGCGGCCAGCGCTCAGCGAGCTGCATCTCGACCAGCCGGTTGCGCGCCACCCAGTGGGCGAAGCTGCGCTGCTGCAGATAGCCCTGGTTGGCGGCATAGCCGGCACCGGCACGCACCACCGCGGCCAGGGCCACGGCCAGCACGGCCAGGGCCACCAGCACCTCGATCAGGGTGAAACCGCGATGGCGCGACGAGCCCCTCATGGTGCCTCCAGCGTCTCCCAGCGCAGCTCGCCGAGCAGGTTGCCGCTGACCCGGAAACGCTGTTCGGTGGCGGCCGCGGAGAAGGTCGCCAGGAAAGGGCTGATCTCGCCGCTGGAGAGCAGCAACAGGGTGGGACGGGGCGCATCCTCCTCGCTCTCGGCCTCGGCCAGGGCCAGCTCGCGGCCCTCCAGTTCCAGATCCAGCCGGGTACCCCCGGCGAACGGCCGGACCCGCCACAGCGGGTCGTCCGCCACCGCCAGCCAGCCCTGCTCGGTGAGGCGCAGGAAATCGTAGCGCTGCGGCTCGATGCGCACCCCCCACTCCTCGCCGCGCAGCACCGCCTGTTCGCTGGCCAGTTCCAGCAGGGCGGCGAAGCGGCGCGACTCATCGGCCAGGGCGTCGCCCCGGCGGTCGCCACCGAGGCCGAGGGTGACGAAGCCGAGGATGATGGCGATGATCACCACCACCACCAGCAGCTCCAGCAGGGTGAAGCCACGCATCGCCGCCGAGGGAGTCCGTGGCATCAGGGCTGAGCTACCGTGCTGATGGGAGGGCGACCCGAATCGCCCCGATTTCCCATTGCATAGCCCCACCATGCGCCTCGAAATCGTGAAGATTCGTTCTCGCTCCCCCACCATGCTCGCTACGATCGCCAAACTGCCAGGGCCTGTTAACGGGCCCTAGAGATCCCAGTTGCCGATGTCGTCGTCGCTCGGCTGGCCGTCAGGCCCAAGGGAATAGATGTCGACGGCACCGTGCTCGCCGGGGCTCAGGTACTGGTAGGGATGGCCCCAGGGATCCTTGGGCAGACGGTCGATGTAGCCGCCGGCCTTCCACTTCGGCGGCTCGGGGGAGACGGGTTTCTCGACCAGCGCCTCCAGCCCCTGGTCGGTGGTGGGGTAGGTGTAGTTGTCGAGCTTGTACAGATTGAGCGCCGATTCCAGCGCCCGGATGTCCTGCCGTGCCTTGGTGATGCGCGCCTCGTCGGGACGGTCCATGACCCGCGGCACGACGATGGCCGCCAGGATGCCAAGGATGACCACCACCACCATCACCTCGATGAGGGTGAAGCCCGCTGCGCGAATTCGTGTTGCCTGCATAATCTGCCTCTGATCTCACTGACTGTCCGGCGCATCGCCTGCGCCCGCCCATGCATGATACACCCCCGTCCATGACACGTCCTCGACACCCGGAAGTCGCTGACAGGCGGCAGCCGATGGCGTACATTGGTTGCCGATCCGACCACTGCACGAGAGACCGATGGACATCCGCCAGGAGCTGATCGACACCTACCGCTGGCTGCGCCGCTACGGCCTCAACGACTCGCACAGCGGCAACGCCTCGGTGCGGGTCGGGGACGACCTCTGGATCACGCCGACCGGTGCCTGCGCCGACCGGCTGCGGGTCGAAGACCTGATCCAGGGCCGTATCGAGGGTCCGCCGCCCGCCGGCGGCTCGCTGGACACGCCGCTGCACCAGGCAGTCTACCGCGCCAATCCCGGCGCCCGCGCGGTGCTGCACAGCCACGGTCCCTGCAGCATCGCCCTGACCCTGGACGGGCGGGATTTCACCCCGGTCGACTTCGAAGGCCACGCCTACTTCGGCACCGTGCCGGTGATCGCCGACATCGCCTACGAGGACTACGTCGCCGAGGCCCCGCAACGGGTCGCCGAGATCCTCAAGGACAGGCGCATCACCATCGTCCGCGGACACGGCGTCTATGCCTGCGGCGACACCCTCGATCTGGCCTACAAATGGACCTGCTCCCTGGAATCCTCCGCCCGTCTGGCCCTGCTGGCGCGACAGGCGGGCACCCTGCCGGCGCAGGGAACGTAAAACGCGACAGCCGTGGTTCCAGGGTTTCGCGGCCTGGAGGCCGCTCCTACAACAAACCGCGCCGCCATGCCCCCGTAGGAGCGGCGTCCACGCCGCGATCGGCCCGTGGCGGCGAGCATCCATCCGAGAGGCTCCAGCCCGCACCCGCAAAGGAGATTTCCGTTTTTTCCGTGGATTCCGTGGCCATCATCTTTTCGTGGGTTTCGCGGGTTTCGTGGCTATCCTCGGTTCCGCCTGACGATGGCGGGCGATATCCACCCTCGATCGCGGCCTGGAGACCGCTCCTACAAACAAATCGTGCCGCCGTGCCCTGTAGGAGCGGCGTCCACGCCGCGATTCGGCGGCATCCCCGCCGCGGCCGGGAAACCGCGTCTACAACAAATGATCCGCCGCTGCGGCGTCTGGTAGAATCCCCCTTCATCCCCACACGAGCAGCCTCCCCGACATGAATCACGCCCCCTCCAAGGTCCCCGTCGTCCTCGCCCTCTCCGGCAACGACCCCAGCGGCGGGGCCGGCATCGAGGCCGACATCGAGGCCCTGGCCAGCCACGGCTGCCACTGCGCGCCGGTCATCACCAGCCTCACGGTGCAGGATACCCGCGACATCCAGAGTCTCTCGCCGCTGGACGGGCTGCTGGTCGCCGAGCAGGCGCGGGCCGTCCTGGAGGACATGCCGGTGGCGGCGATCAAGATCGGTCTGCTCGGCAGCGCCGACATCATCGAGAACGTCAGCGCCATTCTCGAGGACTACCCCGACATTCCCGTGGTGCTGGATCCGGTGCTGGCCACCGGTGCCGGCACTGGCCTGGTTGACGACGAGACCCTGGAGGCGATGGACAGCCTGCTGCTGCCGCACGCCACGGTGCTCACCCCGAACAGCATCGAGGCCCGCATCCTCTCGCCGGAGGCCGACAACCTCGATGCCTGCGCCATGTCGCTGCTGGAGCGGGGTTGCGAGTTCGTGCTCATCACCGGCACCCACGAGAACACCGAACACGTGGTCAACCGGCTGTACGGCAATCACCGGCTGCTGGAGAGCTTCACCTGGGAACGCCTGCCGGCGAGCTACCACGGCTCCGGCTGCACCCTGGCGGCCAGCACCGCCGGCCTGCTGGCCCAGGGCCTGGAACCCTTCACCGCCCTGCACGAGGCCCAGGAATACACCTGGGAGGCACTGAAACACGGCTACCAGCTCGGCATGGGCCAGGCCCTGCCCAACCGGCTGTTCTGGGCCCGGGCGGACCAAGACTGAGCGGCGGCGAATCCCGCCGTGGCCTCGTCAGGCGGAACCGACGATGGCCACGAAACCCGCGAAACCCGCGAAAAGATTGATAGCCACGGAATCCACGGAAAAAAACGGAAACCTCCTTTGCGGGTGCGGGCTGGAGCCTCTCGGATGGATGCTCGCCGCCACGGGCCGATCGCGGCGTGGACGCCGCTCCTACAGGGGTACGGCGGCATAATTTGTTTGTAGGAGCGGCCTCCCGGCCGCGATGGGGTGTACCGCCGGAATCGCGGCGTGGACGCCGCTCCTACAGGGGCACGGCGGCATGATTTGTTTGTAGGAGCGGCCTCCCGGCCGCGATGGGGTGTACCGCCGGAATCGCGGCGTGGACGCCGCTCCTACGGGGCGCGGTTTATTGTAGGAGCGGTCGCCAGGCCGCGATCGGGGACAACCGCCACACGGGCCGCACCACAACAGCCGATCCTTGCATGACTGACGACAGACTCCATGGCCTCTATGCCATCACCGACAGCGGGCTCATCCCGCCCGGCCGATTGACGACGGCCGTGGCCGCGGCCCTCCGCGGCGGCGCGCGGGTGGTCCAGTACCGCGACAAGTCGGACGCCGCCGGGCGGCGGCTGGCCGAGGCGACGGCCCTGGCCACGCTGTGCCGCGCGCAGGGCGCACTGTTCCTGGTCAACGACGACGTCGAGCTGGCCGCGGCCTGCGGCGCCCATGGCGTACACCTGGGTCGCGAGGACAGCGCACTGGAAACGGCGCGCCGCCGTCTCGGCGCAGAGGCCGTCATCGGCGTCTCCTGCTATGACGACCTGCAGCGGGCCCGGCAAGCGGCCGCGGCCGGCGCCGACTACCTCGCCTTCGGCCGGTTCTTTCCCTCCCGGACCAAGCCGGACGCGGTGCCGGCATCACCCGCCCTGCTGCAGGAGGCGAAAGCCGAACTCGGCCTGCCGCTGGTTGCCATCGGCGGCATCACCCCGGACAATGGCGGCCAGCTGATCGCTGCCGGCGCGGACATGCTGGCGGTGGTGCACGGCGTCTTCGGCCAGCCGGACATCGAGGCGGCGGCGGAACGGTTTGCGGATATGTTTGGAGAAGCCAGAAGCTAGGAGCTGGAAGCTGGAGGGTTCCCTTCCCGGCTTCCACTTCCCGGCTTTCGGCGCCCAGCTTCTAACTTCTAACTTCGAGCTTCTGAAAAATGACCCAATCGCACGAACTCTTCCAACAGGCCCAGCAACACATCCCCGGTGGCGTGAACTCGCCGGTGCGCGCCTTCAAGGGCGTCGGCGGCGAGCCGGTGTTCTTCGAGCGCGGCGAGGGCCCCTACCTGTGGGACGCCGACGGCCGGCGCTACATCGACTACGTCGCCTCCTGGGGACCGATGATCCTCGGCCACGCCCACCCCGAGGTGGTGAAGGCCGTGCAGGACACGGCCGCCAGGGGCCTGGGCTTCGGCGCCCCCACCGAGATCGAGACGCGCATGGCCGACCTGCTGTGCGAGCTGCTGCCTTCGCTGGAGCTGGTGCGCATGGTGAGTTCCGGCACCGAGGCGACCATGAGCGCCATCCGCCTGGCTCGCGGCTTCACTGGCCGCGACAAGATCGTCAAGTTCGAGGGCTGCTATCACGGCCACTCCGACTCGCTGCTGGTCAAGGCCGGCTCCGGCGCCCTGACCCTGGGCGTGCCCACCTCGCCGGGCGTGCCCGTGGCCCTGGCCGAACACACCATCACCCTGGAATACAACAACCTCGACCAGGTAAGGGAGGCCTTCGCCCACGTCGGTGGCCAAGTCGCGGCCATCATCGTCGAGCCGGTGGCGGGCAACATGAACTGCATCCCGCCGGTGCCCGGCTTCCTGGAGGGGCTGCGCGAGATCTGCGACCAATACGGCACGGTGCTGATCTTCGACGAGGTGATGACCGGCTTCCGCGTCGGCCTGGGCTGCGCCCAGGGCGTCTACGGCGTCACCCCCGACCTCACCACCCTGGGCAAGATCGTCGGCGGCGGCCTGCCGGTCGGCGCCTTCGGCGGCCGGCGGGAGGTCATGGAACAGATCGCGCCGCTCGGCCCCGTCTACCAGGCCGGCACCCTGTCCGGCAACCCGATGGCCATGGCTGCCGGCCTCGCCACCCTGGAAGGCGTGCGCCAGCCCGGTTTCTACGAGGTGCTGACCGAGAAGACCCGCCGCCTCACCGACGGCATCGTGGAACGCGCCAGGTCCCGCGGCATCGCCATGACCGCCAACAGCGTCGGCGGCATGTTCGGCCTGTTCTTCACCGAGGCCGAACGGGTCGAGAACTTCTACCAAGTCGGCCAGTGTGACCTCGACCGCTTCAAGCTGTTCTTCCACGGCATGCTGGAACGCGGCGTCTACCTGGCGCCCTCGGCCTACGAGGCCGGCTTCGTCTCCGCCGCCCATGACGACGAGGCCCTCGACGAGACCCTGGCGGCAGCAGAGGCGGTATTCGCGGAGATCGGCTAGCCCGCATATTGCATCAGGCCCCGGATGAAGGCGTGCCGGGGATCGCGGCCTGGAGGCCGCTCCTACGGAGCATGGCGGCACCCTGGTAGGAGCGGCCTCCAGGCCGCGATATGGCGGGCGTTGCCCGCCAACCATCTTCTAGCTTCCAGCTTCTGGCTTCTGCCCCCTGACTCCTCCCCTATAATCCCCCCATGTTCGCCGAACTCGGCCAGTCGCTGGCGGCGCTGTTCGATCAGCTGCTGCACTGGGTCCAGCTGCACCCGCACTGGGCGACGCTGATCGTCTTCCTTTCTGCGGCGCTGGAGTCCCTGGCCATCGTCGGCCTGTTCATGCCCGGGGCCCTGGTCATGTTCGGCATCGGGGCGCTGGTCACCGGCGGGGCGCTGGAGCTGCTGCCGACCCTGCTCTGGGCCGCGGCCGGCGCGGTGGCCGGCGACGGCATCAGTTTCTGGCTGGGCCGCCACTACCACCAGGCGTTGCGCGTGATCTGGCCGTTCCGCCGCTATCCGCGGCTGATCAACCGCGGCATGGCCTTCTTCCACCGCCACGGCGGCAAAAGCGTGCTGCTGGCCCGCTTCGTGGGTCCGGTACGCCCCATCCTGCCGGCGGTGGCCGGCATGCTGGACATGGCTCCGCGACGCTTCCTGTTCTTCAATCTGCTCTCCGCCCTGCTCTGGGCACCGGCCTATATCGTGCCGGGCATGGTCTTCGCAGCCTCGCTGAGCCTGGCCGCCGAAGTGGCCGGCCGCCTGGCCGTGCTGCTGGTGCTGCTGTTCGCGGCGCTGCTGCTCGGCGTCTGGCTGGTACGTGCCCTGTTCCGCCTGCTCCAGCCCCGTGCCAGCGAGCTGATCCGGCGCAGCCTGGCATGGAGCCGGCGCCACCCGCTGATCCGCCCGCTGGCCGGCTCGCTGCTCGACCCGGCCCACCCGGAAGCCCGCGGCCTGGCGCTGCTGGCCGCCCTGCTGGCAGGCGCCAGCCTGCTGTTCGTGGCCCTGCTGGAAGCGCCGCTGACCGGCGCCGACCGGCTGGTGTTCGAGTCCCTGCAGGAATTGCGCACGCCACTGGCCGACCGCCTGTTCACCGCCATCACCGAACTGGGCGACCGATCCGTGTTGCTGGCCTGCACACTGGCGGTATTCGGCTGGCTGCTGCTGCGGGGCCACCGGCGGGCCGCCTGGCACTGGCTGGCGGCCCTGGCCAGCGCCGCCGCCCTGACCCGGCTGCTGAAACTCGTCACCCGGGTGGAGCGTCCGCTGCCCCTCTACGACGGGCTCAGCCAGTACGCCTTCCCCAGCAGCCACACCAGCGTCAGCCTGACCCTGTTCGGCCTGCTGGCGGTGCTCATCGCCCGCGAGCTGCCGCCGCCACGCCGCTGGATCCCCTACGCCCTGGCAGCCCTGGCGTTCATCCCCATCGCCTTCTCCCGCCTCTATCTCGGTGCCCACTGGCTGTCGGACGTGCTCGGCGGCGCAGCGCTGGGGCTGGCCTGCGTGGCCCTGTTCGGCATCGCCTACAGCCGCCACCCGGCGGAACCCCTGCCCTGGCGCGGCCCGGTGCTGATCCTGCTGCTCACCCTGGGAGGCGTCGGCGGCTGGCACATCCACCAGACACTGGAGACCGACCTCGACCGCTACCGTGTGCGGCACCACCGCCTGGAACTGCCTCGCGCCGCCTGGCTAATGGACGGCTGGCAGCGTCTTCCCGCCTACCGCCTCGACCTGGCCGACTCCCGCCGGCATGCCCTGAACCTGCAGTATGCCGGGAGCCTGGAGGGGCTGGAGAAGAAGCTGGCAGCCCGCGGCTGGCGCTCGCCGCCGCTGCCCCGCTGGAGCGACCTGTTGCACTGGCTGGTGCCGCAGCCGGCGGCGGCCAGCCTGCCGTTGCTGCCCCAGGTCCATGACGGCCACTATGAACGGTTACGCCTGCTGAAACCGGCAAAGGGGGGCGAGGAACTGCTGGTCGTGCGGCTGTGGTCGGCACATGCCCGGCTGGAGGACGGCACCCCGCTGTGGATCGGCAACGCCTCGCGCGTGACGCCGCGCCACCTGTTCGGGATCCTCACCTGGCTGCAGACCGAGCCCGACTTCGACCGGCCGCTGGCCAGCCTGCGCCGCGACCTGCCGACGGACTTCACGGCCGTCATCCGTCACCGGCCAGAGGCCGCCCTGCCCGGCTGGTCCGGCGAGGTCCTGCTACTGTCCCGCTGAAAGGACACGGCTCCTGACTCCTGGATTCTGGATTCTGGATTCTGGATTCTGGATTCTGGATTCTGGATTCTGACATCACCCCCCCCACCGCTCACCGACGCTGTGCGCCACGCCGAGCTGATCGAGGATGCGGGCCACAACGAAGTCGATCAGATCGTCGATGGTCTGCGGCTGGTGGTAGAAGCCGGGATTGGCGGCGAGAATCACCACCCCGAGGCGGGCCAGCTTGAGCATGTTCTCCAGATGGATGGCAGAGAACGGCGTCTCGCGCGGCACCAGAACCAGCTTGCGCCCCTCCTTCAGCACCACGTCCGCGGCCCGCTCGATGAGGCTGCGGCTGGCCCCGCAGGCGATGGCCGACAGGGTACCCATGGTGCAGGGACAGACCACCATCGCCCGTGGCGCACCCGAGCCGCTGGCCAGGGGCGCCGTCCACTGGCGCGCGCCGTAGACGCGCAGCTGGCCTTCGACTGCACCCAGCCGCTCAGCAAGCAGCCGTTCGATCTCCGCCGGCCGCCCCGGCAGACCGAGATCGGTCTCCATGCCCAGCACCACCTGGCCCGGCTCGGAAAGCATCAGCTCGACCTGCTCGCCGGCCTGGATCAGGCATTCCAGCAGGCGCAGGGCATAGCGGGCGCCGGAAGCCCCGGTGATGGCCAGCGCGATACGCCGGCTCCGGCCTGTCACTTTCTCTGTCATGCGCAATCCTCTATCCCGATCGCGGCTGTAGGAACGGCGGCCACGCCGCGATTCACGCGGTACATCCCATCGCGGCCTGGAGGCCGCTCCTACAGATAAATCGTGCCGCCATGCCCCGTAGGAGCGGCGTCCACGCCGCGATTCACGCGGTACACCCCATCGCGGCCGGGAGGCCGCTCCTACAACAAACCGTGCCGCCATACCCCGTAGGAGCGGCGTCCACGCCGCGATTCACGCGGTACATCCCATCGCGGCCTGGAGGCCGCTCCTACAGACAAATCGTGCCGCCATGCCCCGTAGGAGCGGCGTCCACGCCGCGATTCACGCGGTACACCCCATCGCGGCCGGGAGGCCGCTCCTACAACAAACCGTGCCGCCATACCCTGTAGGAGCGGCGTCCACGCCGCGATTCACGCGGTACATCCCATCGCGGCCTGGAGGCCGCTCCTACAGACAAATCGTGCCGCCGTGCCCCCGTAGGAGCGGCGTCCACGCCGCGATTCGGCGTTAATCCCGATCGCGGCCTGGAGGCCGCTCCTACAATGTTTTCCGTGGATTCCGTGGCCATCAATCTTTTCGTGGGTTTTGCGGATTTCGTGGCCATCGCCGGTTCCGCCTGACAATGGCGGGTGATGCCCACCCCCGATCGCGGCCGGGAGGCCACTCCTGCATCAATGCCCTTTCAGCGCGGCCAGCAGCCGCTCGTGGATGCCACCGAAGCCGCCGTTGCTCATCACCAGTATCGAGTCCCCGGGCCGTGCCTCGGCCACCACCTCGGCCACCAGGGCATCGAGATCGGCGCTGACCGTGGCCGGAGGGACGGCGGCACGGGCCACGGCCTCCAGGTCCCAGTCCAGATCCGCCGGCCGGAACAGCCAGACCCGGTCGGCCTCGCGCAGCGCCGGGGCCAGCTGCCCCTGGTGCACGCCCATGCGCATGGTGTTGGAACGCGGCTCCAGCACGGCGAGGATGCGACCGCTGCCGGTATACTGGCGCAGGCCGGCCAGGGTGGTGGCGATGGCCGTGGGATGGTGGGCAAAATCGTCCAACACAGCGACCTCTCGCACCCGCCCCCGCAGCTCCATGCGCCGCTTCACGCCACGGTATTCGCACAGCGCGGCACAGGCCTCGGCCGCCGGCACCCCGGCATGGCGGGCCGCGGCGATCGCCGCCAGGGCATTGTGCAGGTTGTGTTCACCAAGCTGTCCCCACTCCACCGCACCCTGCGCCGTGCCCTCGTACCAGACCTCGAAGCGGCTGCCGTCCTCCGCCAGCCGGCGCACCTGCCACTGGGCCGGGAACTCGCCGACCGACACGGTCTCGGTGGGTGTCCAGCAGCCCATCTCCAGCATCTCGGCGATATTCCCGTCGTTGGCGTTCTCGATGATCAGTCCGGCACCGGGCACGGTACGGACAAGATGATGAAATTGCCGCTGGATAGCCGCCAGATCCGGGAAGATATCCGCATGATCGAACTCAAGATTGTTCAGCACCAGGGTCCGCGGCCGGTAGTGGACGAATTTCGAGCGCTTGTCGAAGAAGGCGGTGTCGTACTCGTCGGCCTCGACCACGAAGAAGGGCGTCTCGCCGAGACGCGCCGAGACGCCGAAGTTGGCCGGCACGCCACCGATCAGGAAGCCCGGGCCGAGGCCGGCATGTTCCAGGATCCAGGCCAGCATGCTGGCGGTGGATGTCTTGCCGTGAGTCCCGGCCACGGCCAGCACCCAGCGGCCCTGCAGCACGTGGTCGGCCAGCCACTGGGGACCCGAGGTATAGGGCAGCCCGGCGTCGAGCACCCGCTCCACCGCCGGATTGCCGCGCGACAGGGCATTGCCGATCACCACGGCGTCGAGCCCCTCACCGAGATGCTCCGGCCGGTAGCCTTCCCGCAGCGCAATGCCCTGCGCCTCCAGCTGGGTGCTCATCGGCGGGTAGACATTGGCATCCGAGCCCTCGACCTCGATGCCGGACTGCCGGGCCAGCAGGGCGATACCGCCCATGAAGGTGCCGCAGATACCGAGAATATGGATGCGCATGGTCTCCGGATTCAGGCTGCAATCGAAGGCATGATGATAGCCACGGAACCCGCGGAAGGCACGAAAAAACGTCTTGGCCACGGAACCCACGGAAAACACCGGAGGACGTTCATGTTGTCCGTGGGTTCCGTGGCTGATTTTTTATGTTCTTACGTGGCCATCCCCCTCAGGACACCGGGAACAGCGCCTCGAGGATGAACTGCGAGACCAGGAAATAGCCCAGGCTGATGCCGATCCCCACTGCCAGTGGCACCTCCAGCGCATGGCGCAGGATGTGGCCGAGCACGCTCAGGCTCCACACCAGCAATACCAGCAGCATCAGCAACAGGCCACCCAGACCCCCACCATTCTCGGGCGCAGCGGCCAGGGCGAAGGTCAGCGGCAGGGCCAGGATGCCGAGCAGCAGCCAGCAGCCGAACACTGCGCTCAGGGTCTGCAGAAAACGCTCCGGATGACCAACCAGGCGCAGGCAGAGCTGCACGAAGGCCGCCAGAATGAGGCTATCGAGCACAGCGGCGCCCAGCGAGCGGGACAGACTCAGATAGGCGAGGCCACTGATCAGGTCGAGCAGCAGGTAGGCCAGGAGTCCGGCACCGAGCAGCAGGCCGGAGGCCGGCAGCCGCTGTGGGCCGGCACGCAGCAGGCAGATCTGGAGCAGGGTCTGGAACAGGGCCGTCACGCATCCTCCGGCACGGGGATCAGCGAGCCATGATAACGGCTTTTCCGGTCCCGCTCGATCGGCAGTCCGTCAATCCCCCATTTATACCCGAGTAATCTACTCTGGTATTTTCCGTCAACAGGACTATAGTGGTTCACAGAGGGCTGGCATCCTGCCTCCCCTTCCGGACACCAACACAAGGAGTCCACCATGAACACATCCTTACCCATGAGCGGCGAACACCGCCCCCAGTCGAACGACCCCAAGGCCTGGAACGAGGAGCTGGCCATCCAGCTCGCCCGCGAGGAAGGCATCGAGCTGACACCGGAACACTGGGATGTCATCCACTACCTGCGCCAGCGCTGTGAAGCGGAGGGCAACAGCTGCAGCGCCCGGCTGGTCCTCAAGGCGCTGAGTGGCCGCTACAAGAAACAGGGCGGCAAACGCTATCTCTACCAGTTGTTTCCGCACGGCCCCGTCCAGCAGGCCTGCAAGATCGCCGGCATCCCGCTGCCCGCCTATACCCTCGACCTGTCCTTCGGGAGCACCCATTAACAGCGAGCAATCGCGGCGTGGACGCCGCTCCTACGGGGCAAGGCGGAACCGGCGATGGCCACGAAACCCACCAAACCCACGAAAAGATTAATGGCCACGGAATCCACGGAAAACATTGTAGGAGCGGCCTCCAGGCCGCGATCGGGGGCGGGCATTGCCCGCCATGATGTGGCGATGCGGTGCACGGAATTGCACCCTGCCCGCTTCTGGGGTGAAATGGCCATGTCATCCGGTATCCGTGAGCGCGGTCGCACTTGCCCAGCACCCCCTCTTCCCCGTCCTTCCCCTGGCGGCGCGGCAACCGCTTCCGTCTTCTGGCCGATGGCGACCGTTTCTTCCCCGTCATGCTGGAGGCCATCGACTCGGCCCGAGACTCGATCCTGCTGGAGATCTACCTCTTCGAATCTGGCCAGACCGCCGGCCGCTTCGTCGAGGCCCTGAGCAGGGCAGCCGGGCGCGGCCTGCAGGTCTGTCTGCTGCTCGATGACTTCGGTGCCCGCGGCCTGGCCCAGGCGGATCGTCAGCGGCTGACCGAGGCCGGGGTCGCGCTGGCCTTCCACAACCCCCTGCACTATGGCGACCTGCGCCGCAACCTGTTCCGTGACCACCGCAAGCTGCTGATCGTGGACGGATGTCTCGCCTTCACCGGTGGCTTCGGCATTACCGACGAATTCGATCCGGCCAGCGACCCACGCCCCTGGCGCGAAACCGTGGTTGAGATCCGGGGCCCCGTCCTCCAGGACTGGCACCGGCTGTTTGCCCGCAACTGGCAGCGCTGGGACGAGCGCCCCTTGCCCGCCCTCCCGCGGCCGGCACCTGACCCCGCCGACATGCCCGGTCGCACCGTGATCTCCATCGACATGCACCGCGCGGAAATCAAGCGGTCACTGCACTACCACTGCCGTCACGCCCGTCAGCACATCTGGATCGCCACCGCCTATTTCGTGCCCAGCCGCAAGCTGCGCCAGGCCCTGAAGCGCGCCGCGCGGCGCGGCGTCGACGTGCGCCTGCTGCTGCCGGGACGTTACACCGACCATCCGGCGGTCCGCCTGGCCGGGCGCCGCTTCTACAGCCAGCTGCTCGATGCGGGTGTGCGCATCTTCGAATACCAGCCACGCTTCCTGCATCAGAAGGTCGCCGTCTGCGACGACTGGGTGTCGATTGGTTCAAGCAACCTCGATCGCTGGAACCTGCGCTGGAACCTGGAGGCCAACCAGGAGATCCGCCATCCGGCCTTCACCGCGGAGGTGATGCGCATGCTGGAACAGGACGTGGCGGACAGCGAGGAGATCCGGCGCCGCCCCTGGCACCAGCGCCCCTGGTACAACCGACTCGGCGAGCGGCTGTTCGGCGCCATCGATCGCTGGGTCGACCGTTTCCTCCAGCGCCGGCGGCACTGATTCAGCGGTCGGTAGACCGCAACGGGCCAATCGCGGCGTGGACGCCGCTCCTACGGGGCATGGCGGGATCTCTTGTTGTAGGAGCGGGCTCCAGGCCGCGATCGGGGGCATCAACCGTCGTGGCCTCGGCAGGCGGAATCGAGGATGGCCACGAAACCCGCGAAACCCACGAAAAGGCCGATGGCCACGGAATCCACGGAAAATATTGTAGGAGCGGCCTCCCGGCCGCGATCGGGCGGGCATCATCTGCCGTTGACGGAAACGACGATGGCCACGGAATCCACGGAAAAACACGGAAAAACACGGAAACTTCCTGGCTGGTGCGGGCTGTAGCGTCAAGAGCAGATTCTCTGCCGCCGTGTCGGCAATCGCGGCGTGGACGCCGCTCCTACGGGGCAAGGCGGAACCTCCTGTAGGAGCGGCCTCCAGGCCGCGATCGGGCGGGCATCGCCCGCCATGAGGCCGGACATGGTGCGCGGTGCACACCCTACTTCTTGCGGGCCGCCTTTTTGGGAATGGCCTTCCTGGGCGCTACCTTCCTGGGTGATGCTTTCTTCGGAGCCGCCTTCTTCGGGGCGGCCTTCTTCGGGGCGGCCTTCTTCGGGGCGGCCTTCTTCGGGGCGGCCTTCTTCGGGGCGGCCTTCTTCGGGGCGGCCTTCTTCGGGGCGGCCTTCTTCGGGGCGGCCTTCTTCGGGGCGGCCTTCTTCGGGGCGGCCTTCCTGGGCGCTACCTTCCTGGGTGCTGCTTTCTTCGGAGCCGCCTTCTTCGGAGCCGCCTTCTTCGGAGCCGCCTTCTTCGGAGCCGCCTTCTTCGGAGCCGCCTTCTTCGGAGCCGCCTTCTTCGGAGCCGCCTTCTTCGGGGCGGCCTTCTTCGGGGCGGCCTTCTTCGGGGCGGCGGCCTTCTTGGGGGCGGCCTTCTTGGGGGCCGGCTTCTTGGGAGCGGCCTCCTTTGGCGCTGCCTCAGCCTCGCTGCGCTGGGCAGCACGCTGGGCGGCGATGGCCCGCGCTGCCTGGCTGCTACGGCGGGCCGGCCGTTCGGCCGCGAGCTGATCCACCACCTTGCACACGGCCTTGAACACCTGATCGACGGGTGCCGTGCCCTGCACCGTTCTCAGCTTGCCCTGGTCCCGGTAATACTCGATCACCGGCACCGTCTGAGTCTCGTAGATGCGCAGCCGGTTGCCGATGGTTTCCTCGTTGTCATCGGCGCGATGATGCAGATTGCCGCCACATTCATCGCAGATACCGTCAACATGCGGAGGCGACGAGAAGACGTTGCAGGTCCAGCCACAGGAACGGCAGGTATAGCGCCCGACCAGCCGCTGCAGGAGGATGTCGAAGTCCACGTCGATCAGCAGGGCCAGCTCCAGCGGCCTGCCGAGTTCCGCAAGCATGGTATCCAGAGCCTCGGCCTGGCCGATGTTGCGCGGAAAACCGTCGAGCACGAAACCCTTGCGGGCATCCTTCTGCTGCAGCCGTTCGCGGAGTATCCCCAATACCAGTTCGTCGGACACCAGCTGGCCGGCGTCCATCGCCAGCTTGGCCTGCCGGCCCAGGGGCGTGCCGGCCGCGACCGCCGCCCGCAGCAGATCGCCGATGGCGATCTGTGGAATCCCGTATTTCTCCTCCAGCCGCTTGGCCTGGGTCCCCTTGCCGGAACCCGGTGGACCCAATAACACTATTCTCATCAGCCACATCCCTGGGGAACGGCCGCCACCAGGACGACCCCGGGGCAGCGCGCCGCCCCGGCACACCACCCTCGCAACCCCGCATTGGTATTAAGTTTTTTGCATGGGCTTATACAATTTTTTAGATGGCCCTGACAGGCGCGTCCGTTTAAGCTACCCTTTCTCGCTGCCCCAAGTCAACGCAGCCGGCAGGAAAAATCACTTCTGGGCTAATAGGTTAGCCCAGAAGCAGGCTGTACGCGCGGCCTGCCTGCGGTGCTGCGGAACGGGGCGCTGTCGAGCCCATGGAGTCCCTGGACCTTCACGCAATGAGCGATATTCCAGATTTCAACGAGGCCGAACTCTGGACCCTCCAGACCGCGCTGAAGGAACGTTTCGGCGAACCGGTCGATGTCGAGCTGGCGGAAACGGAACTGCGACTCAACCCGCCCTCCCCCGAGCTGACCCCCTGCCCGGCCGCCTACTGGCAACACGGCCCCTGTCACTTCGTGGTCTGCAAGACCGGGGCGGAACGCTACCGTTGCTTCTTCTTCTACCGCGTCCACCAGATGTTCGGCACCGGCATCGAGGAGTTCGACAACCTGACCGAGTGTACGGTGACCCTGCTCCAGGTGCAGGCCGATCACGAGGCGAAACGGCAGGCGGCAGCGGAAAAGGAAAGGGAACGGGAACGGGAACGGGAACAGACAACACGCTGAGGACCCGCGTCACTGGACGCCGGCCCCGGCCATCGCGGCAAACCGGCAGCCGGTTGCCGGATCGAGACTGCAAGGCATCCACGAACGAGAACCGGGAGAGAAACCCCTATGGCCAGATCAACGGCAAAGAAGAACGCCTTTTACGCCCAGTCCGGCGGCGTGACCGCTGTCATCAACGCCAGCGCCTGCGGCGTCATCGAGACCGCGCGCAAGCACAAGGACAAGATCGGCAAGGTCTTCGCCGGCCGCAACGGCATCATCGGCGCGCTGACCGAGGACCTGATCGACACCAGCAAGGAATCGGCCCGCGCCATCGCCGCCCTGCGCCATACGCCGAGCGGCGCCTTCGGTTCCTGCCGCTACAAGATGAAGAGCCTGGAGGCCAACAAGCGTGAATACGAGCGCCTGATCGAGGTCTTCGAGGCGCACAACATCGGCTACTTCTTCTACAACGGCGGCGGCGACTCGGCCGACACCTGCCTCAAGGTCTCGCAGCTGTCGAAGAAGATGGGCTACCCCATCCAGGCCATCCACGTGCCGAAGACGGTCGACAACGACCTGCCGATCACCGACAACTGCCCGGGCTTCGGTTCGGTCGCCAAGTACATCGCCGTCTCCACCCGCGAGGCGAGCTTCGACGTGGCCTCCATGGCCAAGACCTCGACCAAGATCTTCGTGCTCGAGGTGATGGGCCGCCACGCCGGCTGGATCGCCGCCGCCGGCGCCATGGCCTCCACCGAGGATTGTGAACTGCCGATCGTGGTGCTGTTTCCGGAGGTCACCTTCAGCCAGACCAAGTTCCTGGCTGCGGTCAGGGACAAGGTCAAGCGCTTCGGCTACTGCTCGGTGGTGGTCTCCGAGGGTGTGCGCGACCGCTCCGGCAAGTTCCTTGCCGACCAGGGCCTGAAGGACGCCTTCGGCCATGCCCAGCTCGGCGGCGTGGCGCCGGTGATCGCCAGCCTGATCCGCGACAAGCTCGGCTACAAGTACCACTGGGCGGTGGCGGACTACCTGCAGCGTGCCGCGCGGCACATCGCCTCCAAGACCGACGTGGAGCAGGCCTATGCCATGGGCAAGGCCGCGGTGGAGCTGGCCCTGGCGGGCAAGAACTCGGTGATGCCGACCATCGTCCGCACCAGCAACTCGCCCTACCGCTGGAAGGTCGGCGAGGCCCGCCTGGCGCGCGTCGCCAACGTCGAGAAGATGATGCCCAAGGGCTTCATCAGCAAGGACGGTTTCGGCATTACCAGGAAATGCCGCGAGTATCTGGAGCCGCTGATGCGCGGCGAGGACTACCCGCCCTACGGCAAGGATGGCCTGCCGAAATACGTGCAGCTGAAGAACATCGCTGTGAACAAGAAGCTCAGCGAGTTCAAGCTCAAGTAACTCGAACCACAAGGGGCGCCCATGGCGCCCCTTTTTTTGGTTCGCAACGAGGCTGGTGACCAGGACCACGACCATGCAGATCGAGAGGGCACGCGAACTGCTGCAGGTACAGCTCGGCTTCGGCAGCGGTTACAACCGCAACGCCGCGCGGCTGATCCTGGCCGAGGTGGAACGGGTCCATGGCCAGGCGGCCGTCGACCGGCTGATCCGCGAACTCGATCTGGAGAACGCCTTTGGACTGAAACCCGGAACCCGATTCCATCGACCTTGACACCGGTCAAGGGAATCCGCCGGCCGACGAACGACAATCGGCATCCCGGCTGTATCGCCCCGGCTGACGAAGCCTGCCAGCCGCAGCCCGCGCAGCGTTTCCCGGAACGGCGTTTCTGCAGATTTCTGGTTGGTTTTTTTTCATTTTTGGTACGAAAGCGAAAACGGAGGAAGTCATGTCAACAGGTATAATCTTCGCCCTGATCTGCGCGCTTGGCGCGATCGCCTACGGGGTCTTTTCCGTTCAGTGGATTCTCCGCAAGCCGACCGGAAACGCCCGCATGCAGGAAATCGCCAACGCCGTGCAGGAGGGCGCCAGCGCCTACCTGAACCGGCAGTACACCACCATCGGCCTGGCCGGCATCGTGCTGCTGGTGCTGATCGGCTCCTTCATCGGCTGGTCGACGGCCAGCGGCTTCGCCATCGGCGCCATCTTCTCCGGCCTGGCCGGCTACATCGGCATGAACATCTCGGTCCGGGCCAATGTGCGCACCGCCCAGGCGGCCCACGAGGGTCTCAATGCCGCCATGCAGATCGCCTTCCGTGGTGGCGCCATCACCGGCCTGCTGGTGGTCGGCCTGGGCCTGCTCGGCGTGGCCGGCTTCTATGCCGTGCTGCAGATGCAGGGCGTCGAGGATCCCATCCATCCGCTGGTCGGCCTGGCCTTCGGTGGCTCGCTGATCTCCATCTTCGCCCGACTCGGCGGCGGCATCTTCACCAAGGGCGCTGACGTCGGCGCCGACATCGTCGGCAAGGTCGAGGCCGGCATTCCCGAGGACGACCCGCGCAACCCGGCGGTGATCGCCGACAACGTCGGCGACAACGTCGGCGACTGCGCCGGCATGGCCGCCGACCTGTTCGAAACCTATGCGGTGACCGTGGTCGCCACCATGCTGCTCGGCAGCCTGATGGTGACCGGGGCCGAGGCCGAGGCCGCAGTCTACCCGCTGGTGCTGGGCGGCGTGTCCATCATCGCCTCCATCATCGGCACCTTCTTCGTCAAGGCACGCGAAGGCGGCAAGATCATGAACGCCCTGTACCGCGGCCTGATCGTGGCCGGCGTGCTGGCCGCCGCGGCCTTCTACCCGGTCACCACCTGGCTGCTGGGTGACGGCGTGACCATCAGTGGCGAACTGGTGTCCAGCACGAACCTCTACTTTGCGGCGCTGATCGGCCTGGCGCTGACCGCCGCCATGGTGGTCATCACCGAGTACTACACCGCCACCGAGTTCGCTCCGGTGCGGCACATCGCCGAGGCCTCCACCACCGGCGACGGCACCAACGTCATCGCCGGCCTGGGCGTGTCCATGAAGTCCACCGCCGCGCCGGTGCTGGCGGTGTGCGCCTCCATCTGGGGCGCCTACGAGCTGGCCGGCCTCTATGGTATCGCCATCGCCGCCACCTCCATGCTGTCCATGACCGGGATCATCGTGGCGCTGGACGCCTACGGCCCGATCACCGACAACGCCGGCGGCATCGCCGAGATGGCCGAGCTGGACGAGAAGATCCGCAACATCACCGACCCGCTGGACGCGGTGGGCAACACCACCAAGGCGGTCACCAAGGGCTATGCCATCGGCTCCGCCGGTCTCGCCGCCCTGGTGCTGTTCGCCGACTACACCCACGGTCTGGAGGCCGCCGGCAAGGTGACCACCTTCGACCTGTCCAACCACATGGTGATCATCGGCCTGTTCATCGGCGGCCTGGTGCCCTACCTGTTCGGTGCCATGGCCATGGAGGCGGTGGGCCGCGCGGCCGGCGGCATCGTCAACGAGGTGCGGCGCCAGTTCAAGGAGATGCCGGGCATCATGGACCACACCCAGAAGCCCGACTACTCGCGCGCCGTGGACATGCTGACCAAGGCCGCCATCAAGGAGATGGTGATTCCCTCGATCCTGCCGATCGCGGTGCCCCTGCTGGTCGGCCTGCTGCTCGGTCCGCAGGCCCTGGGCGGCGTGCTGCTCGGCTCCATCGTCACCGGCCTGTTCGTGGCCATCTCCATGACCACCGGCGGCGGCGCCTGGGACAACGCCAAGAAGTACATCGAGGACGGTCACTTCGGCGGCAAGGGCTCCGACGCCCACAAGGCGGCGGTCACCGGCGACACCGTCGGCGACCCCTACAAGGACACCGCCGGCCCGGCCATCAACCCGTTGATCAAGATCATCAACATCGTGGCGCTGCTCATCGTGCCTCTGCTGTAAGGGCGGGCCACGAAATCCGCGAAATCCGCGAAAAGGATCGTTCCGGCGCCTGCGCTTTGCGCGGCGCCGGAAGAAAAAACCAGGCTTTCGCGGGTTTTGTGGGTTTCGTGGCCATTTGAAAATTAGGTTTTCCCGGAAGGGCCGGTATAATAGCCGGCCCTTTTTCTTTGCCGCAGGAGTCGGAGATGAACCTGGACCGAGTGGATTCCGGACGCGACATCCCCAACGACATCAACGTCATCATCGAGATCCCCGCCCATGCCGATCCGGTCAAGTACGAGGTCGACAAGGACTCGGGCGCCATGTTCGTGGACCGCTTCATGAACACGGCCATGCACTATCCCTGCAACTACGGCTACGTGCCCCACACCCTCTCCGACGACGGTGACCCGGTGGACGTGCTGGTGCTGACCCCGGTGCCACTGATCAGCGGTTCGGTGGTGCGCTGCCGCCCGATCGGCGTGCTCAAGATGACCGACGAATCGGGCGATGACGCCAAGGTGCTCGCCGTGCCCATCGACAAGCTGTGCAACATGTACCGCCAGGTGCACGACTTCCGCGACCTGCCGCCGATGATCCTGGAGCAGATCGCCCACTTCTTCGAGCACTACAAGGACCTGGACGAGGGCAAGTGGGTGCGGGTCGAAGGCTGGGGCGGCACCGACGAGGCCAAGCAGGAGATCCTCAACAGCGTGCAGATGTACAGGGATGCGCCCGAAAAGCCCCATTTCTAGGAGACAGCCACGAAATCCACGAAACCCACGAAAGGGACTATTGTGGCGCACGCGCTTCGCGCGGCGCCACAAAACAACAAAAAATCTTTTCGTGGGGTTCGTGGATTTCGTGGCTCACATCATATGAAGATCTGCATCGTATCGGACAGCCACGACAACCGCCCGCTGCTGGATGCCGCAGTGGCCGATGCCAAGGCCCGCGGCGCCGAGGCGGTGCTGCACTGCGGCGACGTGGTCGCGGCCTCCACCCTGTCGGTACTGAACAAGCATGAGCTGCCAGTGCACGTCATCCATGGCAACAACTCCGGCGATCTGTACATGATGGCGCGCATCGCCGGCCGTCCCGGGAGCCTGGTGAACTTCTACGGCCAGGATGCCGGCATCGAACTCCACGAACGCAGAATCTTCCTGGTGCACTACCCGCACTATGCCGAGGCCATGGCCACCACCGGCGACTGGGATCTGGTCTGCTGCGGCCACGACCACAAGGCCGACATCCACGCCGTGAAAAACGTCCACGGCGGGAGCACACTGGTGGTCAACCCGGGCAGCGTCGGCGGCGTGGCCGCACCGGCAACCTACGTGATGGGCGATCTGGAGCGCATGGAGTTCGAGATCCTGGACGTGCCGGTGGACTAACGCATGGCCACGGAATCCACGGAAAACATTGTAGGAGCGGCCTCCAGGCCGCGATCGGGGTGGGCATCGCCCGCCACGGCCTTGTCAGGCGGAACCGAGGATAGCCACTAAACCCACGAAATCCACGAAAAGATCAATGGCCACGGAAAACATCGTAGGAGCGGCCTCCAGGCCGCGATCGGGGGCATCAACCGTCGTGGCCTCGCCAGGCGAAATCGAGGATGGCCACGAAACCCGCGAAACCCACGAAAAGACCGATGGCCACGGAAAACATCGTAGGAGCGGCCTCCAGGCCGCGATCGGGGGTGGGCATCACCCGCCGCGGCCTCGTCAGGCGGAACCGGCGATAGCCACGAAACCCGCGAAATCCACGAAAATATCGATGGCCACGGAAAACATCGTAGGAGCGGCCTCCAGGCCGCGATCGAGGTGGGCATCGCCCGCCACGGCCTTGTCAGGCGGAACCGGCGATAGCCACGAAACCCGCGAAATCCACGAAAATATCGATGGCCACGGAATCCACGGAATCCACGGAATCCACGGAAAACACGGAAAACACGGAAACTTCCTGGCCGGTGCGGGCTGTAGCGTCAAGAGCAGATTCTCTGCCGCCGTGGCGGCAATCGCGGCGTGGACGCCGCTCCTACGGGGCAAGGCGGAACCTCCTGTAGGAGCGGCCTCCAGGCCGCGATCGAGGGCATCAACCGCCGCGCCTTGTCAGGCGGAACCGAGGATAGCCACTAAACCCACGAAATCCACGAAAAGATCAATGGCCACGAAACCGCGGAAGCAACGCCGTGGCCATCATCAGCCTGAAGACGGCATCGACCGATGCCTGGTGCGCAGCCAATGAAGCTTTTCGTGGATTTCGTGGCCGGGTTTTTTCCGTGGATCCCGTGGCTATCAATAGCCCTCGGTATTCTTCTCCACCCAGCGTGATCCGCCGTCGCTCTGCTCCTCCTTCTTCCAGAAGGGTGCCCGGGACTTGAGCTCTTCCATCAGCCAGCGGCAGGCCTCGAAGGCGTCCTTGCGGTGCGCCGACCAGACCGCAACCAGGACGATGGGGTCGTTGGGCTCGAGCGGCCCGACACGGTGGACGATCAGGCTGTCGAGCAGGGCCCAGCGTTCCCCGGCCTCGCCGCTGATTCTCTCCAGGTAGCGCTCGGTCATGCCGGGATAGTGCTCCAGGGTCATGCCGCGCACCCCCTGCCCCTCGTTGAAGTCACGCATGGTTCCGACAAAGACCGCGGTGGCGCCATAGCGGCCAGCCGGCAGGGCGCGCAGCTGATAGGCCTCCAGTTCGCGCCAGGGATCGAAGGCCGTCTCGCGGATCTCGACGCGCATCCTCAGCCCCCCGTTACCGGCGGGAAGAAGGCCACCTCGTCACCTTCGGCGACCGGCGCATCGAAATCCACGTATTCCATGTTGCGCGCGGCCAGCAGATTCGGCGGCCGCGGCTGATCCGGTACCGCCGCCGCCCAGACGTCGGCGACCCTGGCCCCGGCCTCCACCTCGACCTCGGTATCGGCCTGCCCCGTCTGCTCGCGCAGGCTGGCAAAGAAACGTACCCGCAGTTTCATGCTCATTTGCAGTGTCGTACCCGGCTCACTATGATGTGGCATCCATCTTTTCCATGCAGAGTGTATCACGCCATCCGCATGTCAGAACTCACCCACTTCAATGCCGAGGGCCAGGCGCACATGGTCGACGTCGGCGACAAGAGCGAGACCCGGCGCATTGCCATCGCCGCGGGCCGCATCCGCATGCAGGCCGATACCCTGCAGCGCATCCGCGCCGGCGATCACAAGAAGGGCGACGTGCTGGGCATCGCCCGGGTGGCCGCCATCATGGCCGCCAAGCGAACGGCCGACCTGATCCCCCTCTGCCATCCCCTGGCCCTGACCCGGGTCGAGGTCGAGTTCGAGACCGATGACCAGCCGCCCGGTGTCCACTGCCGGGTGACGGTGGAGACCCGCGGCCGTACCGGCGTGGAGATGGAGGCCCTGACTGCCGTGCAGGTCGGCCTGCTCACCATCTACGACATGTGCAAGGCCGTCGATCGCGGCATGGTCATGGAGGGGATCCGCCTGCTGGAGAAGATCGGCGGCAAGTCCGGCCACTGGCGGGCGGAATCTGAATAGCCACGGAACTCTCGGAAAATATTGTAGGAGCGGCCTCCAGGCCGCGATCGGGGTGGGCATTGCCCGCCGCCGTCAGGCGGAACCAAGGATGGCCACGGAATCCACGCGCCGCCACGGCGGCAATCGCGGCGTGGACGCCGCTCCTACAGGAACCGGGCGGCACGATTCATTGTAGGAGCGGCCTCCAGGCCGCGATCGGGGTGGGCATCGCCCGCCGCCGTCAGGCGGAACCGAGGATGGCCGCGAAACCCACGAAAAGGTCGATGGCCACGGAATCCACGGAAAACACGGAAACTTCCCTGGCTGGTGTGCGCCATGGCCTGTAGAGCGGATTCTTGTCGCGACGGTGGCAATCGCGGCCTGGAGACCGCTCCTACGATGGGGTGACGGCATGACTCCATTGTAGGAACGGCCTCCAGGCCGCGATCGGGGTGGGCATCACTCGCCGTTGTCAGGCGGAACCAACGATGGCCACGAAACCCGCGAAACCCACGAAAAGGTCGATGGCCACGGAATCCACGCGCCGCCACGGCGGCAATCGCGGCGTGGACGCCGCTCCTACAGGAACCGGGCGGCACGATTCATTGTAGGAGCGGCCTCCAGGCCGCGATCGGGGTGGGCATCACTCGCCGTTGTCAGGCGGAACCAACGATCGCCACGAAACCCGCGAAACCCACGAAAAGGTCGATGGCCACGGAATCCACGCGCCGCCACGGCGGCAATCGCGGCGTGGACGCCGCTCCTACAGACAGGGCATGGCGGCACGATTTGGTGTAGGAACGGCCTCCAGGCCGCGATCGGGGTGGGCATCACTCGCCGTTGTCAGGCGGAACCAACGATGGCCACGAAACCCGCGAAACCCACGAAAAGGTCGATGGCCACGGAATCCACGGAAAACACGGAAACTTCCCTGGCTGGTGTGCGCCATGGCCTGTAGAGCGGATTCTTGTCGTGACGCTGGCAATCGCGGCCTGGAGACCGCTCCTACGATGGGGTGACGGCATGACTCTATTGTAGGAGCGGCCTCCAGGCCGCGATCGGTGGTCATCGTCCGCCGTCGTCAGGCAGAACCGAGGATGGCCACGAAACCCGCGAAACCCACGAAATGATCAATGGCCACGGAATCCACGCGCCGCCACGGCGGCAATCGCGGTGGACGCCGCTCCTACAGGAACCGGGCGGCACGATTCATTGTAGGAGCGGCCTCCAGGCCGCGATCATGCCGCGGCAGTGGACCATGGTGCGCGGCGCATACCCTACGAAACTTTTCGTGGCTTTCGCGGCCATATTTTCCGTGTCTTCCGTGGATTCTAAAGATACGTCTAAGAGAACCGATAGCCTGAGGCGTAACCCCGGCCCAGGGACGAGGGAGAAAGGATTCCATGCAGCACTTCGATTTTCTGGTCATCGGCAGCGGCCCCGCCGGTCAGCGTGCCGCTATCCAGGCGGCCAAGCTCGGCAAGAACGCCGCCATCATCGAGCGCCGGCCGGTGGTCGGTGGCGTCTCGGTGCACACCGGAACCATCCCCAGCAAGACCCTGCGCGAGGCCGTGCTCTACCTGACCGGCTGGGACCAGCGCGGCGTCTACGGCCGCAGCTACCGGCTCAAGGACAAGCTCGACATCGACGATCTGATGAAGCGCCTGGACATCACCCTGAACCACGAGATCGAGGTGATGGAACACCAGCTGATGCGCAACGGCGTCACCGTCATCGAGGGCAGCGCCAGTTTCGTCGATCCCCACCGCGTCCGCATCGAGAAGCCGGACGGCACCTTCGAGGAATACACCGCGGACAAGTTCCTGCTCGCGGTGGGCAGCCGCCCGGCACGCCCCGAGGGCATCCCCTTCGACAACGAGACCATCCTCGACAGCGACGGCATCCTCAATCTCAAGCGCATCCCGCGTTCCATGATAGTGGTCGGTGCCGGTGTGATCGGCATGGAGTACGCCTCGATCTTCAGCACCATGGACGTCAAGATCACCCTGATCGACGGCAGGCCGACGCTGCTCAATTTCATGGACAGGGAGATCGTCGACGAACTGGTGCACTCGCTGCGCGAGCGCGGCGTGGTGCTGCGCCTCGGCGAGAAGGTCGCCCAGGTGGAGAGGACGGAAAGCGGCAGCGTGACCTGCCGACTGGAGAGTGGCAAGCAGCTGCGGGCCGACACCATCCTGTTCGCCGCCGGCCGCATCGGCTGCACCTACACCCTGGGCCTGGAGAACGCCGGGCTGGAGACCGACGAGCGCCGCCGCCTGGCGGTGAACGAGCACTTCCAGACCGCCGTGCCCCACATCTATGCCGCCGGCGACATCATCGGCTTCCCGGCCCTGGCCTCGACCTCCATGGAACAGGGCCGGCTGGCGGCCTGTCATGCCATGGGTACCGCCGCCTGCACCACCCAGGAGTTCTTCCCCTTCGGCATCTATGCCGTGCCGGAGATGAGCATGATCGGCGCCACCGAGCAGGAGCTGACGGAAAAGCAGATCCCCTACGAGACCGGGGTCGCGCGGCTGCGCGAGACCGCCCGCGGGCAGATCATGGGACTGCAGGAAGGCATGCTGAAGCTGCTGGTCAGCCTGGACGACCGCCGCCTGCTCGGGGTGCACATCATCGGCGAGGGCGCCACCGAGCTGATCCACATCGGCCAGGCGGTGCTCAGCCTGGGCGGCTCGCTGGACTACTTCCTGGAAAACGTCTTCAACTACCCCACCCTGGCCGAGGCCTACAAGGTGGCGGCGCTGGATGCCTGGAACCGGCTGACCCTCTGATCGCGGCTTCAGCCCTGCAGGATACCGATCACCTCGTTGATCTCGCGCTGCGACTGCTCCAGCAGTTCCAGGCTCACGTCGGGGCCGAGCCGGCTGATCGGCAGCTTGCGGAAGGCCGGCAATTCGGGCAGCGGCGGCAAGCTGGCCGCCTGGTGACTGCCGAACAGGCTGTGCACATGCGCCACCTGCACGATGTCGGCGTAGTCGACCGGCCCCTCGGCCGCCCGGCGCCAGTCCTCTGCCCGCTTCGGCACCGCCACCATGTCACTGTCGAACCGCCAGGTCTGGAGCACGAAGCTGCCCAGCGGCCCGCGCAGCCGCCGCAGGATGTCTTCCAGCGGCATGTCCGCGGCCGCCTCATGCGCCTCCAGGTAGCGCAGGATCGGCAGCTCGCCGATGTCGTGGACCAGCCCGGCAAGCAGGGCACGGTCGGGGTCGATGCCGGGCGTCAGCCGGGCCAGGACGCTGCTGATGGCGGCCACCCGGCAGCTATGGCGCCAGCTCGCCTGCAGCCGTTCCACCAGCCGCTGCTGGCGGGGCTGAAACAGGTTGCGCAGGGTAAAACTCATCACCAGGTTGCGGGTCGCAACCAGGCCGAGACGGGTGATGGCGGTGTGGCAGTCGTCGATACGCCGGCTGCCACGATAGATGGGACTGTTGACCACCTGCACCAGACGCGTAGCCAGGGCCGGGTCGACCTGCACGATGCGGGTCACGTCGGCCACGCTGCGCCCGGTGTCGCGCACCGCGGCGCGGACCCGCAGGGCCACGTCGGGCAGGCTGGGCAACTGCAGCCGGCCACGCTTGGCGTCCTCCAGGATGGCCCTCAAGAGGGCCAGACCGGGGTCGTCGCCACCGGCCGCACCGTCTCCATTGCACTGATTCGCAAGCACCTTTGACCAATCTCCCTTTGCCAGGCGGGGCCCCGGACGTCCTTTCCTGAAGGCTATCGGCACTCGCCAGCGGCTCTTGATCCGCCACTCCCACAGGCCGCCCCCGGTTGTCAGCATGGCGCGGCTTCTGTAAAAAGCAGCCTCACATCAGTCAGCAGGCGGAACCGACATGACCGACAGCCAGAACGACGTCCCCATCCAGGCCATCAGCAGCAGCGAATCGCAGGCCGAACTCGAACACCTGCTCGCCCAGCATCAGCAGCGCCTGGCCGCCCTGGATGCCGGGGCCGAACCGGCAGCGGCGGCGCGCATTCAGCTCGACATCGCCGAGGCGCTGCGCGGCCTGAACCGCAAGACCGAGGCCTGGGAGACGGCCCGCGCCGCCTTCGACACCTTTATCGCCCATGATCACTGGCAGGAGGCGGTCGAGGCCTGCGACATCCTCTACCAGCTCGACCTGCCGGAATCGCTGCACGCCCTGGGCAATGGGACCTGGCTGGCCGTCACCTGGCCGATCGACGCCCAGACCAGTATCGCCATGCTGCAGCACATCGTCGACGAGACGCCGCCGCAGTCCGATGGCGCGGCGGTGGCCGCCGCCACCGCCTGCTACCTCGCCGAGCTGCGTACCGAGGGCGCCAGCCACGAGAGCCTGACCTTCCTCGCTGCCCAGATTCTGGCCCAGGTGGCCAAGCGCCACCGCGGCATCGAGGGCGAGGAGATGATCAAGCTGTGGATGGAAACCCTCGAGCTCAACGATCCCGAGGCCTTCCTGCCGCGGCTGGCACGGATACTCGACGTGATCGTCGATGGCCACTGGTGGTACGATCGCGATGCGCTGCGCCAGCGCCTGCCGGTCAACTGAGGCGGCAGCGATGGCCGTTCCGCGTCGTCCCCTCGCCTGGCTGCTGACCGCCCTGCTCGGACTCTGCCGGCCGGCCCTCGCCGACGAGATCCTGCTGCTCAACGGCGACCGGCTGAGCGGCACCATCGTCGCCAAGCGCGGCAACACCCTGACCCTGGACACCCGCTATGCCGGCCGGCTGCAGATCCAGTGGTCGTCGGTCCGCCAGATCCTCTGCAGCCGGCCGCTGCGCATCGTCCTCGAGGACGACACCCGACTCACCGGCAGCCTGCTCCAGACCGAGCCGGGCAAGCTGCGGATCCGCGCCGGACGGCTGGTCGAGACCACCCCCATCGACCTCGCCCAGGTGCGCTACATCAATCCGCCGGTGGAGGCCGACGGCGGCGTGGCCTTCAGCGGCAAGCTCAATCTGGGCATCAACTTCACCAAGGGCAACACCGACGTCGAGAAGACCCACTTCGACGCCGAGCTGGTCGCCAAGACCCTGGAGAACCGCTACACCATCGGCGCCATCCTCAACCGCAGCGCCGAACGCGGCACCGAGACCGAGTCCAACGCCACCGGCTATGCCAAGTACGACCACTTCCTCAACTCGCACTGGTATGTCTATTCCAACGCGCTGTTCGCCCGCGACCGCTTCAAGGACCTCAAACTGCGCACCAGCCTGGGTCTCGGTTCCGGTTACCAGTTCATCGAATCGAAACCGACCAACCTGTCACTGGAGGGCGGCCTCACCTACCTCAATGAGGACTTCTACACCGCCCGCGACGAGAGCTACCCCTCGGCCCGCTGGTCGCTCAACTTCGATCACCGTCTGCAGGCCAGCAAGCTGCAGTTCTTCCACTTCCATGAAGGCTACCTCGGACTGGAAGACACCAGCGACCTGCTGATCCGCAGCCAGACCGGGCTGCGCATGCCGCTGATAGAGCGGCTCAACGCCACCGCCCAGTTCGATTACGACTGGGACAGCACGCCGGCAGACGGCAACGACAAGGGCGACGCCCGCTATTCGCTGAACATCGGCTATTACTGGTAGCACGGACACAAAACGGCCCGGCGGTGAACCGGGCCGAACCCTGAGCTATCAGGACGGGGGAAACCAGGGCCTGTCAACAGGCCTTAACAGGCTGTTGAAAAAGTCTCTGGCGAGTGCGAGACAAGGCAAAAAATGGCGAAAAAGCGCAGTTTACATGGTCGTAAATGAGCATTTTGAGCCATTTTTTAACGCCGTATCGTGCCGTCAGAGGGTTTTTCAACAGTCTGTTAACCCAGATATTGCACCAAGGATTCGATGCTCAGGGCGAGGCTGGCAAAGCAGCTTGGGTGATCGTCCGAAAAGTCATAGCCGTTGCTATGGCTTGAGGAGGATCACCCAAGATGCGCAGCCAGAGTCGGCCTGACATCGAATAGGCGCAAACTGTAACCCGCCCGGAGGGCCTTTCATGGCCATGGCGTCCTTGGATTACAGCTCGAACCCCATTCATGCGCGCCGCCTTGGTGCAATATCCGGGTTAACGCAGGCCGTCGAGCAGACTGTTGACGGCGCGCTCGAACAGCGGCGCGTTCTCGATCGGACGCGCGGTGCCGCGGCGGAACTCGGCGGCCAGACCCTGCAGGGTCATCTCCGCCGCCTTCAGCCCCTGGCGGTTGGTGAACAGGAAGCTGCCGGTCACCGGGCTCACCCAGGTCAGCCTGGCGCGGCTCGTCTGGCCGTCGTCGGCCGTGAACTCGACCCAGGTGCCCTGGGCCAGGTTGCGGGCCATCTCGACGAATTCGTCATCGGGTGCCCCCTCCATGGCATCGGCTTCCTCGCTGAGGGTGATCTCTTCCACCTCGACGTCCTCCAGGCCGTTCTCGCGAATCAACCGATGCAGGGTGGCCGCAGTGACTTCCGCGTCCTCCTCCACCGGCGCAGCCTCCTCGGCGGCGACAGGCTGCAGCGGATCGTCGGCCGGCGGCTCCTCCAGCGCCTGCGCGGTGACCCGGTTGACCACCTCGGCATGCAGATCGGCAAGACGGGCCAGAAAGTCCTGGAAGTCGGACTCGCGCATGGAGATGGTCTGCACCCCCTCGCGCAGGGCAGCGAGCAGCGACGGCAGCAGCTTGACCAGGGCCTCGCGCTCCGTGACCTGCTTGGGAGCGATGCTCCACAACAGGTTGTCCATGGTCGCCAGGGCCCGCTTCCAGGCCAGGCTCTCGTCGCCTTCCTGGCAGAGGGTGACCAGCAACAGATTCTGCCAGTAGCTGACCAGGAACTGCTCTATGAAGCGCGGCAGGGCGCGGCCGCGAGTGCGGCGCTCGATCTCCAGCCTGACCTGCGCCTTGGCCAGACGCAGGCGTTCCTTGCCGGCCAGCAGCCGGGCCGAGCGTTCCTGGCGCTCGGCCGCCTTGCGCTGTTCCTCGGCAATGAATTCGTTCAGTTCGCTGTGCAGCTCGGCAAACAGCTCGAGATCCTCCTCGAACTCGACCAGGATGCGCTGCACGATGCCTTCGATTTTGCGGTACAGGGCGCTGTCCTGCTCGGTCCAGCCATTGGCAGCCTCGGCCAGGCCGTTGAGCAGCAGGCGCGCCGGATGCGACTTGCGGCTGAACAGATCCCTGTCCAGCATGGCCGCCTTGAGCAGCGGGATCTGCAGGCGGCCGATCAGGGCCTTCATCGGGTCGGGAATGTTGCTGTCGCTGAGGATGTAGTCGAACAGCATCTCGACCACATTGATGATCATGGCATCGACACCGGAGGCCCCTGCCGCCAGGGCACTGGCCTTGATGTCGCGGATGACGTTGACGGTGCCGGCGGCTACCGCGCTGCTGTCGATGCCGGCCAGGCCGCTGCCGGCCAGTTCACCGTCCCCCTGCTGCAGCAGGGTCAGGCCACCGATGAAACCGGACCGCCCGCCACTGAAGCCGGAGAAGGCCGCGGCCCCGCTGCCCGTGCCTGCCGGTACCCCGCCTGGCGAGCGTGACAGCATCAGCCGCTGCAGGGCGGCGAACAGGTCCTGCTCGCCCACCTCACCCTCGGGCGCCTCTCCCGCTTGCCCCGCCGTCGTCGGCGAAGCCGCCGGGCCGCCATCGGGAACCTTCGGCCGGCGTTTCAGCTCCAGCCGGATGTCCGGCAGAATGTTCTTGCCGGTCAACAGCCTGTTCAATTTCTGATAGAGCGGAAGGATGTCCTCGCCGACCACATAGCGGTCGAACAGCTTGAGGATGATGAGTTTCACCTTGAGCCCGGACTCGATATCGCCACAGGCCTCCAGAAAGGCGTTGCAGATCACCGCCGGCCCCACCGGATTGCCGCCCTGCTCAAGCTGGGGGTCGCCGAGCAGGAAACCCATGCGCCGCTCGAGCAGGCCGAGTTCCTGGCTGCAGGCCACGCCGACCTTGGTGACCATGTTGCTCACCGCCAGCGATTCCTCCAGCGCATCGTGCTCCACCAGGTCGAGCTCCAGCTCGCCGTCGCCGTCTGCCACGGCCGGGCCCGCGGGTGGCTGGCGCTGGATCTCGGCATTGAAACCCGCCAGGAAGGCCGTCCTGAAGCTCGCCTCGATAGCGGAGCGCTTGATTCGAACCTCACGCATGGCATCGAAGTAGAGGCTCTGGATGGCGTTGTTCTCGGCCTTTTCCGCCAGTTCGAACAGGGCGTCGTCGACCTTGCCCATCATCCGGGTGAGCGCAGCCGCCAGCTCCCGCGCCGCCAGCTCCCGGCATTCCCGCAGGATCTCGGTATGTGCCGGCGACGAGGGGCCACGCCGCCTCTGCTCGAACTCGTTCATGTGGATGATGTTCATGGCTTCCATCTCTATTTCGACTGCTCTGGGTGCTGTTACGGTCCGAACAGCCGCTTTCTTGATGCCTGGAAGGGTGATAACACGGGCCAATGCCCGGAAGTGTGAAACAGCGCGCATTTCCACCGCGGCAGGTGGCCAACCATTCAATTCCGGCGCCCGTCGGCCGCTGATAGGTGACATGCAGAACCATCCCTCCGGAGCCAAGATGCAAGCCACCGATTCCCACGCCACCCGCGACCTCGCTGCGGAGGTCGCCACGCAGCTGATCGATGACGTTTCCGACCTGGTCTCGCCCCCCGACATCTGCGTCAAGGTGTTCGATCTGGTCGAATCGCCCGAGGCCTCGGCCCAGGACATCGGCGAGGTGATCGCCCGCGATACCGGCCTCACCGCGCGGCTGCTGCGGCTGGTCAACAGCTCCTACTACAACTTCTCGCGGCGCATCGACACCGTGACCCGCGCCATCACCATCGTCGGCGTGCGCGAGCTGTACAGCCTGGTGCTGGCGGTATCGGCCATCAAGTCCTTCTCCGCCCTGCCCAACACCCTGGTCAACATCGACAGCTTCTGGCGCCATGGCATCTTCACCGCACTGATCGCCCGGCGGCTGGCCATGCACTGCCGCATCCTGCACCCGGAGCGGCTGTTCGTCGCCGGCCTGCTGCACGACATCGGCAGCCTGGTGCTCTATGCCCGCGAGCCGGAAACCATGCGTGACCTGCTGCTGGTCAGCGATGGCGACGAGGGGGTGCTGCACCAGGCCGAGATGGCCGAACTGGGCTTCAGCCATGCCGACCTGGGCGGCGCGCTGGCCGCGCGCTGGCTGCTGCCCGACGGCCTGCAACAGGCCATCGCCCATCACCACATCCCCTCGCCCGCCATCGACCATGCCCTGGAGACGGCCATCGTCCATCTGGCCGAGACCCTGGCCAACCGTTCCCAGCTGGGCGCCTTCTGCGAGCAGGCAGACGGCGGCGCACAAGCGGATGGCGTGATCTGGGAGATTCTCGGCATCGATGCCGGGACATTCGACGAGGCTGCCATCATCGGCGAGGCCGGGCTACAATTCTCGGAAACCGCCGGCCTGCTGCTGGCACATGCCTGAAGAAGGGGACCGACCATGAGCGGCATCAACCTGCGCCCGGACGATCTGGGCCTGCAGTCACTGAAAGACCAGAACCAGGCCCCGAACAAGGCCCGGGCGGTGAGCCCGGCGGCCCCCTACCCCAGGGTCCAGCCCGGCGGCGAGCGGCCTGCCGCGGAGCGGTCGGCGGCCAGCGAACGGCCCCGGGTGGAGCGCCGCAAGGGCGGTGACCGCCGCAAGCGCAACCTGCCAGTGATCCTCGACACCCGCACCCAGCGGGAACGCCGCCGTGAGCCGAACGACGAACAGAGCACGCCGGTACGCGGCGTCGATACCTTCATTTAGAAGCTGGAAGCTAGTAGTTAGAAGCTGCCAGAATCCAGCCCCCTGCCCTCTCCTGGATTCTGAATTCTGAATTCTGAATTCTGAATTCTGGCTTCTGGCTTCTGGCTTCTGGCTTCTGGCTTCTGGCTTCTGGCTTCTGGCTTCTGGCTTCTGGCTTCTGGCTTCTGGCTTCTGGCTTCTGGCTTCTGGCTTCTGGCTTCTGGCTTCTGGCTTCTGGCTTCTGGCTTCTGACTTCTAACTACTAGCCTCCAGCTTCTCGCTGACCCGCTCGCCGATGTAGTGCTCGATGAAGTGCAGGGCACGGGGATTGAGGCCGGTGAACTCGACCCCATGATGATAGACCCGGCGTCCGCTACCGCGGCCGTTCTCCTCGCGCACGTAGCGGATCTCGCAGGGCAGCACGATCCGCCCGCTGCCCTCGCGCCCCTGCTGCGGAATCTCGATCGAGAAGCGGTCGCCGACCTCGCCGAGGCGACTGACGGCCACCAGCCGCGCGCCGGAGAGGCTGATGTCGGCCAGCGCCACCGACAGCTTGCGACCCGCGTCCTCCATCACCAGCATCATGGTCAGGTCGTTGACCGGGATGCGTGGACTGCGGCGCCCGCCGCCAGACTGCACCGACTGCGGATATTCCAGGTGCAGATAGCGGAAGGGGCCATCGCAGACCGCCGTGACCCGGCTCTCGAAGGCGAAGTGGGCGTCACCCCAGTCGAAATGGATGCGTACCGGATCCCCCGCCACCAGCGGCAACAGCTGGCCGTCGGGCGCCAGCGGGTGGCTGACCAGCACGCTGCGGGATTCGAGATAACCGATCAGGGTAACCGGCAGGGGCTCTGCATCGGCCGCCAGCGAGGGCGTCAGCTGCAGCGCAGAGCCGACAACCAGATTGAGAGGTAGCTTGGACATGGGACTGCCCCGTTCCTGTGTTTGCCTACCCCTATAACGGCACCTGTCAGACAAACTACACCCTGCACGGCCCTCAGCCCAATCGCCAGGAACGGCCTTCGGGCCACGACAAGAATGCCGCCCAAATCGCGGCCTGGCGACCGCTCCTACGATGGGATGGCGGCAGGCGTTGGCGTAGGAGCGGCCTCCAGGCCGCGATCGGGGTAGGCATCAGCCACCGTCGTAAGGCGGAACCAAGGATGGCCACGAAATCCGCGAAACCCACGAAAAGATCGATAGCCACGGAATCCACGGAAAACACGGAAAATATTGTAGGAGCGGCCTCCAGGCCGCGATCAGGGGTGGGCATCGCCCGCCATCGTCAGGCGGAACCGAGGATGGCCACGAAAGCCACCAAACCCACAAAAAGACCGATGGCCGCAGAATCCACGGAAAACACGGAAACTTCCCTGGCTGGTGTGCGCTATGGCCTGCAGGGCAGAGTCTTGCCGCGACGGTGGCAATCGCGGCCTGGCGACCGCTCCTACGATGGGATGGCGGCACGATTCATTGTAGGAGCGGCCTCCAGGCCGCGATCGGGCCGTCTGGCTGGTTCAGCCGTGGCGCAGTCCCAGGGGGTCTTTCGGGTCCACGCCCGCCTGGAAGGGCTGCTTGCGGTCGATGTTGGTGAGCTGGTAGACCTTGCCGATCCAGTTGTTGATCACCGCCTCCGCGGTATCGTGCCAGGTGTTGTCCAGGGCGCCGGCGAGCAGGGCCTCCGGCAGTTCCGGTAGCGGACGGCCCTTGTCGCGTGCCTCGAGGATGCGGTCCTGGTGTTCCTCCAGGATCGCTTGCGACTGCAGGTTGAAATAGTGCTCGGGCATCGGTGGGTAGTCCTCGCGTTCCCCGGCCACGAAACGCGCCACCTCGCGCTTGTACTCCTTGAGCAGGCTGATGATGTCGTATTCCGGGTGGCCCTGGAAGAAGACGATGCGGAACAGGTCCTCGCTCACCGCCAGGTGGACGCCGGCATCCGCGCTCTCCACCAGCACGTGCAGGCCGGCCGCCTCGAACTGCGCCCGATCGATCTGGTTGAAGCGCGAGTGGGGGACGTCGAAACGGGTGTTGACCCCCACCACCAGCGGGTGCATGCGGTCCACCACCCGGTGCGGATAGACACCCCAGCGCTTGAAGCCCAGCGGACGGCGCTTCTGGCCATAGCGGAACTCCATCACCGCGTGGGTGGCGAGGCAGGAGCAGAGGGTCGAGGTGACGTTGTCGTAGGCCCAGTCGATGACCTCGATCAGCGGTTTCCAGAACGGCTGTTCGGACAGTTCGGGACCGATCACGTTGGCCCCGGTGATGATCAGCGCGTCCAGCCCCTGCTGCTGGATGGACTCGAAGCTCTCGTAGTAGCGGGCGATGTGCTCGCGCGCCTCGGGGCCGCGTTCCAGCTCGGGCAGGCTGAAGGGGTGCATGTAGAACTGGGCGATCTGGTTGCTCTCGCCGATCAGGCGGAAGAACTGGCGCTCGGTGGCGGCCAGGGCCGCGTCCGGCATCATGTTGAGCAGGCCGATGTGCAACTCGCGGATCTCCTGTTGCAGGGCGAAGTCGCGCGGCAGGATGGTCTCGCCCTCCTGCTGCAGGCGGGCAAAGGTCGGCAGTCCGGTGTTGGCAACCAGCGGCATGGCGTCCCCTCTCTCAGGCCTGGCGCGCCAGGCTGGTCTCGATCAGTTCCAGGAATTCGGCCTCGGTCTCCACCTGCCAGAGTTCCTCGGTGCTCAGGGTGTAGCCGTATTCGGCGGCGATCCGTTCGTAGCGCGGGATGCGGGCATAGAACAGTCGCGGGAACATCCAGCGCACGAAGTCATCCGGTTCGATCTGGGCCACGTAGTCGAGGCCCTGCTCGCGCAGGTAGGCCTCGAGCTGCTCGTCGAGGAACTCGGCCCGGTAGTAGAGCGGCTTGGGCGCCAGGCCGGCACGGCGGATCAGTTCCTGCTCGTCGTGTTCGGTGGCCTTGATGTAGATCATCAGCGTGTGTTCGGCGAGGATCTCCAGGGTCTGCGGGTCGTCCAGCTCGCAGACGCTGCCGCCGGCATCGTTGATGAAGTGCCGGTAGCCGTAGATCTCCTGGGCCTTGCGGATGAAGGCCGGCACGTCGCGCATGGTGGCGATTTCCGCCTCCCGGTGCAGGCTCTGGCGGCGCTTGAACTCGCGCAGCCCCAGGCCGCCCCGTTCCGGGTTGCCGAGCTTGCCGAGGAAGCTGGACACCGGCTGCAGGTTGTCGACGGTGATGTTGTTGATGATGTGGATCGAGTCCGAGCGCAGCAGCTCGCGCAGGAAGGGGACCTGCATCGCCTGCTGCTTGATGTTGTCGAGGATAGGTTCGTCCAGGTAGCGGGTGCCGATGCGATAGTCGCCGGAGTAGTGGAACCAGTTGTTGCGGCGCAGCATGACGGCCAGCCGGGTCTTGCCGACGCCGGACATGCCGAGCAGGGTGATGCGCTTGTTGTCCCAGGCGCGGAATTCTTCGACGGACAGTTTCATGGACAGAGCCGGGTCGGTAAGGGCCAGCCCTCTATGGTAATCGGAATGGAGTGGATTTGCAGCGGCCGGGGATCGGCTGGCCGCGGCGACATGGATCGGTCACCTGGCTGTGCTACAGTGGGTCGCGATGCCAGGCTGGCGGCCCACCGCCGTCGGACGAGGTTGAGATTGCGCCGGCCCAGCCCCATATCGATAGTTTGTTTTTTTACCTGCGGAGGTTTGCCTAGACGATCGTCCTGAGGCCTGTCAACAGGCCCTGGTAAGCCTCGACGAGCATCGCCAATGAATCAGACGCAGACCCAGTCACTATCATGGCAGCAGAGTATCGCCCGGCAGCGTGAGGCGCTGGCGGACATGATCTCGCTGCCCCTGGAACGCATCGCCGACCGCTGTGCCGCGGTCTGGCCGGAACGGGAACTGCTCGACCAGACGCTCAGCTCCGGCCTGCACGAGCTGCCCTACTGCCAGTTCCTCTATGTGCTGGACCGGGAAGGTGTGCAGATCAGCGACAATGCCAGCCATCAGGGGCTGCTGCCGGAGCACTTCGGCCGGGATCGTTCGCAGCGCCCCTACATGCGCGGGCTGCTGCCGATCCACGGCATGCATCTGTCCGAGGCCTATCTCAGCCTGCGCGCCCACCGGCCGTCGGTCACCGCGGTGCAGGTGATCCGCCACGACGACCGCATCGTCGGTTTCCTCGGTGCCGACTTCGACCTGCGGGATCTGCCGTTGACCCGCGAGCTGTACGACGAGCCCAGCCACTGGCGGCAGATCAAGGGCGATCCGGCGATCCGCAGCGGGGTCTTCCTGCAGCGCCGCGCCGAGAGCGAGATGGACCGTCGCATCGATGACGTGCTGCCGATCATCGAGGAACTGATCGTCCAGCACGGGGTGTTCCATGGCAAGCTGCACTTCTCCAGCAACCGGGCCACCATCTGGCACGTCAACGACCCCTACCGCTACCGGTTGCTGGACATCGACATGCTGGTCGATCCGAGCATCTGCTTCGCCTATCCGACCGCGGTCTACCCGGCCAATGCGGTGATCCGGCCCGAGCAGATCCGGCCCATCCTAGAAGGCTTCCGCGAGCTGCGCTTCGCCGACGAGACCATCTATCTGCGCGCCGGTTCGGTGAACATCTTCAACGGCCTGGTGGCGCTGAACTTCTCCTGCGACGGTTCGCACTATCTGCCACATGCCGAGTTCCTGGATCGTGACAACCCCTTCTGGACGTCGCTGACGCCGGCGGGCGCGTAGGCCATCGCAGGCTGGGCAACAGGCTGTTCCGGCCCACCCCCTGTAAACGTGGTAACACCCGATCGCGGCCTGGAGGCCGCTCCTACGATGAATCGTGTCGCCCGGTTCCTGTAGGAGCGGCGTCCACGCCGCGATTGCCGCCATGGCGGCGCATGGATCCCGTGGCCATCTTCGGCTCCGCCTGTAGGAGCGGCCTCCAGGCCGCGATCTGCGGATCAGCCGTACCAGGGCGCGCAGTCGCCCTCGTCCGGCTCGCCACGGTCCTCGTCGGCATGCAGCCGCTTCACCCCCTGCTCCAGCCCGCTTTGCCAGTCGGCGAGAAACTGCTCGATGGACTCGATGAAGTCCTCCTCGTGGTGGCTGCGGTTGATGGTCAAATGGACACTGACGCTCGGGCCATGGCCCGCGTCCACGGCGGTGACCGTCCACTGCAGGGCATTCGGGCAGCCGGGCAGGGTGAAGCGCACGCCGTCGCGGATCACCTCGCGGTGGACGCGAAACTCACCCCACAGGCAGTAGATGCTGCCGCGCTCGCCGTCGTGCGACAGCAGCCGGTCGATGGAGGCACACCAGTCGGGCAGGTTGTCGATGCGGATATGCCGCTGGATGCCGGCCGCCGACAGCGGCACTTCCGAGTGGACAAGGAATTCCATCGGCCGACCCCGCTCCGCTCAGGCCTTCTTGTAGATCTCCGCGCCCTGCGCCACGAATTCCACCGCCTTCTCCTGCATGCCCCTGGCCAGGGCCTCGTCTTCGCTGAGCCCCTGCCGGGCGGCGTATTCGCGCACGTCCTGGGTGATCTTCATGGAGCAGAAATGCGGCCCGCACATGGAACAGAAGTGGGCCACCTTGGCCGAGTCCTTGGGCAGGGTCTCGTCATGGAACTCGCGCGCCTTGTCCGGATCGAGGCTCAGGTTGAACTGATCCTCCCAGCGGAACTCGAAGCGCGCCTTGGACAGGGCGTTGTCGCGGATCTGCGCGCCCGGAAAACCCTTGGCGAGATCGGCGGCATGGGCGGCCAGCTTGTAGGTGATGATGCCGTCGCGCACGTCCTGCTTGTTGGGCAGGCCGAGGTGTTCCTTGGGCGTGACGTAGCAGAGCATGGCGGTGCCGTACCAGCCGATGTTGGCCGCACCGATGCCGGAGGTGATGTGGTCATAGCCGGGCGCGATGTCGGTGACCAGCGGCCCCAGGGTGTAGAAGGGCGCCTCGAAGCAGTCTTCCAGTTCCTTGTCGACGTTCTCCTTCACCATCTGCAATGGCACGTGCCCCGGGCCCTCGATCATCACCTGCACGTCGTGCTGCCAGGCGATCTTCGTCAATTCACCCAGGGTCTCCAGCTCGCCGAACTGGGCAGCGTCGTTGGCGTCGGCCAGCGAGCCGGGGCGCAGTCCGTCGCCCAGCGAGAAGGCCACGTCGTAGGCCTTCATGATTTCGCAGATCTCCTCGAAGTGGGTGTAGAGGAAATTCTCCTGGTGATGCGCCAGGCACCACTTGGCGAGGATGGAGCCGCCGCGCGAGACGATGCCGGTCACCCGGTCGGCGGTCAGCGGCACGTAGCGCAGCAGCACACCGGCGTGGATGGTGAAGTAGTCCACGCCCTGCTCGGCCTGCTCGATCAGGGTGTCGCGGAACATCTCCCAGGTCAGTTCCTCGGCCTTGCCGTCGACCTTCTCCAGCGCCTGGTAGATGGGCACGGTGCCGATCGGCATGGGCGCGTTGCGCAGGATCCATTCGCGGGTCTCGTGGATGTTCCTGCCGGTGGACAGGTCCATCAGGGTGTCGCCGCCCCAGCGCGCCGACCAGACCATCTTCTCCACCTCCTCCTCGATGGAGGAGGTCACCGCGGAGTTGCCGATGTTGGTGTTGATCTTCACCCGGAAGTTGCGGCCGATGATCATCGGCTCCAGCTCCGGGTGATTGATGTTGGCCGGGATGATGGCGCGGCCGCGGGCCACCTCCTCGCGCACGAACTCGGGGGTGATCTCGTCCGGGATGGCGGCGCCGAAGGCCTGCCCCGGGTGCTGGCGCAGCAGCTTCGCATAGCGCGGATCCTCGCGCAGCTCCTGCAGTCGGCAGTTCTCGCGGATGGCGACGTACTCCATCTCCGGGGTGATGATGCCGCGGCGGGCATAGTGCATCTGGGTGACGTTGCAGCCGGCCCTGGCGCGCCGCGGGCGGCGAAGGTGCTCGAAACGCAGGTGGGCGAGACCGGCATCCGCCTGGCGGGCGCGGCCGAACTCGGAGCTGGGCCCGTCCAGCAGCTCGGTATCGCCGCGCTCCAGGATCCAGGGCTCGCGCAGCGGCGCCAGGCCCTTCAGCAGGTCGATCTTCGCCGCCGGGTCGGTGTAGGGACCGGAGGTGTCGTAGACGGTAATGGGCGGATTCTCCTCGGCACCGAAGCTGGCCGGGGTCTCGGCCTGGGAGATCTCGCGCATGCCGACCCGCAGGTCCGGGCGCGAACCCTGCACATGGATCTTGCGGGAATTGGGGAACGGCCGGGTGACCTCTTCCGAGAGACGGGCCGTCTTGCTGAGGAATTCTTCGGGGATGGCACTCATGGCATCGTCCCTCGCTCTGGTCTGCTGATGATTCGGGATGCGCGGGACGATATCTGCGGTCAGCTTCCCTGCGCCGGCACGATCCGGATCAGGTTCAAAGGGTGTCTCTCAGCCCCGCGCGGGGCACCCCTAGCCGATCCGGCGACAGTAAAGGAAGGGGCCGGCCATTGCAAGCCGTGAGACGGTCACGAAGCACGCGGAAACAGGCGCGGGACAATCAGGGAAGTCATGGAAAAAACATGGGAATCTCTGGCGCTTGCGTCCGTGGAGTTCGTGTTTTCCGAGATCATCCTGTCCGGCCGTGACAGTTGCCACCCCGAGTCAAACTCCGTACCCTACAGTCCGCAATTGCCACGGGGACAACGCGCGATGAGCGAGACGGCCACCGCCTTCGATTTCGAACAGGCCCGCTTCAATATGATCGAGCAGCAGATCCGGCCCTGGGATGTGCTCGACCAGCGGGTGCTCGACGTCCTTGCCGCCACCCCGCGCGAGGATTTCGTGCCCCCTGCCTTCCGTTCCTCCCTGGCCCTTGCCGACGTCAGCCTGCCACTCGGCCATGGCCAGACCATGCTGCCGCCGCGCCTGGAAGGCCGCATCCTGCAGTCGCTGGAGATCGACCCCGGCGACCGCATCCTCGAGATCGGCACCGGCAGTGGCTACCTGACCGCCTGCCTGGCCCGCCTCGGCGACCAGGTGCTGAGCGTCGATATCTTCCCGGAGTTCCTGGAGGACACCGGCCGCAAGCTGGAGGCGCAGCGCATCCACAACGTCGAGCTGCGCCAGGCCGATGCCGCTGCCGGCTGGCCGGCCGAGGACCGTTTCGACGTGATCGTCCTCACCGGCTCGCTGCCCGAGTTCCACGACGGCTTCCATCGGAGCCTCGGCCCCGGCGGCCGCCTGTTCCTGGTGGCCGGCCGGCCGCCGATCATGGAGGCCATGCTGATCACCCGCATCGACGAGGATCAATGGAGCCGCGAGGATCTGTTCGAGACCAGTCTGCCGCCACTGCTGAATGCCCCGCTCAGCGCCGGCTTCAGCCTCTAGCCCGGATATTGCACCAAGGATTCGATGCCGAGGGCGAGGCTGGCAAGGCAGCCTGGGTGATCGTCCGAAAAGTCATGGCCGTTGCTATGGCTTGAGGAGGATCGCCCAGGATGCAAAGCCAGAGTCGGCCTGACATCGAACAGGCACAAACCGTAACCCGCCCAGGGGGTCCTTCATGGCCATATTGTCCCTGTATTACAGCACGAACCCCATGCATGCGCGCCGCCTTGGTGCAATATCCGGGCTAACCATGCCGACGCGGAAACAGATTCAGCGCCTGGCCCTGGCCATCGGCCTGGCCCTCGGCAGTGCCGGAGCGCCGGGCGCCGACCTGCTGCAGGTCTACCGCCAGGCCCGGGAACAGGATCCGGGGTTGCGCGCCGCCGCCGCCGCCCGCCAGGCCGCCCTGGAGGCCCGCCCCCAGGCCCGCGCCCTGCTGCTGCCTTCGCTCGGCTTTCAGGGCAAGGCCAGCCGCAACAGCTATGACAAGCGCAACTCGGACGAGAAGACTGCCTATTCCACCAACCAGACCTACACGCTGGCACTGACCCAGCCGCTGTACCGTTACGACCGCATTGTCCAGTTGCGCCAGGCCGACAGCCAAATCGCCCAGGCGGAAGCGGAATACTCGGCCGCCGAGCAGGAACTGATGCTCAAGGTCGCGGAACGCTACTTCGACGTGCTGGCCGCGGTGGACGATCTCCGTTTCGCGCGCGCCGACAAGGACGCCATCCACCGCCAGCTGGAACAGGCCCAGCAGCGCTTCGAGGTGGGCCTGATCGCCATCACCGACGTGCAGGAGGCCCAGGCCCGCTTCGACCTCGCCACCTCCCAGGTGATCCTCGCCGAGAACCGGCTCGATTCCGCCCGCGAGGCCCTGCGCGAGATCACCGGCGCCCTGGACGAGACGCTGCAACCGCTGGGAGAAGGGCTGGAACTGGTGGCGCCGCAACCGCAGGCGATGGACGCCTGGGTGGAGCGCGCCCTGGAGGGCAACCTCGGCCTGGCCGCCACCCGTGCCGCGGTCGAGGCGGCGCGCAAGGAGGTCCGGCGCCAGTACGCCGGTCACTACCCGACCCTCGACCTGACCGCCAGCTACACCTACCAGGATGCCAACTTCGGTGGCGTCTTCCCGCTGGAGCGCAATGACGGCTCGATCGGCGTCGAGCTGAACATCCCCATCTACCAGGGCGGCCTGGTCAGCTCCAGAACCCGCCAGGCCAACCACCTGCTGCAACAGGCCCGCGACCAGCTGGAGGCCCAGCGCCGCAGCACCACCCGCCAGACCCGCGACGCCTACCGCGGCGTGGTCAGCGGCATCGCCCAGGTACGCGCCATGGAACAGGCCCTGAAGTCCACCGAGACTGCCCTGCGGGCCGCCGAGACCGGTTTCGAGGTCGGCACCCGCACCATCGTCGACGTGCTCAATGCCCAGCAGGAACGCTACCGCGCCGAGCGCGATCTGGCCCGCGCCCGCTACGACTACCTGCTCAACACCCTGCGCCTGAAACAGGCCGCCGGCAGCCTCTCCCCCCAGGACATCGAACAGGTCAACCGCTGGCTGCAGTGAGCCCCGGCCGCGGGGACAATCGCGGCGTGGACGCCGCTCCTACAGGGCCGGGCGGCGCGATTCATCGTAGGAGCGGCCTCCAGGCCGCGATCGGGGGCAGCAACCGCCGTCGCCAGGCGGAACCGAGGATGGCCACGAAACCCGCGAAACCCACGAAAAGATCGATGGCCACGGAATCCACGGAAAACACGGAACACATCGTAAGAGCGGCCTCCAGGCCGCGATCGAGGATCGCATCACCCGCCGTCGTCAGGCGAAACCTACGATGGCCACGAAACCCGCGAAACCCACGAAAAGATCGATGGCCACCGAATCCACGCGCCGCCACGGCGCAATCGCGGCGTGGACGCCGCTCCTACAGGAACCGGGCGGCTCGATTCATCGTAGGAGCGGCCTCCAGGCCGCGATCGAGGTGACATCAACCGCCGTCGTCAGGCGGAACCGGCGATGGCCACGAAACCCGCGAAACCCACGAAAAGATCGATAGCCACCGAATCCATGCGCCGCCACGGCGGCAATCGCGGCGTGGACGCCGCTCCTACAGGGCGGGGCGGCTCGATTCATTGTAGGAGCGGCCTCCAGGCCGCGATCGAGGTGACATCAACCGCCGTCGCCAGGCGGAACCGAGGATGGCCACGAAACCCACCAAACCCACGAAAAGATCGATAGCCACCGAATCCACGCGCCGCCACGGCGCAATCGCGGCGTGGACGCCGCTCCTACAGGGCGGGGCGGCTCGATTCATTGTAGGAGCGGCCTCCAGGCCGCGATCGAGGTGACATCAACCGCCGTCGCCAGGCGGAACCGGCGATGGCCACGAAACCCGCGAAACCCACGAAAAGATCGATAGCCACCGAATCCATGCGCCGCCACGGCGGCAATCGCGGCGTGGGCGCCGCTCCTACAGGGCCAGGTGGCTCGATTCATCGTAGGAGCGGCCTCCAGGCCGCGATCAGGAGCACCGCCCAATCGCGGCGGGGACGCCGCTCCTACAAGGGCCGGGCGGCGCGATTCATCGTAGGAGCGGCCTCCAGGCCGCGATCGGGAACTGCGCGGTGCACAGCCTAATCCTGGGTGCAATGTGCGGCTCAGGGGGCTGTGCGGAGGAGCACCGCCTCGATCATCGCCAGCACCCGGTCCCGCGCGCCGCGGTTCGCGGCCACCACCTGGCGGGCCTGCTCGCCCCAGGCATGGCGCCGGTTGGGATCGGCGAACAGCTCGCCGACCTCGCGGGCCAGTGATTCGGCATCCGCAACCTCCCGCGCGCCGCCTGCCTCCCGCAACAGCCGGGAGATCTCCTCGAAATTGAAGTGATGCGGCCCGAACAGCACCGGCAAACCCAGCGCCGCCGGTTCCAGGGGATTATGCCCGCCCACCTCCACCAGGCTGCCGCCGACGAAGGCGACGTCGGCCGCCGCGTAGAGCAGCAGCAGCTCACCCATGGTGTCACCCAGATAGACCTCGGTTTCCGCCGCCACCGCCTCGCCGGCGCTGCGTCGGGCCAGGCGCCAGCCCTCGGCCCGCAGGGCATCGGCAAGGGGCGCAAAACGTTCCGGGTGGCGCGGCACCAGCACCAGAAGGGCATCGGGAAAACGTTCACGCAGGCGGCGGTGCGCCGCCAGCAGCACGGCGTCCTCGCCCTCGTGGGTGCTGCCCGCGATCCACACGTGGCGCAGCCCCCATTCGCGGCGCAGCACCTCGGCCCGTTCCCGCAGGCTGGCGGGCACGGTCACGTCGAACTTGGTATTGCCCGTCACCTGGACCCGGTCGGGGGCCGCGCCCAGCGCGATCAGCCGCTCGGCATCGGCCCGACCCTGTGCCGCCAGCGCATCCAGGCAGGACAGGGTTGCAGCAGTGAGCCGGCGGACGCGCCGGTAGCCGGCGGCCGAACGCGCCGAGAGCCGCGCATTGACCAGCAGCAGGGGGATGCCGCGGCGGGCACAGGCGTGGAACAGGTTGGGCCAGATCTCGGTCTCCATGATCAGCACCAGGCGCGGCCGCACCCGGCCGAGAAAACGCCGCACCACGCCGGGCAGGTCATAGGGCATGTACAGATGCCGCACCCGGCCGCCGAACAGCTTCTCCAGCTGCGCCGAGCCGGTCGGCGTGGTGGTGGTCACCAGCAACTCGTGGTCGGGATGGCGCTGCAGCAGGGCCTGGATCAGCGGCGAGGCGGCCTGCACCTCGCCCACCGAGACCGCATGCAGCCAGATGCGCGGACGCGCTGCCAGGGGGGGCACGTAACCGAAGCGCTCCCGCCAGCGCCGCCGGTAGGCGGGGCCGCGCAGCAGCAGTCGCAACAGCACCAGCGGCGCCAGGGCGTAGAGGACGAGGGAGTAGAGGCCTCTCACCAGCGGCCCCTCACCCGGATATTGCACCAAGGCGGCGCGCATGAATGGGGTTCGTGCTGTAATACAGGGACGATATGGCCATGAAAGGCCCCTTGGGCGGGTTACGGTTTGTGCCTATTCGATGTCAGCCCGACTCTGGCTTCGCATCCTGGGTGATCCTCCTCAAGCCATGGCAACGGCCATGACTTTTCGGACGATCACCCAGGCTGCCTTGCCAGCCTCGCCCTGAGCATCGAATCCTTGGTGCAATATCCGGGCTCAGGCCCCGACCTCCCCGGCGTTGAGCAACGCCATGTACTCGGCCACACCCTGCTCCACGGTCTTGAACGGCCGCTCGTAACCGGCCGCGCGCAGGGCGCTGATGTCCGCCTCGGTGAAGCTCTGGTAGCGTCCCTTGAGATGATCGGGGAAGGGAATGTATTCGATGTGGCCACGGCCGTGCCAGGCGATCACCGCATTGGCCACGTCGTTGAAGGTCTGGCTGCGCCCGGTGCCGACATTGAAGATGCCCGACCGGTCGGGGTGACCGAGGAACCAGAGGTTGACCTCCACCGCGTCGCCGACATAGATGAAGTCGCGCCGCTGCTCGCCGTCACCGTAACCGTCGCAGCCCTCGAACAGACGCACGCTGTCGCCCTCCTTGAGCTGGTTGTTGAGATGGAAGGCGACGCTGGCCATGCTGCCCTTGTGCTGCTCGCGTGGCCCGTAGACATTGAAGTAGCGGAAGCCGACCACCTGGCTGCCCGCCTGCGGCAGGATGCGCCGCACGTACTGGTCGAACTGGAACTTGGAATAACCGTAGACGTTGAGCGGCTCCTCGTACTCCAGCGACTCGCGGAACACCCGGCCACCGCCATAGACCGAGGCGGAGGAGGCGTACAGGTAGCTGACGCCGTGCTCCAGGCAGAAGTGCAGCAGATCCTTCGAGTAGTCGTAGTTGTTGTGCATCATGTAGCGGCCATCCCACTCGGTGGTCGCCGAGCAGGCGCCCTCGTGGAACACCGCCTCGACCGGCCCCGGCGCGGCACCGGCGCGTACCCGCTCGATGAAGTCCTGCTTGTCCATGTAGTCGCGGATCTGCAGGTCGGCGAGGTTCTTGAATTTCACGCCGTTGCTGAGGTTGTCCACCACCAGGATGTCGTCCTGGCCGCTTTCGTTGAGCGCCTTGACGATGTTGGAGCCGATGAAGCCGGCGCCGCCGGTTACGATGATCATAGGTCTACCCGTTGCTGTTGAAACCCTGGCCCGGCGCTGCAGGTCGCAGCCCCGGCACGAACTCAGTCCTCCGCCCGGCGGATGGCGTCGATGATGTGCGAGGTGGAGACGCCGTCCTGGAAACCGAGCACGATCACCTGGCCGCCGTTCGCCTCCACACACTGGTGGCCGGCGATCTCCTGCGGCTGATAGTCGCCGCCCTTGACCAGCACATCGGGCTTGATGGCGCAGATCAGCCGCTCCGGCGTCTCCTCGCTGAAGGGCACCACCCAGTTGACGCTGCCCAGCGCCGCCAGCACCGCCATGCGCCGTTCCAGGGGATTGATCGGCCGCCCCTCGCCCTTCAGCCGGCGCACCGAGGCGTCGTCGTTGACCGCCACGATCAGCCGGTCACCGAGACGGCGCGCCTCGGCCAGGTAGCTGACGTGGCCGGCATGCAGGATGTCGAAACAGCCGTTGGTCATCACGATGCGCTCGCCATGGGCCCGGGCGTCGGCCACCGCCACCGCCAGCTGTTCCTCGCTGAGCACCCCGGAACCGGCGGCATGCTGCATGGCCAGAACCCGGCGGATCTCCGGAATGGAAGCCGCCGCCGTGCCCAGCTTGCCGACCACGATGCCGGCCGCGACATTGGCCAGGGCGGTGGCGTGCTGCAGGTCGGAACCGGCCGCCAGGCAGGCCGCCAGCACCGCGATCACCGTATCCCCGGCACCGGTGACGTCGAACACCTCGCGCGCCTCGGCCGGCAGATGGAACTCGGGGTGGCCCTCGCGCAGCAGGGTCATGCCCTGTTCGCCACGGGTCACCAGCAGGGCCTCCAGGCGATGGCGGCGGATCAGTTCCAGGCCCTTCTCCACCAGTTCCTCCTCGCTGCGGCAAGGCCCGACCACGGCCTCGAACTCGGCCAGGTTGGGAGTGATCAGGCTGGCGTCGGCATAGACCGAGAAGTCGTTTCGCTTGGGATCGACCAGCACCGGCCGGCCGGCGGCACGCGCCGCCTCGATCAGCTCGCGCAGGGGGCGCAGCGCCCCCTTGCCGTAATCGGAGATCACCACCGCACCGCAGTCCGGCAGCGCCTCACCATAGCTCGAGAGCAGCGGCGCCGGATCCACGTCCTCGAAACCGGTCTCGAAATCGAGCCGGATCAGCTGCTGGTGACGGCTGATGATGCGCAGCTTGGTCACGGTGGGCGCGCCGGCCAGGCGCTGCAGGCGGCACTCGACCCCCGCCGACTGCAGCGCCCGGGTCAGGCTGTCCGCCGCCTCGTCGTCACCGGTCAGGCCCAGCACCACTGCTTGCGCCTGGAGCGCGGCGATGTTCAGCGCCACGTTGCCGGCCCCGCCCGGCCGCTCCTCGGAACTGCCGATGTGCACCACCGGCACCGGCGCCTCGGGCGAGATGCGCGAGGTCGAGCCGTGCCAGTAGCGGTCGAGCATGACGTCGCCGACGACCAGCACGCGTGCCTGATCGAATGCGGGAATCTGGGGAATCATGGGGAAGGGATGATACAGGGAGAAGCCGGAAGCTAGAAGCTGGCCGCCACCGGGAACCCAATCGCGGCCTGGAGGCCGCTCCTACACGAGGCATGGCGGCACGATTCATGTAGGAGCGGCCTCCAGGCCGCGATCAGGGGTGGGCATCACCCGCCATCGTCAGGCGGAACCGAGGATGGCCACGAAACCCGCGAAACCCACGAAAAGATCAATGGCCACGGAATCCACGGAAAACACGGAACACATCGTAGGAGCGGCCCCCAGGCCGCGATCGGGGGTGGGCGTCAGCCGCCGTCGCCAGGCGGAACCGAGGATGGCCACGAAACCCGCGAAACCCACGAAAAGATCAATGGCCACGGAATCCACGGAACACATCGTAGGAGCGGCCTCCCGGCCGCGATCGGGGGTGGCATCAGCCACCGTCGTCAGGCGAAACCGACGATGGCCACGAAACCCGCGAAACCCACGAAAAGACGATGGCCACGGAATCCACGGAAAACACGGAACACATCGTAGGAGCGGCCTCCAGGCCGATCAGGGGTGGGCGTCAGCCGCCGTCGCCAGGCGGAACCGAGGATGGCCACGAAACCCGCGAAACCCACGAAAAGATCGATGGCCACGGAATCCACGCGCCGCCACGGCGCAATCGCGGCGTGGACGCCGCTCCTACGGGGCAAGGCGGAACCTCCTGTAGGAGCGGCCTCCAGGCCGCGATCAGGGGTGGCATCAGCCACCGTCGTCAGGCGAAACCGACGATGGCCACGAAACCCGCGAAACCCACGAAAAAGATCGATGGCCACGGAATCCACGCGCCGCCACGGCGCAATCGCGGCGTGGACGCCGCTCCTACGGGGCAAGGCGGAACCTCCTGTAGGAGCGGCCTCCAGGCCGCGATCAGGGGTGGCATCACCCGCCATCGTCAGGCGGAACCGACGATGGCCACGAAACCCGCGATACCCACGAAAAGACGATGGCCACGGAATCCACGGAAAACATCGTAGGAGCGGCCTCCCGGCCGCGATCGAGGGCGGACGCAAGCCACCCGACTCCTGAATCCTGAATTCTGGCTCCTGAATTCTGGCTCCTGAATTCTGGCTCCTGAATTCTGGCTCCTGAATTCTGAATTCTGAATTCTGGCTCCTGAATCCTGAATTCCATCTTCTGAATCCCCCCCCCTTCCCCTACAATCCCCCCCATGCCCGCCGCCAACCCCCGCGCCCCCCTGCTGCCTCTGCTCGCCCCGCGCTTCTGGCCACTGTGGAGCGGGCTCGGTCTCGGCTGGCTGGTCGCCCAGCTGCCCTACCGCTGGCAGATGCGGCTCGGCCGGGGTCTCGGTGCGCTCCTCTTTCACACCGCCCGGCGCCGGCGACACATCGCCAGGACCAACCTGCGGCTGTGTTTTCCGGAACTCGACGAGGCGGCACGGGAGCGGCTGCTGAGGTCCAACTTCGCCGCCCTCGGGATGGGGGTGGTGGAGACCGCCATGAGCTGGTGGACGCCCGATGCCCGGCTGCGGCCGCTGGCGCGCATCGAGGGCCTGGAACATCTGCGGGCGGCGCTGGCGCAGGGGCGCGGCGTGATCCTGCTCTCGGCCCATTTCATGACCCTGGAGATCGGTGGCCGGCTGCTGGCCCTCGAGGCTCCCTTCCACGTGCTCTACCGCGAACACAAGAATCCGTTGTTCGAACGGGTCATGCGCCGCGCACGGGAGCGGCATTTCGAGAAGGCCATCCCGCGCGACGACATGCGCGGCTTCCTGCGCAGCCTGAAGGCCAACATGCCGGTGTGGTACGCCCCGGACCAGAACTACGGCCGCGAACACAGCATCTTCGTGACCTTCTTCGGCATCCCCGCCGCCACCATCAGCGCCACCCACCGCCTGGCCCGCATCAGCGGCGCCCCGGTGGTGCCCTTCTTCCCCGAACGCCTGGCGGACGATGCCGGCTACCGGCTACGCCTGTTGCCGGCGCTGGCGGATTTCCCCAGCGGGGACGAGGCGGCCGACACCCAGCGCATCAACGACCTGATCGAGGCCGAGATCCGGCGCATCCCGGAGCAGTACCTCTGGGTGCACCGGCGCTTCAAGACCCGCCCGGAGGGCGAGAAGACGCCGTACTGAAGGCGGGCTGGTGTAAAATGGCCTCTCAGCGCCACCCCTTCCCCTCACAACGGAGTAGTACATGAGCATCCTGGCCCCCGTCTCGGTCGGCGAATTCCTGGACAAGGTCACCATCCTCGAGATCAAGTCCGAGCGCATCGACGACCCGGAGAAACTGGCCAACATCCGCCGCGAGCTGGACAGCCTGCGCGCCACCTGGGCCGCCTCGCCCTATGCCGGGGCCGATCTGGAACCGGAATATTCGCAGCTCAAGGCGGTCAACGAGCAGCTGTGGGAGATCGAGGACGACATCCGCGACAAGGAGCGGACCCGCTGTTTCGATGCCCGCTTCATCGAGCTGGCGCGCGCCGTCTATGTCACCAACGACCGCCGCGCCGAGCTGAAGAAGGCCCTCAATCTCAAGCTCGGTTCCGAGCTGGTGGAGGAAAAGTCCTACGCCGACTACCAGGGTGACGATGCAGCCGACCGCTGAACCGCACAGCCTGCTGGTCTACAGCAACGGCGACACCTTCGGCGACGCCCTGATCAAGCTGCCGGCCATCGGCGCCCTGCGCCATGCCTTCCCCGAGGCGCACATCACCTGGCTGGCCGGCCGTGGCCCGAGCCTCTACCGCGGTGCCCTGGCCCCCCTCGCCGAGCCCTGGCTGGACGAGGTGCTGGCCGATACCGGGGTCGGCGCCCGCTGGAGCGAACTGTTGCGCCGACCGCTCGGCGGGCGCCGCTTCGATCTGCTGATCGACACCCAGCAGTTCCTCAAGACCACGCTCATCCTGCGCCGCATCCGCCACGGCCTGTTCATCTCCGGCGCCGCCGGCTTCCGCCTCTCCGACCGGCGCCCGGCCGGCGGCCGGCGGCCGCGGGGCATGCTCGCCCGTCTGCTGCAACTGGTCGAGCTGGCCGCCGGCCGGCCGGTCGAGCCCATCTACCGCCTGGCACTGCCGGCCCGCTGGCGGGAAGCGGCCGCCCGCCTGCTACCAGCGGGATCCCGCTACGTCGGCCTGGCACCGGGCGCCGGCCAGCCGCAGAAATGCTGGCCACTGGAGCGCTTCATCGAGCTGGGCCGGCGCCAGGCGGAACGCGGCCGGGTGCCGGTGTTCTTCATCGGTCCCGACGAACAGCCCTGGATGGAGGCGATCCGCACGGCCCTGCCCGAGGCGCGTTTCCCGGAGTGGGAGGAGGCCGGGACAGGCGGCCCGCTGCTGGCCATCGCCCTGGCGGAACGCCTGGCCGTCAGCGTCGCCAACGATGCCGGTACCGGCCACATGCTGGCCGCCGGCGGCCAGCCCCTGATCTCCCTGTTCGGCCCCACCGATCCGGCCAAGTTCGCCCCCAACAGCCAGCGGCTGCAACTCATCCGCGCCCGGGACTTCGGCGCCGATGCGATGGACGCCATCCCCCTGGAGGCGGTGGACGCGGCCCTGGAGGCCGCGCTGCAGGCGACGGAGGCGACCTCGTGATCCGCTCCATACTGCTCATCTCGCTGAGCAACATCGGCGACGCGGTGATGACCACCCCGGTGCTGGAACGGCTGCACCAGCTCCATCCCGAAGCCGTGATCGACATCGTCGGCGACCGGCGTTCGAGCCGCATCTTCCATCACTGCCCCTATCGCGGCCACATCTTCCACAAGGAGAAGAAGCGCGGCTGGCGCGGGGTGCTGGCGCTGGTCGGCCAGCTGCGCCGGCAGCGCTACGACCTGGTGGTCGACCTGCGCACCGACGGCCTTGCCTACCTGCTGCGCGCCCGCCGGCGACTGGTGAAATGGGGCCGGCGTCCCTACGGCCCGCATGCCGTGGAGGACCTGATCTCGATCATCGACCCGATCAATCCCGGGCAGCGGATCCCGCCGCCCAGGGTCTGGCTGGGCCACGAGGAAGAGGACGCCGCCAAGCATCTGCTCCAGGACCTGCCGGGCCCGCGCCGGCTGGCGCTGGCGCCGGGCGCCAACTGGAGCGGCAAGATCTGGCCGGCGGAACGCTTCGCGGCGCTGGCCAACCGCCTCGGCGATCATTTCGACGGCGTGCTGCTGCTCGGCGGCCCGGGCGACCAGGAACGCTGCGCCGAGGTGGCGCGGCAACTGCAGCTCCCGGCGCTCGACCTCGCCGGACAGACCGACCTGCTCACCGCCAGCGCCCTGATCGCCCGCTGCCGGCTGCTGGTCGGCAACGACTCCGGCCTCGGCCACCTGGCCAGCGGTGTCGGCACGCCCACGCTGACCGTGTTCGGACCGGGCCGGCCGGAACGCTACCACCCCTGGGGTGCGGCCAACCGCTGGCGGGTCGGTGCCGACCGCTCGCTGGAAAGGCTGAGGGTCGAGGAGGTCGAGGCCGCGGCCCGCGAGCTGCTGGAGGCCGGGACCGACGCATGACCGATTCCCTGCACATCCTCGGCAGCCGCGGCGGCGGCGGTGCGGAAAATTTCTTCCTCCGCCTGGTCGGCGCCCTCAACGAGGCCGGCCACCGGGCCGCCGCGGTGGTACCCGCCGACAGCCAGGTCGCCGCCCGCCTGCCGGCCGGCGTCCCCCTCTATCCAGTGCCGATGCGCAGTGTCTGGGACCTGCCCTCGCGCTGGGCCATCCGCCGCCTGGTGCGCCGCCTGCGCCCGGCCATCGTCCAGACCTACATGGGCCGCGCCACCCGGCTCACCCGGCTGCCGGCCGGCGGCGGAACCGTGCACCTGGCCCGGCTCGGCGGCTACTACGACCTCAAGGGCTACCGCCACGCCCACGCCTGGATCGGCAACACCCGTGGCATCCGCGACTACCTGATCGCCGGCGGCCTGCCAGCGGAACGGGTGTTCCACATCGGCAACTTCATCGACCCGCCGCGCCCTGTCGACGCGGACGAGCTGGCGGCATGGCGCGCCCGGCTCGGCATCCCGCCCCAGGCGCGGCTGATCCTCGGCCTTGGACGGCTGCATCCCAACAAGGGCTTTGCCGACCTGCTCGACGCCTTCGAGCGCCTGCCGGCCGAGATCGAGGGCCGGCCGCTGCACCTGCTGATCGCCGGCGATGGCCCGCTGGCCGGGGAACTGCACGCCCATGCCGGGCGCCTCGGCTGTGGACCGCGCATCCACTGGGCCGGCTGGATAGACGACCCCAGCCCCTGTTTCCGGCTGGCCGAGCTGTTCGTCTGCCCCTCGCGCCACGAACCGCTGGGCAACGTAATCCTCGAGGCCTGGGCAGAGGGGCTGCCGGTGCTGACCACCGCCAGCCAGGGCGCCCGGGAACTGGTCACCCCCGGGGAGAATGGCCTGCTGGCCGGGATCGGCGACATCCCCGGCCTCGCCGCCGGCATGCAGCGGCTGCTGGAGGATGCGCCCCTGGCCCAGCGCCTGGCCGAGGCCGGCCTCAGCGAGGTGCGGACCCGGCACAGCCGCGAGGCGGTGGTCGGGGCCTACCTGGACCTGTACCGGCGGCTGGCCGGGTGAGACGATCGCGGCCTGGAGACCGCTCCTACAATAAATCGTGCCGCCATCCCATCGTAGGAGCGGTCGCCAGGCCGCGATTGCCGCCGTCGCAGCAAGAATCCGCCCTACAGGCCATCGCGCACACCAGCCAGGGAAGTTTCCGTGTTTTCCGTGGATTCCGTGGCCATCGGTCTTTTCGTGGGTTTCGCGGGTTTCGTGGCCATCCTCGCTTCCGCCTGACGACGGCGGCAACCCCATCGCGGCCTGGAGGCCGCTCCTACATTGTTTTCCGTGGATTCCGTGGATTCCGTGGATTCCGTGGATTCCGTGGATTCCGTGGATTCCGTGGATTCCGTGGATTCCGTGGATTCCGTGGATTCCGTGGATTCCGTGGATTCCGTGGCCATCGGTCTTTTCGTGGGTTTCGTGGCCATCGTTGCTTCCACCTGACGACGGCGGGTGATGCCACCTCGATCGCGGCCGGGAGGCCGCTCCTACCCATGCCCTGGCGGACCCACCCGTAGGAGCGGCCTCCAGGCCGCGATCAGGGGTTCGCAGGTGCCAGCAGCCCCTCGGCCTCCAGCCGCGCCAGCACCTCGTCCACGCCGATCCCGGCGAGACAGGCGTGGCCGCGTTCCGGCGGGCAGGTGCCGCGCTGGCAGGGGCTGCACTCGACCGGATGGCGCAGCACCCGTTCCGCCTGGCCGAGCGCATGATTCTTCACCCAGCGGGTGGGGCCGAAGAAGGCGAACAGCGGGATGCCGGCCGCGGAGAGGATATGCATGGGACCCGAGTCGTTGGTTACCGCAAACCGCGCCCGGCGTCCCAGCTCGGCCAGCTGGACGATGGAGAAGGCGTCGGTGGCATCCACGCCGGCCCGCTTCGCCAGGGTGGCGTTCAGCCCGGCGTCCTCGCCGGCCCCGACCCAGACCACTCCCAGACCGGCCTGCGCCAGCCGTTCTCCCAGCTCAGCGTAGTAGGGCCAGCACTTGCTCGGCCAGCGCGGGCTGGCGCCGGCGTGCAGCAGGGCCAGCGGCCGTTCGGCCAGCCCCTGCGCCGCCAGCCAGTCGTCGACCCGCTGGCGGTCGGCGTCGCTCGCCGGCAGCCAGGGCCGCGGCTCGGCCGGCGGCAAGCCGGCGCTGACCAGCACCTCGTTCATGCGCTCGAAGATGTGGGTCTCGCTGCGGTACCAGTCGGGCGGGTGGCGGGTGTAGGGGAAACGCGGCAGGTTGCCGATGCGCTCCGGCACCCCGGAAAGGGCCACCAGCAGGGAACTGCGATCGTTGGACTGCAGGTCGAACAGGCGGTCGAAGCGCATCGAGCGCAGCCAGCGCAGGGCCCTGAACATGTTGCCTGCGCCCTTGCGCGGAAAGGCTTGCACCCGCAGCCCCGGCCAGTGCTCGAACAGCGGCGCGAAGGCCGGCGTGGTCAGCAGCCAGAGTTCGTCGTCCACCAGGCTCTGCTGAATGCGGCGGATCAGGGCGGTGGCGATGACCACGTCGCCCAGCGCCCCCAGCTTGACGATCAGGGTACGCATCAGGCCCGTCGGTAACGCCCGTCCGCGGCCAGCATGCCGAGCGCCACCAGCAGCAGCCACCAGGCGATGGTCCCCCAGTAGCTGGCGTAGAGGGCCATGTGCGCATTGCCCGGGAACCAGGCCACCAGCACGGCGATGGCCCAGGGCCAGAACTCGGCCTGTGCCTCCGCCCCGACCCGGAACAGCTCGCGCAGGACCAGCCCGGCCATCAGCAGATAGCCGAGCAGGCCGAAGGTGCCGGTCTCGGCGGCGACCTCCAGGGCCATCTGATGCGGATGCGACTGCGGATAGGCCTGCTCACCGGGCTTCATCCTGCTCACCCAGTAGTCGTCGGGCTCGGCATACTGCAGATAGACATAGCGGAAGCCGCGCGGCCCGACGCCGTTGATCCAGTGCGCCCGATAGGTGTTGATGGCGGTCTGCCACAGCGACAGGCGCCGCCCCGTGGCGTCGTCCAGGGCCTGGGGATCGTCGCTCAGCACGCCGAGGGTCTGCGCCATGCGCGCCTGCATCGGCCCGTACTGCATGGCCAGCACCAGCACCACGGCCAGGCTGAGACCACCGGCCAGGCCCAGTTTCAGCAACTGGCGCCACTCGATCTGCCGTGCCACGTAGACGACATAGAAGACACCGGCCACCGCCAGCATCAGCCAGGCATTGCGATTGCCGCTGACCAGGATCAGCCCCAGCACCGCCGGCAGCAACAGCCACAACCAGGGCCGCCGCGACGCGCCGCGGCGGATGAACTCGAACAGCAGCGGTGACAGGGTGGCGGTGACGGTGCCGATGCGCAGCTTGGGATGGAAGATGCCGGTCGGCCGCTCGCCGTTGTAGGGATAGCCCAGCAGATCGTAACCCAGCACCATCTGCAGCAGGGCATCCAGGGTCCAGCCGAGGCCGATCAGGCCCGCCCCCAGAAACAGGCGGCGCCGGGCGGTGGCGTCGCGCAGGGTGTCGATGACGAAGAGGCCGGCAAAGAAGAAACGCAGGTCGACCAGGGCCGTGCTGGCTGCCCGCTTGAGGTTCACCGCATCCGGCAGGGAGAAGAGGATGGGCAGCCAGAAGCAGAGGAACAGCAGGGTCATCAGCCGCAGCAGCGGATCGCGCAGCACCTCGCCGGGGGCGCGCGCAAAGCGGGCGATGCCGATGAACATCATGATCGCCATCGGCAGATTGAACAGGGTCTTGGTCGCGAACAGGGGCAGGCAGGCGAGGATCAGCAGCCAGCGCCAGTTGTCGCGCAGCAGTTGGGAAGGGTTCATCGCGGTTCCATCATCCTTTCTGAAGCTGTCTGTCGACCTCGGCCAGCACCGCCTCGACCGATATCCGGTCGATGTAGGGCGCCCCGTACCAGGGCCGGCTGCCGTCCTCCGGCAGCACGCAATGGATGCGCACCGAATGGCTGAGCGGCGGCGACCCGCCGAACACGCCCACCGCCTCGACCCCGGCGGCAGCCGCCATGTTGAGGAAGCCGGTGTCGTTGCCGACGTACAGCCGGCAGGCAGCGAGCAGCGCGGCGGTATCGCGGATCGACAGATCCAGCGCCAGCTCGACCGGCACCCCGGCCCCGCTCAGGCCGCGGCGAATGGCCTCGCCGAGCGCTGCCTCGGCCGGCCCGCCGACCAGCATCAGGCTGCCGGCCCGCGCCCCCAGTGCCTTGCCGAGGGCGACGAAGCGCGCCTCGCCCCATTGCTTGAAGGGCTCGCTGCTGCCGATGCCGATCGCCAGCCAGGGCCGCGGGCAGTGCGCGAAGCGTGCCTCGACCGCCGCGCTGGCCGCCGGATCGATCGCCAGACGGGGTTCCGGATCACAGGCGATGCCCAATCGGTCGAGCAGTATACCCGCCTTGTCGATGGGGTGCCCCGCGGCCTCGCTGGGCGAGAGCAGCACCGGACGGGTGAGCAGGGCGCGATGCAAGGCACTGCGGCCGTAACCGATGCGCTCCGGGATGCCCGCCAGCCAGGCGGCCAGCACATAACGCGGGCTGTTGTGCAGGATCCACACCCGCCGGTAGCCCGCTGCGCGCAGCTCCGAGGCCAGGCGCAGCAGGCCGCGCAGTCCACCGTGACGGCCGGCGCCGCGCTCCAGCCAGAGCACCCGGCCGATGCAGGGATCGGCACCGAGCAGCTGATCGGCGCGGGAGCGCGGCTTGGTCAGCACGTCGACCCGGCCCGCCTCCGTCTGCCCGGCGAGGGCATGCAGCACCGGCAGATGCCAGACCATGTCGCCGATGCCCGGCAGCGGCTGGATCACCAGCTCGCTCACCGCGGCGCCTCCGCCAGCTCGGCATAGACCGCCAGGGTGGCATCGAGCATGGTCTGCAGGGTGAAGGGATGGCCGGCCGGCACCGCGGGTGGCGCCTCGTACCACTGGCGCAGGCGCGTAGTCACCGCGGCGACGTCTGCCACCGGCACCGCCCCCGCCGACAGCACCGCGGCCAGCTGCTCGCCGACCCCGCCGTGGTCGTAGCCACACACCGGCCGGCCCAGGCTCAGCGCCTCGATGGTGGTGCGGCCGAAGGCCTCCGGATCGTGCGACAGCGACAGCACCACGTCGGAGACCGCGAGGATCTCGCGCAGGTCGCTGCGGTGACCGGTCATCAGCAGATCACCCTCCAGGCCGGCGGCGCGGATCGCCGCCTCCAGCTCGCGGGCATAGGCCTGCTTGCGCGGATGGGCGCCACCGGCCATGACCCCCGCCACCGGCAGACCCGCAGCCTTGAGCGCGGCGACGATCTCGATGAAGTCTTCCTGCCCCTTCCAGCGCGTCAGCCGGCCCGGCAGGGTGACCACGAAACGGCCCTCGAGCTGCGGATAGCGCTGGTACCAGGCGGCCAGCCAGTCGGCGGGTGGCCGATAGCCGTGGGGATAGCGGGCCGGGTCCACGCCACGGTGGATGACCCTCAGCCGCGCCGGATCCACTCCGGGATAGTTGGCCAGCACATAGTCGCGGACGCTCGCCGAGACCGCGATCACCCGCTCGCCACGGGTCATCACCGCGCTGTAGCGGCCCACGCTGTAGAAGCCGTGGACCGTGCTCACCAGCCGCGGCCGGCTGGCCGGATCCATGCCGCGCCAGGCCAGCCAGGCGATCCAGGCCGGCAGCCGGGAACGCACGTGAAGGATATCCGGCCGGCGCTCGGCGAGCAGCCGGCGCAGGCGGGGCACGTACCCCAGGGTGGCGAGCGACTTGCGCCCCACCGGCCAGGCGATGTGCTCCGCGCCCGAGGCCTCGAGTTCCGGCAACAGCCGGCCGCCGGCCGACATGACCAGCGCCCGGTGACCGCGGCGCACCAGCTCGGCGGCGACCTCCAGGGTGCCGCGCTCCACGCCGCCGGCGTCCAGCGCCGGCAGCAGCTGCAGCACGCTCAGACGGCGCTCAGCCACGGCACCAGCCCCGCCCGACGATTTCCCGGGCACAGCGCGCGGCCTCGTTGAAGGGCTCGGCCGGGGCGCGCAACAGGGCGCCTGCCTGCCAGTCGGCGAAGGGCGTCACCAGGCCTTCCGCCTCCAGGCGCGCCAGACCCCGCTGGATACGTCCGCCCGCCGCCCCCGGCAGATCGAACAGCCCCACCGCGGCGCCGGCGGTGAGCGCCTCGTAGACCATGGACACGCTGTCCGGGGTGACCCAGACGCGGGCCGCCTCGCCAAGCTGCACCGGCAGCCAGTCGCGGTCGACGTCCTGCCAGCGCACCAGCGCCAGCCGCGGCGCCTCGCCGAGGCGGCGCTGCAGGGCCTCGATGAAGCTCTCCGGCGTGCGCCGGGAGGTGCACAGGCGCCAGCCGATGCCGGTCTCGTCGCCGAGCACCGCCTCGATCTGGTCGAGCAGCGCCTCGGCGTCCCAGCCGAAATGCCGCGAGGGGCCACCGATCAGCAGCAGGCCGCGACGCGGGTCCTTGGCCGGCGCCGGCCGCACCCGGTTGAGCACGCCGCGGGTGGCGATCACGTTGGCCCGCTGCGGCGGGTCGTCGTGTTCCGGGATCAGGCAGAGATCGAACAGGCCCAGCGGCAGGCTGGGCTTCATCAGCACGATGATGCGCCCGCCGCGCGCGCGGCGGGCGGCCAACATGGCGACGTGGGTGGCATGGCCGGCACCGAGCAGCAGGTCGGGGCCGGGCAGGCGCGCACCGGGCGGGAAGCGCCGCGAGAGCAGCGCCACGAGGCTCTGCCAGGCCGGCGGCACCTCGAGCTCGTGAACCTCGACCGGCAGCCGCTCGGCCAGCGCCGCCAGCAGGCCGGCGGTCTGGTTCTCGTGGCCGGGCTTCCCGTCCAGGAAGCGCCAGATGCGGCAGGAAGAGGCGGTGTTCAAGGGCGTGTCGGATCTGTCCTTCGGGATGGGGTTGACTGGCTACGCCGATCGCGGCCTGGAGGCCGCTCCTACTCTCCATCCCCAGGCGCGGCGGTCACTCGCCTTTCAAGACATACTCCGCGCTGCAATAGGGACAGCGGGCGTGACCGGTGGCGGCGAGCGGCAGATAGACCCGCGGATGCGAGTCCCAGAGGCTCATGTCGGGCTGCGGGCAGCAGACCGGCCGGTCGGCGCGCTCGATCTCGTAGCGCCGCTCGGCGTTGGGCCGGCGATAGCGGTCAGTGCCGGCCGCTGCTGCAGTATCGGGATTGGTCATCGTCGTCCTCCGTCCGGCTGCCGCCGGTTCAGGCCACCGGGGTCAGCCATTCCGGGTGCACCTGGTGGCGGCCGTGCACCACGTCGAAATAGAGCTTCTGCAGGCGTTCGGTGATCGGCCCGCGGCTGCCGCTGCCGATCGGCCGGTTGTCGACCTCGCGGATCGGCGTGACCTCGGCCGCGGTGCCGGTGAAGAAGGCCTCGTCGGCCAGGTAGACCTCGTCACGGGTGATGCGTTTCTCGCGCACCTCGATGCCCTGCTCGCCGGCCAGGCGCATGATGGTGTCGCGGGTGATGCCCTCCAGGGCCGAGGTCAGATCCGGCGTGTAGATGATGCCGTCACGCACGATAAAGATGTTCTCGCCGCTGCCCTCGGCGACGAAGCCATCGACGTCGAGCAACAGCGCCTCGTCGTAGCCGTCGGTCAGGGCCTCGTTCAGCGCCAGCATGGAGTTCATGTAATTGCCGTTGGCCTTGGCCCGGCACATGGTGACGTTGACGTGATGGCGCATGAAGGACGAGGTCTTGATGCGGATGCCGTTCTTCATGTTGTCCTCGCCGAGATAGGCACCCCACTCCCAGGCGGCGACCATGACGTGCACCTTGAGGTTGTCGGCCCGCAGGCCCATGCCTTCGGAACCGTAGAAGCACATCGGCCGCAGATAGGCCGTCTCCAGGCCGTTCTCGCGCACCACGGCGCGCTGGGCCTCGTTCAGGGTCTCGGCATCGAAGGGGATGTCCATCCTGAGGATGCGCGCCGAGCCGAACAGGCGTTTGGTGTGATCGGCCAGCCGGAAGATGGCCGTGCCCTGCTCCGCGCGGTAGGCACGCACGCCCTCGAACACCCCCATGCCGTAGTGCAGGGTGTGGGTGAGCACATGGGTGGTCGCGTCCCGCCAGGGAACCAGCTCGCCATCCATCCAGATGACGCCGTCACGATCGGCCATCGACATCGATACGACTCCTTGGTTTTAGAAGCCAGGAGCTAGGAGCTAGGAGTTAGAAGCTAGAAGGCGGGTCCAGATGTAGGGCGGGCACTACCCCTTCCCAGCTCCTAACTCCTAACTCCTAACTCCTAGCTCCTAGCTCCTAGCTTCTAACTTCCAGCTCCTGGCTTCTAACTTCTAGCTTCGAGCTTCCAACTTCTCCCCCATCAGCCGTTCCCAGACGGCGATCACCCGCTGGCGCATGGCCGCGAACTCGCGGGCCTCGACCTGGGCCGGCGCCGCCTGCAGGGTCAGGTGATGGAGGCGCTTGCGATAGGCGCGGTAGGCCTCGGCCAGGGCCGTCGCCTCATCGCCCGCCAGCAGCCCGTCCGCGGCCAGGGCCTCGAGCAGGCGGAGGTTGTCGGTGAAGCGCAGCAGGTCCGGGTGGTCGTGGGCCCAGCGCAGAATGCTGTATTGCACCATAAATTCGATGTCGGCGATACCTCCCGCCCCCTGCTTGAGGTCGAAGCGGCCCGGCGGCGCGCGGTCGAGTTCGGCGCGCATCCGCCGGCGCATCTCGCGCACCTCGCGCTGCAGCTCCCCGGGGTCGCGCGGCCGGCCCAGCACCTCGCGGCGCAGCGCCTCGAAGACCTCCGCAGGCGCCGCGTCGCCGGCCACCGGCCGGGCCCGCACCAGCGCCTGGTGCTCCCAGGTCCAGGCCTCCTCCCGCTGGTAGCGGGCAAAGGCCTCGATGTCGGTGACCAGCAGACCGGATTCGCCACTGGGCCGCAGCCGCATGTCCACCTCGTAGAGCACCCCGGCCGGGGTCAGGGTGCTGAGCAGATGGATGATGCGCTGGCCGAGGCGGGCGAAGAACAGGGCATTGTCGACCGGCCGGGGCCCCTCGGTGCGCTGCCGCCCGCCCAGGCTGTCGTGCAGGAAGACCAGATCGAGATCGGAGCCGTAGCCCAGCTCGCGCCCGCCCAGCTTGCCGTAGCCGATGATCGCAAAGCCCGCATCACGCGCCCTGCCCCCCGCCACGCAGCGCGGCCTGCCATGGCGCTCGACCAGGTGGGCGCGGGCCAGCTCCAGCACCCGGGCCAGCACCACCTCGGCGATGTCCGTGAGATGGTCGCTGACCCGGGTCAGCGGCGCCGCGCCGGCCACGTCGGCGGCCGCCACGCGCAGCACCGCGGCCTGCTTGAAGTGACGCAGGGCATCCATCTGCTGCTCCAGATCGCCGGCGCCGATGCCGGTGAAGCGCCGCGCCAGCTCGCGCTCCAGCTCCTCGCGGGTCGGCGGACGATAGAGGGTGCGGGGATCGAGCAGCTCGTCGAGCAGGATGGGCTGGCGGGTGAGCTGTTCGGCGATCCAGGGACTGGCGTCGCACAGCCGCACCAGCTGGGACAGCGCCATGGGATTCTCGACCAGCAGCGCCAGATAGGCGCTGCGGCCGGAGATGGCCTCGATCAGCCGCGCCACCCGTCCCAGCGTCCGGGCGGGACTGCGGCTGTCGGCGACCGCCGCCAGCAACAGCGGCATCAGCCGCTCCAGACGTTCCCGGCCACGGCTGCCGAGGCGGCTGCCGACATCGCTGCGCAGCCGGCCGAGCAGGCGCAGCGCCTCGGCCGGGTCGTCGTAGCCGGTCTCCTCCAGCACCGCCTCGGCCTCGGCCCCGTCCAGCGCCCCGCGCCACAGGGCGGCCAGCCGCTCGGCCTCGCCGTCGGTGCCGGCCTCGGCCTGGGGAGCGCCGAACACCTGGGCGAACTGGCCGTCGACGAAGCGCCGGTGATACGCCAGCACCTGCTCGAAGGCGGGCCAGCCGGCATAGCCCATGCTGAAGGCCAGCCGCGTCCGGCCCGCCTCGTCGGCCGGCAGCTGGTGGGTCTGGGCATCCTCGTATTCCTGCAGCCGGTTCTCGGTGCGACGCAGGAAATCATAGGCCTCGGCCAGGCGGCGCGCGGCGAAATCGGGCAGCAGGTCCAGCTCGACCAGTACCTGCAGCACCCGCAGCAGGCGCCGTTCGCGCAGCCGCGGCTCGCGCCCGCCGCGGACCAGCTGAAAGGCCTGGACGATGAACTCCACCTCGCGGATACCGCCTGGACCCAGCTTGATGTTGGCGTCCATGCCCTTGCGCGCCACCTCGCGGCGGATCAGCGCCTTCATCTCGCGCAGCTGCTCGAAGGCACCGAAATCGAGGTAACGGCGGTAGACGAAGGGCTGCAGCAGCGCCATCAGGGCGGCGTTGGCTTGCGGATCGCCGGCCACCGGCCGCGCCTTGATCAGCGCATAGCGTTCCCACTCGCGGCCCTGCGACTGGTAATAGGTCTCGATCTGTTCGAAGTCCATCACCAGCGGGCCGCTGTCGCCGTAGGGGCGCAGTCGCATGTCGACCCGGTAGACGAAGCCGCCGGCGGTGTTGTCGGCCAGCACCCTGATCAGCCGCTGGCCGAGACGGGTGAAGAACGCCTCGTGACTGAGCTTGCGCGGCCGGCGGATCCAGCCGGCCTCCGGATAGGCGAAGATCAGGTCGATGTCGGAGGAGAAGTTCAGCTCGTGGGCGCCAAGCTTGCCCATGCCCAGCACCGAGAGCCGCTGCGGCCGGCCGGCGGCATCCCTGGGCGTGCCCAGTTCCCGGCACTGCCAGGCATGGAGCCGGTCGAGGGCGGCGCCGATGCAGGCATCGGCCAGGTCGGAGAGATCCTGCAGCACCGCCTCCAGCGACGCCCAGCCGGCCAGATCGCGCCAGGCGATGCGCACCATCTCGCGCCGCCGCAGCTGGCGCAGCATCCGGCCCAGAGCGGCCTCGTCCGTGACCTTTGCCAGAGCCGCCTCCACCCGGGCGTGTATCTCGCCGGGCGCGCTGTCTGTCAGCAGGTCGCCGGAATCGAGCAGCCCGGCCAGCAGGGCGGGGTCGCGAATGCAGCTCAGGGCGACGAAATCGCTGGCCGCCCAGACCCGCCCCAGGGCGCGCAGCCACTCCCGATGGCCGGGCGGTGCCAGGCCCGCCGCCCCGGCCGCCTCCAGGTAGGCCGACCAGCGCGCCTCCAGCCGGGCATGCAGCGAAGACGGGACGTCATGGCCGATCTCAGAAAATGCGGACGACTTCACACTCTGCCCCCTGACATGCTCCATATCAGGAGCTTACCAGCCTGCCTGTGCCTTTGCCCGCCACCACGGCGACGCCAAGGGCCCCGAGCGGTACCCCCGCCACTCAAGCCGGCCGGCCCTGCGCCGACATCCTGAGAGTTACGCGTTCATCAGTCCGAGGGGGATACTATGGAGTTCAAGGATTATCTGAAGATCATGGTCCTCAAGGAGGCCTCCGACCTCTACCTGAGCTCGGGCGCGCCGCCCAGCGTGAAGATCCATGGCCAGATGAAGCTCGTCGAGAAGGCGACCCTCACCCCGCAGCGCATCAAGGAAATCGCCTATTCGCTGATGGACGAGGAACAGATCCGCCAGTTCGAGAAGAAACCGGAGATGAACCTGGCGATCTCCGAGACCAGCGTCGGCCGCTTCCGCGTCAACATCTTCCGCCAGCGCAACAGTGTCGGCATGGTGGTGCGCAACATCAAGACCGAGATCCCGCACTGGGAAGGCCTCGGCCTGCCGCCGATCCTCACCGAGATCATCATGTCCAAGCGCGGCCTGGTGCTGTTCGTCGGCGCCACCGGCTCCGGCAAGTCGACCTCGCTGGCCTCGCTGATCGACTACCGCAACCAGCACTCGGCCGGTCATATCATCACCATCGAGGACCCGATCGAATTCGTCCACCAGCACAAGAAATCGATCGTCAATCAGCGCGAGGTCGGGCTCGATACCGATTCCTACGAGGACGCCCTGAAGAACACCCTGCGCCAGGCGCCGGACGTGATCCTGATCGGCGAGATCCGCGACCGCGAGACCATGGAGCACGCCATCACCTTTGCCGAGACCGGCCATCTGGCGATCTCCACCCTGCATGCCAACAACGCCAACCAGGCGCTGGACCGCATCATCAACTTCTTCCCCGAGGACCGCCGCGACCAGCTGCTGCTCGACCTGTCGCTGAACCTGCGCGCCTTCGTCTCCCAGCGGCTGATCCCCACCACCGATGGCAAGCGCACCGCGGCCGTCGAGGTGCTGCTCGGCACACCGCTGGTCCAGGATCTGATCCACCGCGGCGACATCCACGAGATCAAGGAAGTGATGGAGAAGTCGGAAAACCTCGGCATGCAGACCTTCGACAGTGCCCTGTACAAGCTGTACATGGCCGGCACCATCGGCCTGGAGGATGCGCTGCGCAATGCGGATTCGCCGAACAACCTGCGGCTGCGGATCAATCTCACCGCCGAGGGTGGCGAGGTGCGGCTGGAGGAAGAGGCCTCGCGGCTGAGCATTGCCGAGGAAGCGGAACCGCAGCTCGCGGCGGGCGCCGGCCTGTCGCTTTCTCCCACCGACTGACCCCGGCGGCCAGCGCACAAAAAAACCCCGGCCGGGGGGGCCGGGGCAAACCTCACAGGGGTGGAGGAGTACAAACCCTGTGCCAGGAAGTCGTGGCAGGACGTGCGTACCGCCGCTGAACAACTGCACTCATAAGGGTAGACGCCTGCCGGCCGGTTTTATTCCCGATCGCGGCCGGGAGGCCGCTCCTACGGATACCTCGTGCCACCACGCCCTGTAGGAGCGGCGTCCACGCCGCGATTGTGGCGGCAACCCCATCGCGGCCTGGAGACCGCTCCTACGGATACCTCGTGCCGCCACGCCCTGTAGGAGCGGCGTCCACGCCGCGATTGTGGCGGCAACCCCATCGCGGCCTGGAGGCCGCTCCTACGGATACCTCGTGCCGCCATACCCTGTAGGAGCGGCGTCCACGCCGCGATTTTGGTGGCACAACCCATCGCGGCCTGGAGGCCGCTCCTACATTGTTTTCCGTGGATTCCGTGGGTTCCGTGGCCATCGGTCTTTTCGTGGGTTTCGTGGGTTTCGCGGGTTTCGTGGCCATCGTCGGTTCCGCCTGACGACGGCGGCAACCCCATCGCGGCCTGGAGGCCGCTCCTACGGATACCTCGTGCCGCCATACCCTGTAGGAGCGGCGTCCACGCCGCGATTTTGGTGGCACAACCCATCGCGGCCGGGAGGCCGCTCCTACACTATTTTCCGTGGCCATCGGTCTTTTCGTGGGTTTCGCGGGTTTCGTGGCCATCCTCGGTTCCGCCTGACGACGGCGGCAACCCCATCGCGGCCGGGAGGCCGCTCCTACATTGTTTTCCGTGGATTCCGTGGGTTCCGTGGCCATCGGTCTTTTCGTGGGTTTCGCGGGTTTCGTGGCCATCCTCGGTTCCGCCTGACGACGGCGGCAACCCCATCGCGGCCGGGAGGCCGCTCCTACACCAAATCGTGCCGCCGTGCCCTGTAGGAGCGGCCTCCAGGCCGCGATTTTGTGGAATAATCGACACCCATCCACCGTCTCAACTTCAGGAGCGCGGCCATCATCCGCAGCGCAACCACCCGAGACCAGCACACAGCGACGGGCCCCAGCATGAAACTGACCAACCTCTTGTGCCGCAACCAGGACTTCCGCAGCCGACTGGAGCAGAACCGCGACCGGCTGTACCGCATCGCCTATTCGTGGTGTCACGAGGCCGCCCTCGCCGACGACCTGGTACAGGAGACCCTGGAAAAGGCGCTGAAGAAAAGTGGCCAGCTGCGCGACCCGGCAGCCATGGACACCTGGCTGTTCACCATCCTCAACAACTGCTGGCGCGACCATTTCCGCCGCAGCAAGGAGACGGTGGACATCGACGAGCTGCCCTTCGTCAGCGACTCCAGCCCGGAGGACGAGGGCCATGCCCACCAGGTGGTCCACCAGGTGCGCGGCGCCATCGACACCCTGCCCATCGGCCAGCGCCAGGTACTGACCCTGGTCGACCTCGAGGGCTGCTCCTATATCGAGGTCGCCAACATCCTCGGCGTGCCGGTCGGCACCGTGATGAGCCGCCTGTGCCGCGCCCGCCGCGCCCTGAAGGCGCGCCTGCTGGACAGCGAACTGCTGGTCCAGGACAACGACGAATTCCAGACATCCCGGATCAGGAGGGTGAAGTGATGCCCGACCGCAGCATCTCCGACGAACATCTCAACGCCTTCGTCGATGGCCAGCTCGACAGCGAGGAGAAAGACCGCATCCTCGGCGCCATCAACGGCGACCCGGCGCTGAGCCGGCGCGCCTGCGAACTGCGCCGGCTGCACGAGCTGGTCCAGCACGCCTACGAACACCCGCCGCAACCCGCCGGCCGGCGCCGCCGCAGCGGGCCGCAGCGCCGCAACCCCTGGAGCCAGGCCCTCGCGGCCAGCCTGCTGCTGACCCTCGGCGGCCTGATCGGCTGGATCGGCCATGGCCAGACGCAGGCCGATCCGGCACAGCAGACCACGGCCATGTATCTCGACGAGGAGAAGGCCTTCCAGACCGCCAGCATCGCCCAGGCGCCGCTCGGCAAGGACGGCCGCAAGATCCTGCTGCACATCAGCAGCGGCGATCCGGTGGCCATCGAGGCGGCGCTGGACAAGGCGGAGCAACTGCTGCGCAGCTACCGTGCCCGCAAGCAGCCGGTCGAACTGGAGCTGGTCGCCAACGCCGGCGGCCTCAACCCGCTGCGCGCCGACGTCTCCCCCTTCGCCGACCGGGTGCACGCCCTGCAGCAGGAGTTCGAGAACCTGACCTTCCTCGCCTGCCAGACGGCGATGAACCGCCTGCTGGCCCGCGAGGGCATCCAGGAACTGCCGCCCCTGCTGCCGGAGGCACTGGTGACGCCCAACGCCCTGGAAGAGATCCTCAGCCGGCTGCAGGAGGGCTGGGTCTACCTCAGTATCTGATACCGTACCACCTGCCGCCCCACGGAACGGGCGGCAGCCCCCCTCTCGCTGCCTGACAGCCGCCCCTCCTGCGCGTTGCCTCCTGCGAAGGCACGACGTCGATATCTCTTACAGATCTGGCGTCCGTTGCCGCCACCCCCCAGGAGACAGAATATTCCTGTAGAAACAATAAACTAAGCCAAGGATTGCCCCGATGGACCGACACCAGGCTGCGGAGGAGTGTCGGGATTTTTTCCAGTTCATCCTCCCCATTCACCGCCACTCCGCCAACATGCTGAATTTTATGGGGATCAAATCTGGCACTCTTCTTGCTGTAAAACCCGGCACAAAACATCGAACCGGAATATAGCAATATTCCAAATTCCTGAACCTACAAGAAACGAGAAGAACAGCCATGCCGATTTACCGCACACTGCCCACCGCCGCCCTCCTGTTGGGCAGCAGCCTCATCGCCCAGACCGCCGGCGCCGCCGGCGTGGTCCAGGCCGTCCCCTTCAACTGGGAGCCGAGCGCCGCCCTGACCTGGGTCGACGCCGACGACGACAGCAGCAGTGGCGAGACGCCGCTGGGCTTCTCCGTCACCCTGGGCGGGACCAGCTTCAGCCGCTTCGACATGGATTCCAACGGCTACATCCAGTTGCTGACGGACACCGGAAGCGCTTCTGGCTCCGGCTATGGCAGCATCGACGACCTGATCCTCGACGACAGCTCTGCCACCTACATCCTGGCCGCCTATGACGACCTGGACAGCTACTACTACGGCTACTATGGCTACACCCTGTTCAGCGACCGGGCGGTATTCAACTACACGACCGAGACCTTTGGCGATGGCGGCAGCGGCAGGCTGAACATCTTCCAGGTGGTGCTGCACGACGATGGCCGCGTCAACTGGAACTTCATGGCCAGCGGTTATCAGTACTACGAGTACGACCTCTTCACGGGCCTCTATCTGGCCGACACCAATGAACTGGTCGAGGTGATCCGCAACGACATCCCCTCTCTCAGCTCCTACAGCTATACCCCGTCTGCCGTACCGGTACCGGCCGCCGTCTGGCTGTTCGGCAGCGGTCTGGTCGGCCTGGTGGCCGTTGCCCGCCGGCGCGGTTAACCCGCATATTGCACCAGCCCCCCGGACGATGGCGTGGCTGGAGCCGATGGGGATCGCGGCCTGGAGGCCGCTCCTACGGGGCATGGCGGCACCAGGGTAGGAGCGGTCGCCAGGCCGCGATTCGGCGGAACCTCCTCCATCGCGGCCGGGAGGCCGCTCCTACCCATGCCGGGGCGGGTCCGCCCGTTGGCGCGGCGTCCACGCCGCGATCTTGGCGGACCCCCATCGCGGCCTGGAGGCCGCTCCTACCTCTGCCGGGGCGGGTCCGCCCGTTGGCACGGTCGCCGGCCGCGATCTTGGCGGATCCCTCATCGCGGCCTGGAGGCCGCTCCTACATGTGGCGGGGTGGGTCCGCCCGTTGGCGCGGTCGCCAGGCCGCGATCTTGGCTGGACCCCCCATCGCGGCCTGGAGGCCGCTCCTACATGTGGCAGGGCGGGACCACCCGTAGGAGCGGTCGCCAGGCCGCGATTTTGGCGGGACCCCTCATCGCGGCCTGGAGGCCGCTCCTACATGTGGCGGGGCGGGTCCGCCCGTAGGCGCGGCGTCCACGCCGTGATCTTGGCGGATCCCTCATCGCGGCCTGGAGGCCGCTCCTACATGTGGCGGGGTGGGTCCGCCCGTTGGCGCGGTCGCCAGGCCGCGATCTTGGCTGGACCCCCCATCGCGGCCTGGAGGCCGCTCCTACATGTGGCGGGGCTGGTTCGCCCGTAGGAGCGGCCTCCACGCCGCGATTCCCCCCTTCCAACTTCCAACTTCCAACTCCTGAATTCTGAATTCTGGATTCTGGATTCTGAATTCTGGATTCTGAATATCCCCCCAAAGAAAAACCCCGCCATCGCTGGCGGGGTTCTCCTGGCGAACCGGAGGGTTCCGGGCGGTTACATCATGCCCATGCCACCCATGTCCCCCATGCCGCCCATGCCACCCATGCCGGCGTCGGCAGCACCGCCCTCTTCCTTCGGTGCCTCGGCCACCATGCACTCGGTGGTGATCATCAGGCCGGACACGGAGGCGGCGTTCTGCAAGGCGGAACGGGTCACCTTGGTCGGATCGAGGATGCCCATCTCGATCATGTCGCCGTATTCGCCATTGGCCGCGTTATAGCCGAAGTTGCCCTCGCCTTCCTCGACCTTGGCGAGGATCACCGACGGCTCCTCACCGGTGTTGGAGACGATCTGGCGCAGCGGCTCCTCCATGGCGCGGCGGGCGATGTTGACGCCGACTTCCTGGTCGTGGTTGTCGGTCTCGATCTCGCCCATCTGGGCACGGGCGCGCAGCAGGGCCACGCCACCGCCGGGCACCACGCCTTCCTCGACGGCCGCACGGGTGGCGTGCAGGGCGTCCTCGACGCGGGCCTTCTTTTCCTTCATCTCGACCTCGGTGGCGGCACCGACCTTGATCACGGCCACACCGCCAGCCAGCTTGGCCACGCGCTCCTGCAGCTTCTCCTTGTCGTAGTCGGAGGTCGCCTCCTCGATCTGGGCACGGATCTGCTTGACGCGCGCCTCGATGTCGGCCTTGGCACCGGCACCGTCGATGATGGTGGTGTTCTCCTTGCTGACCTGGACCTTCTTGGCGGTACCCAGTTCCTCCAGGGTCGCCTTCTCCAGGGTCATGCCGGTTTCCTCGGAGATCACGGTGCCACCGGTGAGGATGGCGATATCCTGCAGCATGGCCTTGCGACGATCACCGAAGCCCGGGGCCTTGACGGCGCAGACCTTGACGATACCGCGGATGCTGTTGACCACCAGGGTGGCCAGGGCCTCGCCCTCGACGTCCTCGGCGATGATCAGCAACGGACGACCGGCCTTGGCGACACCTTCCAGCACCGGCAGCAGGTCGCGGATGTTGGAGATCTTCTTGTCGTGGATCAGGATGAAGGGGTCCTCCAGCTCGGCCGACATGCTCTGCTGATTGTTGACGAAGTAGGGCGACAGGTAACCGCGGTCGAACTGCATGCCTTCCACCACGTCCAGCTCGTTCTCCAGGGTGGAGCCCTCTTCCACGGTGATCACGCCTTCCTTGCCGACCTTCTCCATGGCCTCGGCGATGATGTTGCCGATGGACTCGTCGGAGTTGGCGGAGATGGTGCCGACCTGGGCGATGGCCTTGGTGTCCTCGCAGGACTTGGACATCTCCTTCAGCGCCTCGACGGCGGCGTGCACGGCCTTGTCGATGCCACGCTTCAGGTCCATGGGGTTCATGCCGGCGGCGACCGCCTTCATGCCCTCGCGGAAGATGCTCTGCGCCAGCACGGTGGCGGTGGTGGTGCCGTCACCGGCCACGTCGGAGGTCTGGGAGGCGACCTCCTTCACCATCTGCGCGCCCATGTTCTCGAACTTGTCCTTCAGCTCGATCTCCTTGGCCACGGAGACGCCGTCCTTGGTGACAGTGGGGGCGCCGAAGGCCTTCTCCAGCACCACGTTGCGGCCCTTGGGGCCCAGGGTCACCTTGACCGCATTGGCCAGGGTGTTGACGCCGACCACCATGCGCTGGCGGGCTTCATCGCTAAACTTGACTTCTTTTGCCGTCATGATCGAAATCCTCTATGAAAATCAGTAAGTTGCTTGAGATCGGGGTACCGGTCAGTCTTCGATGACCGCCATGATGTCTTCTTCGCGCATCACCAGCAGGTCTTCGCCCTCGACCACGACCTCGGTACCGGCATACTTGCCGAACAGCACTTTGTCGCCGACCTTCACGTCCAGCGGGCGCACCTCGCCGTTCTCCAGGATCTTGCCGTTACCCACAGCGATGACCTCGCCACGGACGGGCTTCTCGGCTGCCGTATCCGGAATGACGATACCGCCGGCCGTAGTACGCTCTTCCTCCATGCGCTTGATGATCACGCGATCATGCAACGGACGAATATTCATCAGGATTTTCTCCTTAATACACGATTCATTTTCAGTGGTCTGGACGAGCGCTGTTAGCACTCGATTTCGGTGAGTGCTAATAATAGCGACGCGCCTCGCAGAATCAAGGGGCGCGGGTTATTTAAATAATTTATCCGCGGATAAGTATGCTTAAGGGAAAGGCGCGGCTTCAATCGTCGTCGCGGGTGTACTCACCCTCCAGGGTCACCGGGCCGCGCTCGGCGCCGGGGGCCGCGGGACCGGCCGGCGGGAAACCGCCGCCGCCGCGGAGGAAGGCGCGGATCAGCCAGCGACGCACCGGGGGGATCAGGCCGAGGAAACCCAGGGTATCGGTGACGAAGCCGGGAGTGAGCAGCAGGGCGCCGCTGACCAACAGCACCGCCCCCTCCAGCAGCTCCATCGCCGGCAGCTCGCCGCGCATCATCGACAGCTGCACCCGCTGCAGGGTGCTGAGCCCCTGCTGGCGCAGCAGCAGGGCACCGAGCACGGCGGTGAACACCACCAGGAAGACAGTGGGAATGGCGCCCAGCAGGTTGCCGACCTTGATCAGGACATAGATCTCGACCGCCGGGATGACCAGGAACAGCACCAGCAGGAGGGGAAAGGGGTTCATCCGCGCACCATAACGGGAACGCCGGGGCGCGACAAGCCGCCCATGGGGACGGTGGCCACACCGCGATTCCGCGGGACACCCGATCGCGGCCTGGAGGCCGCTCCTACAAACAAGAGGTCCCGCCATGCCCCGTGTAGGAGCGGCGTCCACGCCGCGATTCCGGCGAGACACCCATCGCGGCCTGGAGGCCGCTCCTACAAACAAGAGGTCCCGCCATGCCCCGTGTAGGAGCGGCGTCCACGCCGCGATTCCGGCGGCATACCCCATCGCGGCCTGGAGGCCGCTCCTACATTGTTTTCCGTGGATTCCGTGGCCATCGATCTTTTCGTGGGTTTCGCGGGTTTCGTGGCCATCGTCGGTTCCGCCTGACGACGGTGGCAACCCCATCGCGGCCTGGAGGCCGCTCCTACATTGTTTTCCGTGGATTCCGTGGCCATCGATCTTTTCGTGGGTTTCGCGGGTTTCGTGGCCATCGTCGGTTCCGCCTGACGACGGTGGCAACCCCATCGCGGCCTGGAGGCCGCTCCTACATTGTTTTCCGTGGATTCCATGGCCATCGGTCTTTTCGTGGGTTTCGCGGGTTTCGTGGCCATCGTCGGTTCCGCCTGACGACGGCGGCACACCCCATCGCGGCCGGGAGGCCGCTCCTACATTGTTTTCCGTGGATTCCATGGCCATCGATCTTTTCGTGGGTTTCGCGGGTTTCGTGGCCATCGTCGGTTCCGCCTGACGACGGCGGCAACCCCATCGCGGCCTGGAGGCCGCTCCTACATTGTTTTCCGTGGATTCCGTGGCCATCGATCTTTTCGTGGGTTTCGTGGGTTTCGTGGCCATCGTCGGTTCCGCCTGACGACGGCGGTAACCCCATCGCGGCCTGGAGACCGCTCCTACATTGTTTTCCGTGGATTCCGTGGCCATCGATCTTTTCGTGGGTTTCGCGGGTTTCGTGGCCATCGTCGGTTCCGCCTGACGACGGCGGCACACCCCATCGCGGCCGGGAATACCAGCCGCCGCCGGGCCGTCCCTACCTGCATGATCCGCCGCCCCTTTCACCCCTGCCCGGCTTCCGTTATGGTGCCGCCATGAGCGACTCGCACCAGATCGCCTTCTGCACCGTGCCGGACCGGGAAACCGCGGAGCGCATCGCCATGGCGCTCGTCGAGCGGCGGCTGGCGGCCTGCGTCAACATCCTCCCCGGCCTGAGCTCCGTGTATCGCTGGCAGGGCGCCGTGCAGCACGACGAGGAGCTGCTGCTGCTGATCAAGACCCGCGGCGGGCTGGCATCCCGCCTGCAGGCGGCGATCCGCGAGCTGCATCCCTATGAACTTCCGGAGATCGTGGCAGTCCCAATCGTTGCCGGCCTGCCCGACTATCTGCACTGGATCGACGACAACCTAGCGGAACCCGCCCCATGACACCAAGCCCCTGTCGACCCCGCCCCCTGTTTGCCCTGCTGCTCGGACTGCTGACCCTCTACTGGGCCCCCTTCGCCCAGGCCTTCTTCGGCGAGGACGAGCTGCTGCCGGTGGAAGAGGCCTTCGCCTTCAGTGCCGAGGTGACGCCGGACGGCCGCCTGCACGCCCGCTGGGAGGTGGCGGATGGCTACTATCTGTACCGCTCGCGCATCCAGCTGCACTCCAACACCCCGGGGATCGAGATCGGCGAACCGGTCTTCCCGCCGGGCGAACCCAAGCAGGACGAGTTCTTCGGCGAGATGGAGGTCTACCACGGGAAAGTAGAGATCGTCGCCCCGCTGCTGGTCAAGGACCCGGCCCTCGACAGCCTCGAGCTGCGGGTCAGCTCCCAGGGCTGCGCCGAGCGCGGCGTCTGCTACCCGCCACACACCCGGATCATCAAGCTGAAGCTGCCGCCAGCCGCCGCCCCCCCGGCCCCGGCGGCCAGCAAGCCCGGCCCCTTCCAGGCCCTGAAGGATCTCGGCCAGAGCCTCGGCCTTGGCGCCGAGGAGGGCATCCCTCCGGTGGAGGTCGCCTTCCGGGTCAGCGCCGGGGTACTCGACGCCAACACCCTGCGCGTCCGCTGGGACATCGACGACTGCTGCTACCTGTACCGCAAGCGGCTCAGCTTCGAGCTGCTGGATGGCGAAGGGGTTCGGCTGCTGGAGGCCCGCCTGCCGGCCGGCGATCCCAAGGACGACCCCATCTTCGGACGGGTCGAGGTCTACCACAAGACGGTCGAGGCCATCCTTCCCCTGGCGCGCAGCAACACGGCGGCGACCCGGCTGCGGCTCAAGGTCGGCTACCAGGGCTGCGCCTCGCGCGGCGTCTGCTACCCGCCGCAGACCAAGACCTTCGAGCTGAGCCTGCCGGCGGCAGACGGCGGCACCGCCGCGAAACCGGCCGCACCAGCCGCAGCCGCCGAAGGCGCGCCGCCGATCAGCGCCCAGGACCGGATCGCCGCGCGCCTGGCCAGCGGCAGCACCCTGGCCATCGTGCTCAGCTTCTTCGGCTTCGGCCTGCTGCTGGCCTTCACGCCCTGCGTGTTCCCGATGATCCCCATCCTCTCCAGCATCATCATCGGACAGGGCGAGAAGATCACCACCCGCCGGGCCTTCGTGCTGTCGCTGGTCTACGTGCTGGCCATGGCCCTCACCTACACCGCGGCCGGGGTCTTCGCCGGCCTGTCCGGCGAGAGCCTGCAGGCCGCCTTCCAGAACCCCTGGATACTTAGCGCCTTCGCCGGGGTCTTCGTGCTGCTGGCGCTGTCCATGTTCGGCTTCTATGACCTGCAGATGCCGGCCTTCATCCAGACCCGGCTGACCGCCATCAGCAACCGGCAGCGCGGCGGCAGCCTGCTGGGGGTGGCGGTGATGGGCTTCCTCTCGGCGCTGATCGTCGGCCCCTGCGTGGCGGCGCCGCTGGCCGGTGCGCTGATCTACATCGGCCAGACCGGCGACCCCTATCTCGGCGGGCTGGCGCTGTTCGCCCTCAGCCTGGGCATGGGCGCGCCGCTGCTGGCGATCGGCACCGGGGCCGGCAAGCTGCTGCCGCAGGCCGGCGACTGGATGAACGCCATCAAGGCGGTGTTCGGGGTGCTGCTGCTGGCGGTGGCGATCTGGATGCTGGAGCGCATCCTGCCGGCCCAGCTGTCCATGCTGCTGTGGGCCGTGCTGCTGATCTGCAGCGCGGTCTACCTGGGGGCGCTGGAGCGCCTCGGCGTGGACGCCAGTGGCTGGGCGCGGCTGCGCAAGGGCCTCGGCTTCGTGCTGCTCAGCTACGGCGTGCTGCAGCTGGTGGGAGTCGCCGCCGACAGCGACGACATCTACCAGCCGCTGCGCGGGCTGGCACCTGCCGGCACCAGCGTCGCCAGCGGCCCTGGCGCCTCGCACATCCAGTTCCAGCGAGTGAAGACGGTAGAGGATCTGCAGCGGGCGGTGAGCGCCGCGGCCGCCGAGGGACGCCCGGTGATGCTGGACTTCTTCGCCGAGTGGTGCACCGACTGCCACCGGCTGGAGAAATACACCTTCGCCGACCCGCGGGTGCGCGAGGCCCTGGGCAACGCCGTGCTGCTCAAGGCCGACGTCACCGCCAACGATGCCGAGGACAAGGCGCTGCTCAAGCATTTCCGCATCCCCGGGCCACCGAGCATCATCTTCTTCGATGGTGAGGGGCGCGAGCGCAGCCGCTACCGGGTGATGGGCTACATGCCGCCGGAGGCCTTCGCCGATCACGTGCGGACGGCCTTTGGACGATAGGCGGGATCGTCATCGCGGCCGGGAGGCCGCTCCTACACAACAAGAGGTTCCGCCTTGCCCCGCGCAGGAGCGGCGGCCACGCCGCGATTCCGGCGGCACACCCATCGCGGCCGGGAGGCCGCTCCTACATTGTTTTCCGTGGATTCCGTGGCCATCGGCCTTTTCGTGGGTTTCGCGGGTTTCGTGGCCATCGTCGGTTCCGCCTGACGACGGTGGTAATCCCATCGCGGCCGGGAGGCCGCTCCTACACAACAAAAGGCTCCGCCTTGCCCCGTAGGAGCGGCCTCCAGGCCGCGATTCGGCTCGGGGATCAATCCTTCAGATTGTATTTCTTCAGCAGGTCGTACATGGTGGGGCGGCTGACGCCGAGCAGCTCGGCGGCCTGGGAGATCTTGCCGCCGACGTGGCTCATGGCGCGCAATATGGCCTGCCGCTCGGCCTGTTCGCGGATCTCGCGCAGGTCGAAGGTCTGCCCGTCGCTCACGCCGTCGGCGCCGAGTTCCAGGTCGCGGGCGCTGATCTGCTTGTGCTCGGCCATGATCACCGCGCGCTTGACCCGGTTCTCGAGCTCGCGCACGTTGCCCGGCCAACGGTAACCCTCCAGCGCGGCCAGGGCATCCTTGCTGAAACTGTGCATCTTGTTGCCGTGCTGCTTGCTGAAGCGCTCCAGAAAGGCCCGCGCCAGCAGCAGCACGTCACCGGCACGATCGCGCAGCGGCGGGATACGCACGGTGATCTCGCTCAGCCGGTAGTAGAGATCCTCGCGGAAATCGCCCTCGCGGATCAGCCCCTGCAGATCGCGGTGGGTGGCACAGACCACGCGCACGTCGACCGGGATCTCATTGCGCCCGCCAACCCGCTCGATGACCCGCTCCTGCAGAAAGCGCAACAGCTTGGCCTGCAGCGGCATGGGCAGGTCGCCCACTTCGTCGAGGAACAGGGTACCGCCGTTGGCGGTCTCCACCTTGCCGGGGGTGGTCTTCACGGCGCCGGTGAAGGCCCCCTTCTCGTAACCGAACAGCTCGCTCTCCAGCAGGTTCTCGGGGATGGCCGCGCAGTTGATGGCCACGAAGGGGCCCTCGGCCCGCTGGCTCATGCCATGCAGGGCGCGGGCCACCAGCTCCTTGCCGGTGCCGCTCTCGCCCAGCACCAGCACGGTAACCTCGGCCGGCGCAACCTTCTCGATGGTGCGGCAGACCTGGAGCATTTCGGGGCTGGCGGTGAGCACCCCCTCCAGCGGCGAATCCGGCTGCTGCGAGTGCAGGCGGCGGTTCTCGCGCTCGATCTCGTGCAGCCGGTAGGCCCGGTTGACGATGAAGCCGAGCAGCTCCGAGTCGATGGGCTTGTGGAAGAAATCATAGGCGCCGAGCGCCACCGCCTTGAGGGCGTTCTCGCGCTCGTTGTTGCCGGTGACGACGATGATCTTGGTGTGCGGGTAGTCGTGCAGCACCTGTTCCAGGGTGGCGAAACCCTCGCTGGTCCCGCCCTCGTCCGGCGGCAGGCCGAGGTCCAGGGTCATGACGGGGAAGGGGTGCTTCTTCAGCTCGGCAAGCGTCGCCTCGCGGCTGCCCGCGATGATGACATCATATCCTTCGAAACACCATTTGAGCTGGGTCTGCAGACCCGGGTCGTCCTCAACGACCAGCAATTTCCTTGATTCGTCCGGCATTCGTCTGTCCGTCGCCCGCTACAACGCGTAACTGTACGTTATTTTTCTTATCGTCGCTAATCGGGATACGCAGGCGGAAGGTGCTGCCCTGGCCGGGCCGGCTGATGACCTCGACCTCGCCGCCCAGGGCGCGGACGAATTCGCGGGTCTCGTGCACCCCGACCCCCATCCCGGCCTTGCCCTTGGTGGTCTCGAAGGGGCGGAACAGACGCTCGCGGATGAAGGTCTCGTCCATGCCGCAGCCGGTGTCCTGCACCTCGATCACCGCCTCGTCCTCCAGCCGGAAGAGGCGCACGATGATGCTGCCGTCATCGGCCGTGGCATCCTGGGCGTTGCGCACCAGGTGGCCGATGACGGCGGCAAAGCGTTCCCGGTTGGCGTTGGCCGAGATGCCACGCGCCTGGCAGTCGACACTGGGCACCGGCCGGCCGCTGGACATGGTCTCCGCCACCTCGTGCAGCAGCTCGCAGAGATCGACCTGTTCCTTCTTCTGGTCGGCCGCCTCGCCGCTGCGCAGATGGGCCAGCAGGCGGTTCATCTTCTCCACCGAATGCTCGACGGTGCGAATGGCGTCCTCCATGAAGGCCGGGTTGTGCTTGTGCTTGGCGGCATTGGTCACCACCAGCGACAACTGGCCGATGAGGTTCTTCAGGTCATGGATGACATAGGTGGAGAGACGGTTGTAGGTCTCGAACTGGCGCGCCTCGGCCAGGGCCCGGGAGGCCTCGAGCTGGGCGAGGTGGCTGGCCGCCTCGCGGCCGACGGTCTTCAGCAGGTCGCAGTCTTCCCAGTTGAAATGCTGCGGTGCCGGCGAGCGGTTGAGCAGCACGAAACCGATCAGGTTGTCATGCAGGATCAGCGGCGTGATCAGCCAGGCGCGCGGCATGTCCTTGAGCCAGGGCGGCAGTTGCAGGTCGCCATAGAGTTCGGGGCGACGCTCGAATTCATCGAGGTTGATGACCCACTCCTGGGTCTCCAGGAAGCGGATCAGCGGATCGTCGTCGCGCAGCGAGGCCTGGTAGGGTACCTGCATGTTCCAGCCGGCAACCGGCTCGAACCAGCCCTTCTCCAGCTTCCACCAGAGCACGCCCGAGGGGCTGTCGATGATCTCGGCGATGGCGCGCACCACGCGTTCGCAGAAGCGCACCTCCGGATCGCCGGACAGGGTGCCGATGAAACGCAGCCATTCGTCGCGATAGTCGTACTTGTAGTGGAAGAAATGCTTGTTGATGAACACCCGCAGGCTGGCGCGGGCCTGGCCGGAGAGGAACAACACGGCCAGCAGCAGGATGGCACCGAACAGGAAGATGACCTGGGCCACCGTACCCCATTCGCCGCCATAGACCTTGACGTAATAGCCGCCGACACCCATGGCCAGCAGGTAGAGGCCGGCGCCCAGCAGCGCCGCGGTGTGGAAGACGATGCGCCGCGAGACGAAGATGTCCAGCGACCAGCGCGGATCGCGGGCGATGGTCAGGCCAATGAGCGGCACGGCGAGGGCGTTGATGAAGCCGCGCGCCTCCCACAGGGCGGGATCGATACGCTGGAACAGCAGGGCATCCGAATACAGATAGAAATCATAGATGAAGATGCTGCCGACACCGACGCAGAGATACTTGATGGCGCGCCGCGCATCGGAGCGGGTGTTGCGGAACAGATGCTCGACCAGCACCAGGCCGTAGACGGCGATGGCCAGATAGCCGGCCAGCAGCCAGTCGATGCCCTGCGTCAGGACGACGGGCGCGGGTGAGAAATAGCGGTAGGCGGTGAGGCTGGCCTGGAGCAGCACGAAGGCAGCGGAGAAGAGCAGCAGGGCGCGGAAACGCCGCTGCCGCTGCTGCTCGGGATAGACCGCGGCCAGCACCCCGGAGAGGAACACCATCCAGCCGAAATCGCGCAGCAGTTCCAGCAACTGGGTGGAGAGGAAGACCTCCTGGCCCGCGCTGTGAAAGGCCGCAAAGCCCATCCACAGCGCACTGCAGGCAGCGGCCAGGAACAGCAGGCGCTTGTGCGGCCGCTGCTGCTTGCCGGTCAGCAGCACCAGGGCCAGGACCAGGAAAAGCGTCGCGCCGGTTGAATAACCGACGACACCGATGTTCAGCATAACACCACCCCCAGCATCGACCGCTCAACAGGCCGGTCAATCATCCCGCCAACGCCGGGCCGTTGTTTATCACCGCCGGCCGCCAGAACCCGCAGGGACCAGGGCCAGGCGGCGTCGCTTTTCTGACGCTGCCGGGACTAGACACTATAACGGCATTGGGGGCAGGGACACAAATAGCGGGCGCAGCGGATTAACGGTAGGGGTGGCGGCCACGCCGCGGTTGTGGTGGAAATCCTCATCGCGGCCGGGAGGCCGCTCCTACAGCAAACCGTGCCGCCGTGCCCCGCGTAGGAGCGGCGTCCACGCCGCGATTGTGGTGGAAATTCCGATCGCGGCCGGAAGGCCGCTCCTACACACAAACCGTACCGCCGTGCCCTGCGTAGGAGCGGCGTCCACGCCGCGATTCGGCGGTCATCCCGATCGCGGCCTGGAGGCCGCTCCTACCTATACCATGGCGGATCCGCCTGTAGGAGCGGTCGCCAGGCCGCGATCTTCGGCGGCAACCCTCATCGCGGCCAGACGACCGCTCCTACGAGGGACAGGGACACCGCCTGATTCAGAGCGCCGCCAACGCCGCCTTGGCCTCCTCCACACCGGCAAAGCCGCCTGCCTCGATGGCCTTCCCGAGGTGCTCTCGGGCAGCGGCCTTGTCACCCGCCTTGGCCAGCGCCATGCCGAGGTGATACTGGAAGACCCCCACCTTGGGCGCCCTCTCGACCACGGTCTTCAGCACCGAAACCGCCTGGTCATAGTCACCCGCCCGGTAATAGACCCAGCCGAGGGTATCGAGGAAAGCCGGCTGATTGCTGCCCTTGAACTTCTCCGCCAGCTCGCGGGCACGGGCCAGGCTGGCCTCGTCGCTGCGGTGGTCGGCCAGCAGGGCGGCAAGGTTGTTGGTGGCCAGGGCGTTGTCCGGATGTTCCGCGAGAATGCCCTCATAGATCTCGATCGCCTTGTCGAAATCCTGCTTGCGCTCATAAAGTCCGGCCAGACCAGCCAGCAGGCCAAGATCGTCAGGCAGTTCCTTCAAACCCTGTTCATAGGCCTGAATGGCCTCCCCGACTTTTCCCTGCGCCTCCCTCGCCGCGGCAAGCTGGGAATAGACCTTGCCCGTTCCGGGATTGATTTCGATCTGCCGCTCGAGTGCCGTCTCTGCCTCGGGAAAACGCTTCTGCCCAAGATAGAGCAGGGCCAGCAACTCGTTGGCTGCCGGATGCTCAGGGTTCTCGGCAAGGACATCCTTGAGTCGCTGCTCCGCCCCCTTTACATCCCCGGCCGCGATTTTCGCATTGACCAGAAGATTCAGGATCTTTACATCCGGCGATTTGGCATAGGCCGTCTCGAACGAATCCACCGCCTTCCGATATTCCTTCTTGGCCATGTACACCATGCCAAGGAATCGCTGCGCCGATGGATGCTCCGGATTTTCCTTCAACAGTTTCTTGAGTCGCGCCTCGGCGACGTCCACCTGCCCAAGGGCAATCTCGATATCGGTGAGTTCTGCCAGCAAGTCAGAGGAACCAGGCGCCCGCTTCAGTGCCTCTTGGAACTCAGCCTTGGCCTCCTTCAACTTTTTCTGCGCCTTGTACAAGCGTCCCATACGGAACCAGCCATCAGCCTTGTCCGGCGCCACCTGTTTGATCTTGTCCAGAACGGCCGGCAAGGCCTCGGCATCACCCTTCGCAGCGAGCAACTCCGACTTCACAACCAGCGCCTGGATGTTCTCTGGTTCTTTGGCCAAGACCTGATCGACCTGCTCGGCGGCCGCATCCAGGTTCTTCTGCACATAGTAATATCGAGCCAGCCGCAGACGCGCATCAGCATCATCGGGCGCCAGCGCTACAACCTTTTTCAGGGTATCCCCCGCCAAATCGACGTCACCCTTGGCCAGATAAGCAGCCGCCAATCGATTCAACACATCAACGGAATCCGGCTGATCCTTGAGGACGGAGCGGAAGGCCGTAACGGCCGTCTCGTAGTCCTTGTCCTGCATGGCCAGCCCACCCTTGAGCAACAGGGCATCATTGTCCTTGGGATTCTCGGCAAGCACCTCAGCAACCAGCGTGCGCACCTTGTCGAGTTCCCCCTTTTCCACATAGAAACGAGCCAACTCGTTGCGAGCCCTGAGCCCGGCCGGCTCCACATCCCATCTGTCGATGATCTGCTGCAGCAGCTTGACTGCCTCATCAGGTTGCTTGGCCTGGCGATACAGCTTCACCAGGGCGAACCGTAATTCCGGCTCGTCCGGAAGCTTGCTGATGTCGGCCTGTAATTCTTCCCGCGCCGCATCCATACCCTTTCTCTGGCCCAGGAATTCAACCAAAAGCAGATAGCGCTTCACATCTTCAGGATCAGCAGCGAGCGCATCACGCAGCACCTTTTCAGCCTCCTCGACCTGGTCCAGCTGCGCATAGTAGGATGCCAGGGAAACCCGGTAAGCCAGGCGATCCGGGCGCTGACGGATCAACTCCTGCATCTGCTTCACAGCCTGATCCGTCTTTTCCTGTCGCGCATAGAATTGCGCCAATTGCAGGCGGAGTCCCGCCTTATCGGGCGCAGCGGCAACCGCCTTCTCAAGAACCTGCTGCGCCTTGTCCAGCTGCTTCTGCTGCTCATAGAAACGCGACAAGAGCACGACTGCAGCCTCCTCACCAGGCGCTCGCTGCAATACAGTCTCCAACTGTGCAATAGCCTCATCCACACGACCCTCGCGGCCGGCCAGGGAGGCCTTCAGAATCAGGCCCTCGATGCTTTGAGGGTCTTTCTTCAGGATGGCCTTCACCTGGTCATGCGCCTTATCCAAGGCCGCCTTTTCGCCCTCTGCATCACCCTGCTGCCGGCTGGCATTGGCCTGAAGCATGAAAAACTGCCCCAGCCGAGCGCGAGCGGCTTCATGCTGTGGATCCAACTCAACTGCCTTGTTGTAGCTGCCGAATGCCTTGGCCCACTCCTGCTGCATCTCCGCCAAACGCCCAAGTTGGTAATAGGCCTCCGCCGACTTCGGATCGATCTGCAGCACGTTCTTCAATTCAACACGGGCCTTGTCGAAGTTACCTTCTTCGAGATAGGCCTTGCCACGCTCCAGGTATTTCGCCTTGCGCTCCTCGGAACCGCCGCAACCCGCCAGCAAGACCGCAGTCAGCGCCGCAACGATCAGTTTTTTGCCATATCTCTCGAAACCCATCCTCGACTCCTCCAGGAGAAATTCGCCTTTATTCAATACTCGGTTCACACAAAATACCACGAATCATGGGGCCAGCGGCCAAACAGCGATTGCCGTGATTCCCCTGTCGCGGTCTGAAGACCACTCATCGGCGGCGGAACCACCCGTAGGAGCGGCGTCCACGCCGCGATTCCGGCGGGACACCCATCGCGGCCTGGAGGACGCTCCTACAAACAAGAGGTTCCACCTTGCCCTGTGTAGGAGCGGCGTCCGCGCCGCGAATTCCCGCTTACGACAACCCGCGGATCTGCTGCTTATCGACCTGATCCAGAAACCACTGATAGGTCGATTCGATTCCTTCCCTCAAACCGATCTTCGCCGACCAGCCGAGCCCATTGATCTTCGTCACATCCACCAGCTTGCGCGGGGTGCCGTCCGGCTTGCTCGGATCGTAACGGATCTCGCCCTCGAAACCGACGACCTCCTTCACGATGGCCGCCAGCTCGGCAATGCTGATGTCCTTCCCTACGCCGATATTGACGATCTCCTCGCCGCTGTATTCGCGCAACAGGAAAAGCACGGCATCCGCCAGATCGTCCACATGCAGAAACTCGCGCAGCGGCTTGCCCGTTCCCCACAGGGTCACCGTCGGCTCACCCTTCTGCCTAGCCTCATGAAACTTGCGGATCAGCGCCGGCAACACATGTGACTTCTCCAGGTCGAAATTGTCACCCGGCCCATACAAATTGGTCGGCATGGCAGCAATGAAATCACTGCCATACTGGCGGCGGTAGGCCTGGCAGAGCTTGATGCCGGTGATCTTGGCAACGGCATACCATTCATTGGTCGACTCCAGGGGGCCGCTGAGCAGATACTCCTCCTTCAAGGGTTGCGGCGCCATTCTCGGATAGATGCAGGTGCTGCCCAGCGCCAACAGCTTCTTCACGCCGTGGCGATGCGAGGCGTCGACAACGTTCGCCTCCATCATCAGATTGTCGTAAATGAATTCCGCCGGATAGGTATCGTTGGCCAGAATGCCACCAACCTTTGCAGCCGCAAGAATGACATAATCCGGCTTCTGCTCGGCAAAGAAATCGCGCACGGCCTGCTGCTCACGCAGATCCAGCTCGGCACTGGTGCGGGTGACCAGATTCTCATAGCCATCAGCCCGCAGGCGACGAAGGATCGCCGATCCAACCAGGCCGCGGTGCCCCGCCACGTATATCTTTTCATTTTTCTGCATTGCCTTCGACCTCGTACGCAGGCATACGAATCACTACACGCAAAACCATGAGAGTGATGCCCCTGGAGTCAGAACCACATCAATCGATACAACGATCACTCGTTGTATTCGAAGGTCTTGAAGCCCTCACGCTTGCACAGCTCGTCACGCTCGGCGATCTTCAGATCTTCGCGGACCATCTCGGCCACCATTTCATCCAGCGAAATCTCCGGCACCCAGCCGAGCTTTTCGCGCGCCTTGCTGGAATCACCCAACAAGGTCTCCACCTCGGTCGGACGGAAGTAGCGCGGATCGACCTCCACCAGCACCTTGCCAGAATCCTCCTCGATGCCCTTCTCATCGACACCGGAGCCTTCCCAGTGCACCGAGATACCAACCTCCTTGAAGGCCGCATTGACGAAGTCACGCACTGAATACTGCACACCTGTGGAGATACAATAATCCTCCGGCTCATCCTGCTGCAGCATCATCCATTGCATACGCACATAATCGCGCGCATGCCCCCAGTCACGCTTGGAGTCCAGATTGCCAAGATAGAGCTTGTCCTGCAGGCCCAGCTTGATCCGTGCCACGGCACGGGTGATCTTTCGAGTCACGAAGGTTTCACCTCGGATCGGCGACTCGTGGTTGAACAGGATGCCGTTACAGGCGTAGATGCCGTAGGCCTCACGGTAGTTCACACAGATCCAGTAGGAATACAGCTTGGCAACCGCATAGGGGCTGCGCGGATAGAAGGGCGTGGTCTCCTTCTGTGGGATTTCCTGCACCTTGCCGAACAGCTCCGACGTGGAGGCCTGGTAGAAACGCGTCTTCTTCTCCAGACCCAGGATGCGGATGGCCTCCAGGAGGCGCAAGGTGCCCAGTGCATCGGCATTGGCCGTGTACTCAGGCGTCTCGAAGGACACCGCCACATGACTCTGCGCAGCCAGATTGTAGATCTCGTCCGGCTGCACTTCCTGAATGATGCGAATCAGGTTGGTCGAATCGGTCAAATCGCCATAGTGCAGGATGAACTTGCGATCCTTCTCGTGCGGATCCCTGTAGAGATGGTCGATTCGATCCGTGTTGAACGAGGAGGCTCGACGCTTTATGCCATGCACGGTATAGCCCTTGGACAACAGGAATTCTGCAAGATAAGCGCCGTCCTGCCCGGTAATACCCGTGATCAGCGCAACCTTGCCTTGTGCCGAATTTTTCATTTGCGGAACCTTTAAAAATTAATTAAACGAATAACAATTACCAGGCAGCCCACCTACATTGCAAATCCGCGAAGCGCAAATACTGCCAACGATGCCAGCACGGAACCTGTAAAGGCATTCCAGCGATTACGCATCTGTTGCATGACGAACTCACTCGCATAAAACAATATTATCAACTGCACAACGAGCATCACCCACCTTGAATTCCCGATCTCACCCCCGGAGATCAAGCCGACAATCATGATGATGATCAACACCAGATAATCGAGCGGGGTGACCTGGAATTTCTTCTGCTCGGCATAACGAACTCCCAACCCGAACGCAACAACAAGCACGCCAAAATACAGGTAGACCAGAAAATCCGCGTCCAACAACCAGCCCGGTGGATACGAATTCAGCAGATAGACGGCAAACCCGAGCGCGACATATATGATCAGGCGCAGGAACAGAAACCAGAGATGATAACCAAAAAGCAGGCGCAACAATAAAAGCCCGAACAGCACCCCCGCCGACCAGCCAAAATCGCGAGGGACGTTTGTCGCCATGAAGGCAGAACCGACAAGAAACAGGGAAAGCCCGATCTCGGTCACGCGATGCGGGACACGGACAAAGACATGGTTCTTGCGCAGCGTGCCCAGCATGCGCGCAATTCGCCCTGTGCCGTCGCCATGATGGGCATGCCAGCCCGATTTCTCGGCCGCCACCAGCATGGCAAACAGAAGACTACAGACGCCCAGATAAACACCCAGGATCAGGGCGTCCGATTCATATGGCAGCAATACCGCCGCAATGACAAAGAAGGCCTGGATGGAGTAGATAATGATGACGGATTCGTAGTGATGAAACCCCAACTCTAACAGGCGGTGATGGATATGGTTCTTGGTCGCCCGGAACCAGTTCAGCCGGTGGTATATCCGCTGCGCGAATACGGACAAGATATCAGCTATCGGCAACCCCAGGAACAAGGCCGGCAATGCCGGACTCAGCGCCGGATTGACCTTCTGCGTCAGCATCACAGCAAGCACACCCAGAGTAAAACCCAGAAACTGGCTGCCACCGTCGCCCATGAAGACCTTTGCGGGATGCGAATTGAATCGCAGAAAGCCAAAGATCCCGCCAATCGTGGCAACAGCTATGATCACAACCGAAGTACCACCAGCAAGATGGGCAAGATATGTTATAGCCCCCAAACTGAGTAGCGATTCGCCGCCAGCCAGACCATCCAGCCCGTCCGAGTGGTTGATGGCATTGATCATGCCCACTATGGCAATAACCGTGAAAGGCTTGCCGAATGACTCAGGGACAGGCTCCATGTCCATGAACGGCAGGTAGCTCACATGCAGATCGCCATAATAGACTACCGCTAGCGAGGCGATAAACTGCCCGATAAATTTCACATAATGGCCAAGCTCACAGGCATCATCCCAAACACCAAAAATCAACAGCACGATGGCACCAAACAGATAGGCGCCAATCGTCGCGTCTACCGGCAGCAAAATCAACATGGGCACTAGAGCCCCGATCACGATACCCACCCCACCAACCCGTGGAATCGGGACTGCATGCACCTTTCGCGCATCCGGCTTGTCGATCATCCCGATTCGCGGTGCAATACGAAACATCAACGGGATAATCGCCATACTGATGGCCATCGCCGCGATAAAGATAAACAGGAAATTACTCAGCTGAGCATTCAAATGCGCCGGCGCCCCCGCATGAATATGACATGGATTATAGTGATAGCAGGCACTCCCGATGGCTTTTAATCAGGGATATATTCTGTGAGCAAAGGAACCACCACACGAGCAAAGAGGCGTAAGCGCCGCTCGGCATCTTCAATATCATCACCAGGACCTACGAGCGCAGTCAGCCGCACCAAAGCTCCATCAGTCCGATTCCGGGTCAGCGCGTCCCAGAACATGAACCACTTCACCAGCCACTCACTCGTTATATCCCGGCCGCGCTGCTGGAACCAGTAATAAACAAGCTGGGTATAGTCACCCTTCTTGATGATCATTCGGTTTACCGAGAGCGGCTTTCCATTCACGGATACATCACCCAGATGAACTACGGAATGATCCTTGATAAGCCATCCGCCACCCGGGATGCAGGCCCTTGGGGAATGGGCTGCCGATCCGGCCTCCTGCTTGTTGTAATAGGCAATATACAGATTGACCGAACCCCCTTCTTTATCCACATAATTGGCTAGAATGTAATCATCGAGCTTAAGAGACCGCAGGTAAATCTCTTCGAGGCGATCATCCCGGCCACGCCAGTCGCCAAATTGAAGCGGAAATTCAGCAAAGACCTTACGCGGCATCTCCTGCTCTGAACGCCCCTGCGCATACAGGCTACCCGCAAGGATCCCAGCGGCAAGAAATACAACTGCAAAATGCTGCGTGCGCAAACTTCGGAGAGACCAGCGAGTGCAGGAGATGCTGTCCGGCAGATCAATGGCAAAAGCCTCGGACAATTTCATCTTATGCTCGCCAACGCGGGAAAGCAGCATCATCTCCAGAATCAAGATGCCCATACAGGCCATGAATATGAACCAACCCTCGAAGTCATGCAGAAATCCCTCTGCCTGCTCTATGCCATAGTACTCAACCAGAACTCCGATGACTCCGATCCTGAAGCTGTTCATCAAAACAGTGATGGGAATGCTTGACAGAAAAACCAACGCCTTCTTCCATAGATCCGCCTTGTAAATATAGGCCGCGATGAACGACAGACTCACCAGCGGAAAGAGGTAACGCAATCCACTACAGGCCTCAACAACCTGAAGCTTGAATGTCCCGAGATCGATCACATTACCTTCCAGGTAGACACTGATACCAAAAAGACGGATAACGGCAACCCCCAGCTCGGAAGAGATCAGCTGCAACTTGGTCGAGAGCGTGTTGTAAATAAACGGCGGCAGGGGAACCATGAAGAACAGCAGCGCCAGAGGTACCGCCACGATCTTAAACGCCCGCCAACCCATGATCGCCAGCGCCACACCCAGGACAGCAAGAACCAACGCATATTGTGAAAGGGTATGCGTCGTCGCCACGGCGCCCATAAAAAAGAGCAGGCCACTGATTGCGACGACAACCACGCCCATCCATGAGGGTGAAAATTCCTGCCTTGCCAGATCATTCTTCCTCTGCCAGACAAGGAAGGCGCTTATTACCGGAATAAGGTAACCATAGCCATACTCCTCCTTGGTATCCCAGCGATGGACCATGTCGGCAATGGTATCCATATAGCCAGCACCCATGAGAAGCACGGCCAGGCCCAGGATAAGATAGATGGCACTCGAATTCTTCCAGCACAAATCGTTATTCATAATCCACTTGGCACCTCGTCGACAGATCCGACCCAACTGCACGCCTCAAACAAGAATTTCACCTATTCAGCAAACAATGCCTCATAGGCCTTGAGCAGCTTTGGAGCTTCGTATTTCCACTCCAGCTCATCGAGCACCCTGCGCCTGCCGAATTCACCCATCTCGCGCCTGCGCTCAGGATCATCCACAAGTTCGACAATCTTCTTGGCAAAATCCACTTCGTCATTCTTCCTCGCATATAGGGATGCCTTCTGCGCGGAAAAACGGCCTTCTGTGAGATCGAACTGAACTATTGGCTTGCCCAATGCCATATACTCCATGATCTTGTTCATGGTCGATTTATCGTTCATCTCATTGGCAACATCAGGATTCACGCAGACGTCTGCCGTATTCAGCATCTCCAGCAAATCCTTATCAGGAACACGGCCGGTGAAAGTAACGTAATCTGCCACCCCCAATTCATCGGCATAGGCCTGCATTTCTGCCAGGGATGTACCTCCTCCGACCAGACCAAACTGTATATCTTCACGCCCCATCTCCTTGACAATATGCTGTATGGAACGCAGCAAATAGTCGATCCCCTCCTGAGCACCCATCACGCCCACATAGCCGACAAGATATTTACGGCCTTTCTTCAAGGCTTCCACGGGAGGCAGAACCTTCAATCTCTCCAGTTTGGGCCCACTACGCACGACAAAGACCTTGTCGGCCGGCATCCCTCCCCGCTCAATGGCAATCTTTTTGTAGGATTCGTTGGTTGCGATAGAGACATCCGCAAGCCGGAAGGTCCAGCGCTCCCAGGCAAGCATCACTTTGTAAAAAAAATCCCGCCTGCCAAATTTGGCTTCATAAAGCTCTGGATTGATATCGTGATGATCGAAAAGAAATTTCTTACCAAACAGCTTGAAAAAACCGCCAATCAGAAAAATATTATCCGGTGGATTGCATGCATGGATTGCATCGAAGCCCCTGCCAAAAAATACCTTCCATGCCAGGACAAACTCCCAAAATAGCGCCGCTGAATATTCATATAAATAGCCTAGCGCTCCCTCTCCTTCCATGGGCAGATTATGGCGATAGATATATATGCCGTCGATAACTTCGCATTTTTTTTCATAACCCTTGCCCGTCGGACAAATGATGGATACATCGTATCCATGCTCCTTCAAGGTTGTAGCTTCCTGCCAGACTCGACGATCGAACGGTGAGGGCAGGTTCTCTACTATTATAAGAATGCGTTTTTTCACGACAGAAACGAACCCGAGCACGCTCTCACAAGCATTGCAGCACCATCAATCAGCCGGCAGTATTTTTGAATGATCATCACTCTTTACTGCCATGATGGACTTGTCACCTATCGGTGTCCGCTCCGCTACCAACTTAGCCTCGGGAAATAACTCTCTCATATCCTTCTTCGTAAGTAACCGCCAATCTGGGGCTGACTGCTTAACCCAGATGCGATTGCTTATCTTAAGCAGAGGTAACAATAAACGCCGTGGGAGCCACCCCAAAAACGGGAGCCACGTATGGCTTTCCACTAAAAACCATTTGTTCGGCGTTTGCACAAAATATTGTCTTCCAATTCTCCGAATCTCGGCAGCAAATTCCACCTGCCTTGACCGAGCACGCTCCCTGAACTCTCTCCCGTTGTACAGTCCCCATACCTCGCTCTTTGGTAAAGTCACGTGCTCTATGACCGATGAGCAAAAGACAATATCGAAGAAGCTGTCTCCGAAAGGCACTTTACCAGATTCAGACAGCCGCACTGGATTGAACCCATAGCGCCCTGCCACACGCACGACATGCGACCCGATATCTGCCACATAGACATTTTCCGGACGAATGGCTGTATCTTCAAGAATCTTGGCCAGGTTCGAGCCGTCGCCGCAGCCTAAATCGATAATTTTGGTATCTGGCCCAAGCTCAAAGCTCTGTCGGAATATTTGTCCCCTCTTTTCTCGCGCACGGGAACTCAGCCTCCGCGCCAGCCTATGTACGACATTCATTGATAATATCCACCACTAAATCGCGGGCGCATCTTGCCGCCGGAGATGATACATACCGTTCATCTATAAAACCCATTATTACCAGCAAATGCCGTCATAGCGATTCGCAATGGACTGTTTCTCCGATATCCGAACCAGATCGACGATCACCTGGTTTTCGGCGATACGCTCCGGAATGTCCCGAAATTCCTCAGCCTTGTTACCGATGACGATGGTTTCCGCATGCTCCAGCACACTATCAATATCATCCACCATCAATTTTGAGATATGCGGAATGTGATTGAGAATATAGTCCTTATTCGCACCAACGAGGCTAGCAATTTTTACATTTCTATCGTACAAACGGATATCATACCCCTTGCCCAGAAGCCACTCGACAACTTCTACCATTGGGCTTTCGCGCAGATCATCTGTTCCAGCCTTAAAACTGAAGCCCAAGATACCTACCTTTTTGTTCCCCTTCTCGGCAATCATTTTGATGCCTTTTTTGATCTGATACTGGTTACTCTGCATTATCGAACTGATGATCGGCACATCAAGGTCGAGGGAACGTGCCTTGTAGTTCAGAGCGCGGACATCCTTGGGGAGACAGGAACCACCGAATGCAAATCCCGGTTTCATATAATACGGAGAAAGATTTAGTTTGGTGTCTTGGCAAAATATATCCATCACACGATACCCGTCGATACCGAGCACTTTGCAGATATTGCCAATTTCATTGGCAAAACCAACCTTCAGGGCGTGCCAAACATTATCCGTATATTTAACCATTTCCGCGGTTTCGATATCGGTCCGGATCAGAGGGGCGTTCAGATGAGCATAGAGACCAGCCAACATATCGCCAGCTTTTGAGTCGGTTTCACCAATTACTGTCTTGGGAGGGTTGTAGTAGTCATAAACAGCTGTGCCTTCACGCAGAAATTCCGGATTGTTGCATACCCCAAAATCTACCCCAGCCCGTTTTCCGGAAAATTCTTCCAATGTGGGGATCACAATATTGCGCATGCTGCCTGGTAGCATGGTGCTGCGCGCCACCACAACGTGAAAAGTATCCTTTTCCTTGAGCGCAGCGCCAATCTCCTCACATACTTTGCGTACGTACTTCAGGTCAAGGCTACCGTTAAGCTGGCTGGGAGTCCCAACGCAGATCAATGACATCTCCGATCCCTGCACCGCCCCCAGCACATCGGTCGTAGCGCGCAACCTGCTTTCTGCTACGGCCGATGCTATGATCTCCCCGATATCTTTTTCGATTATGGGGGTCTGTCCAGCATTGATCAGATCCACCTTAGGTTGATAAGGGTCCACGCCAATTACTTTATGCCCTTCTCGAGCTAAGCAACCGGCAGATACAGCGCCTACATACCCGAGACCGAAGATGCTGATATTCATAGATATACCTTCTTATTCCTTATCCCAAAATTGTTATCCGGGTGACCAGCTCACTGGTACCCTGGATCTCCCCTGACCAGCGTACGCAGGGCGCTGGCACCTTCACGTCGAAGCTGCGGGAAATCCAGCCCAGGGGGGGATCAATCCGCCCCATCACCACTTCCGGCTGCCAACCTACATGCGGCATAGCCATTTGTAGCACCACGTCACTGTTTCGTACCGTGACTAAAAACTCTTTAACTTCCAGCTGACATTCCTCGGAGAAATGCCAGTGAATCTCAACAGTGTGGCGCTTGCGACAAACGAGCCGATCCGTAATTTCAATTAGAGCATTCAGCTTATCATGGCTGATTGTGCGCTGATGCATCACTGGGTCTGATAGCCGCTGGTAGCCATCATGTTCCGCACTCCAGATATCCTGCTCCGACCCGCGCCTGAACTCCAGGCACCGTGCCCGAGCATGCCGCAACCAAAGAAAATTACCCCCCGACACCGATTGATCCAGACCATCAACCCGGACCGTATTGTGGGCTGCGGTACCACGGAAGTAGTCGCGCCAGACTTTCTGCGTGTGATATGCGTAAGTCCCTGGATCTACTAATATTTCCCGGCCCGCCACTGATAATGTGCAGGCCAGCGCATCAGCGTGGCCATGCGCGGCTATGGACAGATACCCCATCGGGCCGGAATCCGCCACCAGGCGAACCTCGCGTTGGGTGTCGAGTTGGCTTCCGAAAATATAGTATCCCCCCTCTGGGAATGCACGCCGGAATCCCATTTCCCGCACCGGCCCGGCCAGCGCATGGAATGCCTCCTCGCCCTCTCTGCCCAGCAACCAACGGCTCTTGTCATCAAAATCGCCCGCTTTGGCCTTGAAATCCGCACGTTTGAACAGAACCGCCCCGGTCGCAAGCAATGATCGATAGACATGCACGTCTCTTGGTGCGAACCGCACCATGACCGCATCGTCGGAATCGCCGATCATCGGTACCCGCCCCGCAACATCCATCACCGAAGCGATGAATTCCAGCATCGCCTCCAAACGTTCCCAATAGGACGGGGAAAAATTTATGCCGTTTGCCTTTCCGACCAAGCCACAGATGAGCATCATATCTGCCACCTCATGGTGATACCAGATGCCCTGTTCACGATTCACCCCGTCCCGCGCATTCTGCTTAAGGGCCTCTTGCTCAAAACCCTGTTTTGACAACTTCTGCCATGCCGCAGATTTTTGCCATAAGGGCCAAGTCACGCTAGCCACGAACAACCCCATGTATTCGCCCAACAGATGATTGTTGGCCGAGGAGTAGCGAGAAAAATGGCTGGCGATAAAGGCGCAATGCCTGTAGATCGACTCCAGCCACTGATGTCGAAATTCCTCTCCTTCTTTCCCGGCAAACACGGCCGAGTGCTCACCGCCCAGCAGATGCCATGCTACCGACCAGTTCACCAGCCTCACCGCATGCTCCAGGGAACTGGTCCAATTGGGTCCAAGCGGGTAGGGACATTGCTTAAACCAGGATAGCAGCAGCGTCCGGACACCCTCCGCATAACGGAGATCCCCGGAAAGATGGAAGGCCTGACCCAGTGCTACCAGCTCCAGATGCCTGTTCGGCTCCCACAGGTACTTGATGTCACCAACAAGGCTTTCATCACGATAATTAAGCGTCTTGCCGAACCGCAACGGAGCCACCGTGCCCGTGCGCGGATCACGATTCCAATTCGGTGGAAAACCCAGCTCCACGTTATTCATGGAAAATATATCGTAACGGCCCTGCAGCACGCGGTCTGCTTTTTGCACATAAACAACGGGACTTACAGGTGCATCACATGCAAACCAGGCGCGCCCTGGCACTCCCCTTGGAGCACATATCTCGTTCAATCGCGTTCCGCGCCACCTTTCCACTTGAGCGTGGATCACTTGCCCGGTACGCCACGCAATCTCTCGCGTGCTCATCGCACGCAACCGTCTCACTCTCCATATAAGAGACGACAAAGCCACTTTACAACCCACCCTCAATCGCACCGGTCACGAAAAGCGCTGCCTCCATCTGTACGCCAGCATTCACAACAAAAAGGTTATCCCCCACATCACCCGAAACGCCATTTCCATCCTAGGGAACGTCTGATCAATTGACGTTTTGATCGGTGATTTCGTGATTCAGCCGTTCATCGGTTCACAAAAAGGACGAAATACCCAGAATGTCGCCGTGTTGCGATCTCTGGACCACCGTTTTCGTGCGCCTGACCCGAATTCAGGCGCATTGACCCTACGCTACCGCCAACAATCGTCGTCGGACCATGTACAGATTCGCCAGACCACATGCAACAAACAGCCGATTGGCGTTCTTGTAAAGCCCCCGGTACCGAATCTTGTCGAATCCGAAGATCCGCTTGATGATCAAGAAGGGATGCTCCCCCCGCGCCCGCACCTTCGATTTGGTCCGGTTCTTCGCGCGTTCCTCTTCCGACAGAGGCCGGTTCCTGGCGCCCTTGCGCTGCGTGAAATCCGCCGCCCGGGGCGCATGTTTGCGGATCACATCGGTTTGCCCACTGTAGGCAGAGTCACCCCAGACCCGGGTTTCCTCACCGTGCAGCAGGTCCGGCAGCACCTGGCTGTCATGGACGTTGGCCGCAGTGGCAGCCACCGAGTGGATCAGCCGGGTCTTGCTGTCCACCCCCACGTGGGCCTTCATGCCAAAGTACCACTGGTTGCCCTTCTTCGTCTGGTGCATCTCGGGGTCGCGCTTCTTCTCACGGTTCTTCGTCGAGCTAGGCGCATTGATGATCGTGGCATCGACGATGGTGCCCCGGCTGACCTTCAGGCCGTTCTCCTCAAGATACTGACCGATCAGGACAAACAGCCGCTCACCCAGGTTGTGGGCCTCCAGCAGGTGCCGGAAGTGGAGGATCGTCGTCTCATCCGGGGCCGGCCCCTCGCCCAGGTCGATACCCGCAAACCGGCGCATGGCCCGCGAGTCGTACAGCGCTTCCTCCATCGCAGGGTCGGAGAGATTGAACCAGTGCTGGAGAAAATGGATGCGCAGCATGCGCTCAAGCCCCACCGGCCGGCGGCCTGGCTGGCCGGGGGCAGGCTTCGGATAGAACGGTTCAATCACCTCGCAGAGTTCTTTCCAGGGAATGATTCGGTCCATCTCCTCGAGGAAGATCTCTCGGCGGGTGGGCTTGCGGTAGCGTTCAAATCCCTCATCGGCAAAGCTCTGTTGGCGCATCCTCTGGAACTCCAGGCAGCTTGATCGAACAAGACGTATTATGCCTTATATGGCCGATTGATCAGAGGTTCCCTAGGATAGGCACGCAACTTCATCGTAGGCACGCATAAGCATTTCCGCAACGACAGGCGCCAAAAACCTGCCTGTCGCAAATTCATTGTTGAACTTGCAGATTCTTTCCATTCCCGACGGATTCAGGAGCAGCCTCCTGACGGCGCTCACAATACTCTCGACGCTGTTATCTCTAACCAAATACCCCATGCTTCCTTCTTCAAAAAAATCCGCGACTCCACCCACCGGGCTCGTCACAACCGCCATACCAAAAACCATCGCTTCAAGAACCGACGTTGGCATCCCCTCGCCATACGACGTAGGAAACACATAAACATGATGCGTTTCCAATATCTCCCGCTTTCTTGCCCCCCTGACATCCCCCACAACCGATAAGTACCTGCCTTCCGGATCATGCCGCCCCGCAAACTCGCGAACCTCCGGCATACAGCTCCCTTCTCCCGCAACAGTTAATGTCAGGGGCCATCCCTCTTCCCTCAGTTTGACAACCGCCTGCATGGCCTCCAGCGGCCCCTTCTCCCTGACCAATCGCGCCAGAAACAACGCCTTTATTTCACCGCCTTCCTTGATACATGCCAACTTATCTTGAATGGAGAACCCGGAAACAAGATCGGACGCGACTGTGGTTCGCGCAACTTGTGTTCTTCCGCCGAGCCCCCAGTCTTCCAATTTTCCCTTAAAGGAATTCGCTAAGGAACCTCTGATCAATCGGCCATATAAGGCATAATACGTCTTGTTCGATCAAGCTGCCTGGAGTTCCAGAGGATGCGCCAACAGAGCTTTGCCGATGAGGGATTTGAACGCTACCGCAAGCCCACCCGCCGAGAGATCTTCCTCGAGGAGATGGACCGAATCATTCCCTGGAAAGAACTCTGCGAGGTGATTGAACCGTTCTATCCGAAGCCTGCCCCCGGCCAGCCAGGCCGCCGGCCGGTGGGGCTTGAGCGCATGCTGCGCATCCATTTTCTCCAGCACTGGTTCAATCTCTCCGACCCTGCGATGGAGGAAGCGCTGTACGACTCGCGGGCCATGCGCCGGTTTGCGGGTATCGACCTGGGCGAGGGGCCGGCCCCGGATGAGACGACGATCCTCCACTTCCGGCACCTGCTGGAGGCCCACAACCTGGGTGAGCGGCTGTTTGTCCTGATCGGTCAGTATCTTGAGGAGAACGGCCTGAAGGTCAGCCGGGGCACCATCGTCGATGCCACGATCATCAATGCGCCTAGCTCGACGAAGAACCGTGAGAAGAAGCGCGACCCCGAGATGCACCAGACGAAGAAGGGCAACCAGTGGTACTTTGGCATGAAGGCCCACGTGGGGGTGGACAGCAAGACCCGGCTGATCCACTCGGTGGCTGCCACTGCGGCCAACGTTCATGACAGCCAGATGCTGCCGGACCTGCTGCACGGTGAGGAAACCCGGGTCTGGGGTGACTCTGCCTACAGTGGGCAAACCGATGTGATCCGCAAACATGCGCCCCGGGCGGCGGATTTCACGCAGCGCAAGGGCGCCAGGAACCGGCCTCTGTCGGAAGAGGAACGCGCGAAGAACCGGACCAAATCGAAGGTGCGGGCGCGGGGGGAGCATCCCTTCTTGATCATCAAGCGGATCTTCGGATTCGACAAGATTCGGTACCGGGGGCTTTACAAGAACGCCAATCGGCTGTTTGTTGCATGTGGTCTGGCGAATCTGTACATGGTCCGACGACGATTGTTGGCGGTAGCGTAGGGTCAATGCGCCTGAATTCGGGTCAGGCGCACGAAAACGGTGGTCCAGAGATCGCAACACGGCGACATTCTGGGTATTTCGTCCTTTTTGTGAACCGATGAACGGCTGAATCACGAAATCACCGATCAAAACGTCAATTGATCAGACGTTCCCTAAAACGAATATCCGGCTTGCACTGCCATATATACCGCGAAAAAGCCATGCCCACTTTTCCGATATGGCATCCGCCAAGCCGGAATTCCATCCATGAAAAAATACTAATACCGGCACTCCTCGGCGTTTGGCCGCCAACAGAAACAAGCCATCGCGCACTATGCTCTTAAACCCAAGAGAGGGGTTTATATGCACAATGTCTGGGTTGACCCTCCCAAGCATTCTGCGAAAACGCAACTGGTCCACCAACGGGTGCGCACCACGAAGGAATGCATTGGTACTACCGATTTCCAGATATTCCACATCATGGAGCTTGTCCGCATGAAAGTGGGGCAGCAACGCGTTGAAAAATCCCGCAACCCCCCCCGGATCTTGTAGTGACGGACCGGTCACCAGTACCTTCGCCCGTTTTGTTGATACGGCCATACCTGCCTTCACTCCCGAATGCTCCAGCCTAGGGGGCGCCCACGAACAACCGCTTATGGCGAAGATGCATGAGAATCCCGCGAAGCAGCCCATGCTCTCTCGCCACGGCCTTGGCCAAACTCAGCCCGTCCTGAAGGTGCCATAGCCTCCTTTGCAGCCCACTGACCTCACGAGCTTGTGACGCATATATCGGCTGGTAACCATAAAGTTTCATCCCCTCGAACCCAAATTCCTCGATTTTCTTTATTTCGATTTTCCTCAGCGCACGCAGATATTTATTCTTGTTCCCCTGAATGATGCCAACAGCGCCTCGTGCATCCCCGAGATTTTCACTCGGCGCATCTAACGACCCCATCTCGCTCACGAAATCAATACCGAGAAAATCGCATATTCTTCCTAACTGTCCCGGAGGGTCTTCCAATAGCGACTCATAATAAACCTCCATGTATCGATCATTTACTTGCTGCCCTGCTCTTCTGGCCTTAGCAACCCCTCGTCTCCACCGGTACGCCGCGCGGTACTTGTTCTTACCCCACGCCTTGTTAATGGACAGACAGTAATCCCTCACATCCCTCACTATATGGACGAATCTAGCAGTCGGATACTGAGCAGCGATGACCTCGATGTACTCTATATATGACGGGCTTTTATCACCCCAAATAATATTCCCGCCTTGCGGGTTCTTCGTGACCGCCCGCACAAGTGCCTCGAACACTCCGGCTGGAGAATACTCTTTTATATAGGAGCGCCATTCATCCTCCGCCAACGCCTCCCCCCTTTTCCGAAGATACTCGAAGAAAAAATGGCGCGCCATCCGAACATAGAATTCATGAAAGCCCGCCTCTTGCTCTAGACCGGAAAATCCATGCCAGTTCTTCACAAGGTACGGAAAAATCATCGTCTCGACATCCGGAATCGCGATCCTTGGATGTCTGTTCAGCAAGTCCCTAAGCAGCTTGGTACCGGATCTCGGCATGCCAACGATAAATAATGGCCCGCCAAAACCCTCTGATGACAAACCCTCCCTCATTGCCGAACCTCGCCGATTCTAGAACTTATGAACCGCGCCAACGGCCCCGCATGGGATTCAAAATGGAAACATCTTTCCGCAACCTTCTGACCCGCCGCCCCAATCTCCGCCGCCCTGTCTGAATCGTCCAGCACGAACTGCATACATGACGCAATGGATTCGACGGACTCCGGCTCTGCAATCAATGCCGAGTCCTGATGTCTCAAGTATCTATCTACATCCCCTACCCGGGTAACGATCACCGGAGTTCCTGACGCCAGATATTCCCCCAGCTTGGTTGGAAAACCCAGCCCGGCATAGACACTGCTCGTCCTGCAACACAGCAGGCCCACGGCATTTTGGTACGCCCACACGAGCTCCCTTCTGCTCAGCAAGCCCACGAATATCACACGCCCCCCCAAGCCCGCAGCCTTCATAGCTTCCAGAACCCGGCGCTGGTCACCGGCGCTGACATTTCCGGTAAATGCCAGATAAACATCATCCCTTTGACGACAGACCTTGATGAAGGCCTCCACAATATAGGCAACACCGTCTTTTTCCACAAATGATCCCGAATTAAGGAAAAACCGGATCCCTGACAACTGAGGCACCTCTTGGCTAACCGGAAACGAATAGAGTTTCACGTCCGTAAGAATCGGCAACATAAAAATCCGCTCGCCTTCCAGCCCCTTATTGCGGTAATACAAGGCTATTCCCTCCGAAATCGGTATAACCCCCTTCGCAATACGCGGTACCAGGAACTCCATCAACCGTTCGGAAAAATTCAAAAGGCGTCCTACGAGATGCCGCTTGGAACCACCTGTCGCCTTGGACCTCACCTCACATGCTTCAACAAATACGGGAATACCGAGAATCCGCGCAACCAACAACGGCACGCCATGCTTCAGGAAACTGGGGGTATACAGAAGAAGATAGTCGATTTCCCTATCGGCATTCATAGCCATCAACACCCTAGCCGCCCCGACAATTCCACGCCACGTATCCATAAAGGCGGGCACAAGCCCCGAAGGACGAACGGTGTTGCCGCTGAGATATACGAAGTCGACACCATCAACATTCCCCGACACCGCCGCATTTTCTTCCACCGGCTTCTTCAGGGTGGGCTGAAGAAGCGCAACATTCACCGGCGCCCCCCCGATATCCAGCGCCCTGGCAATCAGGCGCAGCCGTGTTGCAGTGGCGTTTCCTTCCGGAAAGTCGCCGATCGCAAGCAAGAGGCCCTTCATTTGCAATCTCTTATCATTACGAAAGCCGGTAACCGCGCCGGTCTCTCAGCAGGGAATAAGCGAGTCTCATTGCGTCGCCAGGAACGTCTCGCCATGATCCGGCAACTTCCCCTAATTCACGTAACAGCTCGCTTCTCTGGTAGCCCATGACACCGAGACGGTAGTCGCCGACCCATTCGAGGTAGCGTCGACACCACATCCTCCTCAGCGGCGATGCCAACGTCGTTCGCCATTTTTCCAGAGGCTCCTGCGCCATCCTTGTATAATTCTTCACGCCGCTCTTGTCGCCCATGCGCCCACCAAGGCGAATTTCCGAAAAGGACTCCACCAGTCCCGGCTCGAAATCCAACCCCAAATACTCGAAGATACCTTCAAGAACGCTATCCGGATCGCGGAGCAGATTTTCATATTGAACGACATGGATCCTCTCACCATATCGCTCTTGCACACGCACGAGATTTGCCAGCCCGTCGAACAGATCGATCCTGTAATTAGAAAGCCGCCAGACACCTCCGTAGCTGTGAATCCTGGACCCAAGCGTCGCCAGCGGATTCCTCCAAAGAAGAAGGAACTTGGCATCCGGGAACCCCTCAACGATATGATGCGCGACAAGGTGGTAACGAGGCGTCTTATCCAGGAAGTACCGGGTGTCGTGGCCGGTCAGCTCACTATACAGCTTCTCCGCAAAGGCGCGGACGGCCGCATGGTAACTGTCCATTCCCCTCGGAAGCACGCCACAGAGATCTGCGATAGCATTCTCCAATGTTTGCTGCGAATAACGTGCTTGGCATAAGCCGTTCTCGAATGGCACATACAATGGCAACAATACCCACGGCTCCGACGTTGTGGCGATCTGCGAATGCCCGGACAGCACCCTCTGGAGCAGAGTCGAACCCGAACGTGGCAGGGAGAACAGGAAAAGAGGGATCATGGCGCGCTGTCCTTCGGGCTGGCGGTGGAGCTGTTCATTCTGACCCAGTTAAAGCTGATCAAGGTTCCCAGCATCAACCACATCGTGCTGCTGATACCCCCATAAAATTCTACGGCAATAAAAAGGGCGACAATGGCGCCGATAATCAGCGGCGGCTCTACCGGTAACAAAGGCGGAGCTGCCTGTTTGCTACCCCCTTTGAACGCAAGCCATATCAGACCGGCAACTCCAGCTACTGCGAGCGGCCCGCCTTGAAGAAGCAGTCTTAACCACATGTTATGGATATGTTCTATCAGCGGTTGCCATTTCCGATACGTCTCGTAACTGACACCAAGCGGCTCCACCGCCAGCAAGGCAAGTGCCTGAGAATATGATTCTAGCCTCTCGACGGCAGTATGCTCGGCTCGCTCACCGCCCATCTGGCTGATCCGCTCGACGATATCGGACCCGAACGCCACCATAATTCCGGGGAGAACAACCATTCCAGCCAAAAACAGGCCAATAATGGCATTTCTTTGTTTACCCGTGGCGGTCTGCAGTCGCCGCCACCCCCAATACGCGCACAATGCCAGGATAGTACCAAACAACATATTACGGGACTGCGAGCCCGCCAGCCCGAGCAACAGCGCAAGCCAGACCCCCAGTTTTCCGACGCGGGACCCAAGAAACCCCAACGCCTCGCGGCCATGCGAGACCATCAACACGGCAACAAAGCCGTAAAGGATCGACAGGTCACCATAACTGCTGAACAGCCCGATCGATTTCGGGAGCCACCCCTCGCCAATCCTGCTCTCCGCAAATCGTTCCACTGGCAGCCGTATCACCCCCAGCGCTACCAGGAATGCCGACAAGCCGCCAATTACCGCCACGACAACGATCAGCTTTTTCATGATACGGAGTGTCCTCAGATCCCGTATATAGAGCGCCGGGGCAAAAAAGTAGAAGCTGTCCCGCACTATGTTCCATACCGCTTCGCGGGGAAATACCGGCGAGGCGGCAAATTTTGCAAGCACGGCGATACCGTACAGGGTGTACAAAGCCAACATGGCCCAAAGGATCTGGACGCGCCGAACGACGATCGCCTGGTCCCGTAGACGCGGCAGGAACACCGCGGAAAGACAGAGAAAAGGCGCGAGCAGATTATCAATCGAGTAGGTCGCCACGACGGAATAGCGGTAAAAGGGCAGAGAAAGAACCCAAAGACAGAAAATTCCGAACAGCAAACCATGCCTCTGCGACCCGATATCATAAGCGGCACCAACCAGCGCCTCACTGGGACCAGAATCCGCCGTGACCCGCCTAGCCTGCCGTTGTCCCTTCAGCCACACCGTTCAGCCCTCCCCTGTCCGCAACATCGTCCGATAGGGAGTACCAGTCAGAGCCGCCTCAATGTCTCCACAATTCTCTATCAGCTCGTCATGATTTGCCGGGTTGAGCTTCTCCATCCGGGAGGCAAGCGATCTTGGCGGACAGCCGAGAAATTCAAGACAATTCCCAAGACCACCCTCGTCGGCAGCGATATCCTCGTAAACAACGGAAAAGACCGGGACCCCGAGACGCCCTAGCACGATACCGAACAGGCGTTGGTCCCTCTCGCGCCGCCTCAATTGTTGTAGCAGCAACTTGGGGTCCACATGAAGTTTTACTCGCTGGAACTCTCCTCCTTGCTCGGCATGCGCCACTTTTCTCGCCTTCTTGGCCATGCTCGACAACACAATATCGAGCACATTCCTGCGAATCAGATGGATGATCCGAAGCCGGCGCCGGCGGATATACCACAGCGTTTCCGGCCACTGCACAATCTGGCTGTACATCAACTTCAACCCTATGGCCCGCTTTTCCGGGTGGGCAGCGAAGACCTCGTCAAGATAACGAAAAACCCCAACCGGCCGGATAAGACGCTCGATCCCGCGCAGACCCCTCCGGTAAGTCTGCCAATATACCTGATCCTTGTACTTGCCCCAGTCGGGCGTGCCTTCACCCTTGCGGAGAAACAGCTCCGTATAGCTTGCTATATCCGGATGACTGTTCAGCAAATCTGTCAGCCACGTGGACCCGCTGCGTTGCGTGGAAACCGTGACAAAGTGCGTTCTTGCCTCATTCAGCCGCGTCATTCTCCCCCCCCGCCTTGCGTGCGGCGCCGTCGAGCCAGCGCATGAATCCTTGCCCGGAAAGGATACGGCAAATAAGGCGGGCAAACGCCTGAGGCTCAAGACGATTGCCACCCCGTTTGCCCTTGTAATATTCCTTACGCAAGGTGCCGGTATCCGGATCCAAGAGCGCCTCATCCAGATCCACGAGATAGGCATCATGGTCCGCCGCCCAGCGGCGCAGAGCGGCGTTAAATTCGAGGGACAGCCGGGTTCGTTCCCACTGGGAGGCACTGAGCCCCGGCCTTTGCACGTCCATCGCAGCCGCGTCGCTGTCGCGCACAGACGGGAGCGGTATGGTGACCAGGGCCACGCGATGCCCCCGAGCCTGGCATAATTCCATAAACTCGAAGTAACGCAGCAAGGATTCTTCGATAACCTCCCGGGCGGTCACTCCCGCCTGCTCCGCCTTTTTCCAGGCCCTATATCCCACATCGACCTCGCCCAGCAGGAAGAGCAACGGCCTGTGCCGAGGCATCCGGGACAGCCACTCCCCGAAAATCCTCGCAGCGCCGGTACGCGAATTGAGGTTGGCCAGCCCGTAGGCCGTGGCCCCTTGCACCACCGTGGCCCGGAAATAGACACCCGGCATGCAGCCGGTGCGGTTGACGACCGGGAATATGTTGCAGTGGGAATCCCCCATGCATTCGACGACCCGCACCCGCAGCAAGGCGCAGGCCAAGTCTTCAAGCGGTCGCAGCAGCCGCTCCAGGCGGTAGAACAGTGGCACCCGGTGCGCGCGCCGCACCAGTTCGCCGCGCAGCCAGAACCAAGAATCCCGGATGTAGCCCACGCCGGCAAAGGTGGTAATGCCGAGCACACGCCGGGCAAACAGCGCCATGAGGAGGTTCTGCAGCGCCAGGCCGGAGGCGTAGCCCAGGGCCACGCCCGCCGCGCCATGGGTCTGAACCAGCGCCAGGCTCATCACCACGCCGACGAGCCCGCCGCCCACGGCGGCACGCATCAACAGCCCCTGCTGATCGCACATCGCCAGCACATTGCCCGGCGATCCGGTGAGCACATTGACGGCTTGCCCGGCCGCCATGATGACCAGCACCCAGGCGCCGGCGGCGAAATACTCCCCATAGAGGATGCGCAGCACCTCGCCACTGAACAGGATCACGAGGGACAGCAGCGCCAGCGCGGGCACCGCGGCCAGGGTCGCAGTCGAACGCAACATGCGTTCAAGCTCCCCCCTTTTTCCCTGGGCATGCAGCTCGGCGATCATGGGCGGGATGACGTGGTTTACCAGGCTGATCGGCAGGGCCACGAGCTGCATCAGCCGGTACGCCGCCCCATAGATCGCCACCTGGTCGGCCCCGGCCAGCGCGCCCAGCAGCCAAAGATGCGTCTCGCCGAGGGCGAGAATGGAAAAGCTGGACACAAACAGGGGCGCGCTCAAACGCAGCACCGGACCGAGCGCCAGGCCGCGCGCCGGCGCCAGCCTGGACCAGTGGTCGCGCCACAGCAGCCAGCCGCCGGTCAGGAGGGTCAGGCCGAAAGCGGCCAAGCCGATCCCCAAGGCTGTCTGCAGGCTGACCTGTCCAACGGCCAGCCACAGCCCTCCCAGCAGCAGGGCCGTGAAAAACTGGGTCTGCGCCCCCTCGTACACCGCGGCCCGTGCAAAATCGTGAAATCCGCGAAACGCCTTGGACAGCAGCATCTGGCCTTCACGCGCGACTATCCACAACGCGGTCAGGCCCGCGAACGCCGCCACTTGCCCGGAACCAAAGACATGCTCGGCCAGCAGCGAGCCGCCCCCCAACACATAACCGCCGGACACCACCAGTGCCCCAAGCGCAGCGATCACCAGAATCCCGCGCAGCGACCGCCTGACCCCGGCCTCGTCTCCGATGGCCATGCCCGCGGCGACCAGCCGCACGATTGAGTGATGGGTGCCGAACTGCGCGAGCGTCGAGCCAAGCAGCGCAATACTTGCAAGGATGAAATAGGTGGCCATGTCCTCCGGAGCAAGCATGCGGGCGAGCAGCGCCGTTACCAGCATCCCGCACAATGCCTGGATGCCGCGCCCGAACACCATCCAGAGTCCGCCGGAAAGCAGGCGTGAACCGACCGAGCGGCGGCGCGCCGCGCGCCCTGTCGTCACCGCCGACAGGCTTTCAACATTGGGGCTGTCGCTGCTCGTCCCGGTCATGGCAAAAAGGGGAAAATAGGCGTCCAGCCCAACAAAAGCGAGGACGCGGCAGCGGCGAATTCAAGGAATCCCGTTTTACCAGAACGCATAGACCGGACCTTTCACGCCGGGCAAACCGCGCCGCACTGCAAGCGGTCTGCCTTCCAAATCCCATACCTCTTTTGCCCCGGACAAGAGCGCAGTCAGATCCCGTCCATCGGACCAGATCACGGACACGTCCTTCTTGCCAGCGAAGCGGTACTCCCAGATCCCGGCTTGAGCCGGTATGCGACCAGCGGCCGGCCTCGCTCCGGACAACGTATCGCTCAGCACGCGGAAGGCACGGCTCGCGACGGTCGGCTTGAATAGCGTTGGATCGGCCGTCGACGGGAACAGTCGAGCGACCCTACCGGTGCCCTCGCTATCTCGTATATTCCAGTAAAGCGCTCTGTTGATGCCGTGCCCGAACAGGATAGCAAACACCTTGACCGTATTCGAAGCGTGCTGCAAATCAGAGTAATAACGCAGGTCCAGCATTCGGCGCATCTTTCCGTGGGAGTCGCGTTTCCGTTTGGTACGCAACCCATAACCCACCTCTGCCGCAATGATAGGGCGCTCGGCGCCGGCAGCGCGCATTTCCGCGTCAATCCACTTCAAGGTCTGCTCCAAGGCACGCCAGCCGCCGTAATAGTGCAACTGAAACAGATCGCTCCCCATGGGCAAATGGATGGCATCGCGAACAAAGGCTATTCGCCTCTGAACGTCACTGTCGTTCAACAGTCTGAAAAGCCCAATCTTCCCCTCGACCTTGATGCCGCCCCGACCTTTCCAGGCCTCCCAATAGTCATGGGCGGCGGACAGCCCTTTGCTTTTCCATATATCATGCGCAACGGCCAGTGCGATTGACTTGTCACTGAAACCGGAATTGGCGACCTTGGCCGTCGGATCGACGCTCTTGATTGCCTTGATCGCTGTTGCCAGTACTTTTCCATACTGGGAATACTCAAGCACCATCGGCCGATCGCTTGACGCCAGCCCGGAACGCGACTTCGCCAGGTCCAACTCGGCCTCGTTCCCAATCAAAAAGATGGATACCCTGCCCTTGAAAGCCTGGGCCAAGGCACGCACCCATGCAAAATAGCCGGCGTCATAGCCGTATTCGGGTGAGTTAGACTCTGACAGCCGGTCATAGATCTGAGGCGATTCGAGTATCCGGAACACTACGCCAACCCCATGTTTCTCGTGAACCTCAACCACCCTATGCAGGCGATGGAATTGGCGATTGTTGTCCACCCATTGCCGGACATCCACGATGTTCCATTCGCCCCCCGCAGCCCCAAGGTGAGCAATGTTTTCCTCCAGAAAAATCCATCGATCACGCGCAATGGGATCCAACTTGACTTCATCGAGAAACTTTCCATCCTTCCACATGAAAGGCGCAACAGGAGCACGGATCCCTAGGCTGACCGGATCTGCCACCGCTGCCCGTGCGGCAACCACCATTGCACACACCAACATGGCGATACACTTCCAACCGACGGCATTGAACCGGCAACCAAGAATCACAAGCACCTCTACCCACTATGCGTCATACCAGTACCCAAGATCCCTGCCAAACTTTTGTTCCAGGAATTCACGATCCTTCTCGTAGTAACGCACCAGCGCCTGCCTGACCACAGCCGGCATATTAGAGGCTGGAGCAAAGTTCACCGGCTTACTACCCTGCTTGCTCTCGGGCAACAACTCTGAATCAACCCCAAGAAATTCGCATACGCGACGCAGCTCCTTGTCACCGTCAACCTGAATGTCGTCAAAAAACATATAGTGAATACGCTCGACGGGGACAACACTTTCCCACGCCTCGATATTGCGGCGGTAGTCGCCGCGAATAAGAATGCCTTCGTCGTGCGTCAAGCCAACCAGATAGTCAAGACCAGTATCGCCGGCCTTGGCGCCATAGCCATACCACGTTCTGCGCCGCATCACCGACCAAGCTCGTTCTATGGGATTTCTGAGAATGTATATAATCTTCACACCAGGAAGATAGGCAGCCATCTCCTTTATACGGTCAATAGGCAGAATCGAATATGCCGGCGTAACATCCCCCTTCACACAACCGTGCCCTGCCTTAAAACACAGGGAATACCAACGCCGATGCAGCGGCGAATCCAGCCTGTATCGGTATCCACCTCTCGCATCTTCGACGTCGAAGTAATGCAATTCTTTTTCATGAGGTAGGTAAATCTGAGGATGGCGAGCCAGCCGATTATGAAGCCAGGTGGACGCCGCGCGCGGCGCCCCGATCCCCAAAAAATCGGGCTTTATATCACCCACCCATGGCATGAGCCACGCACGAAAGAGCCGCGATGTTCGCCTGTAAGCCTTAACCCACTGGCGGATCCTAATTTCAGTTTGCGGGAAACGTTCGAGCCGCATTAGTAACAACCTCGTTGTCCATGAAATACCTTAACTAGCTGACGGAGTCCAAGTAGCCTTCACGCAACAAATAGAGGTAGATCTCCTGCGCGGCCTCCATTGGGTTCATACCGGTGGTGTCTACGCGTAGTTCGGGGTTCTCGGGTTCTTCGTAAGGATCACTGATACCGGTGAATTCCGGGATCAAACCCTGACGCGCTTTTGCATAAAGACCCTTGCGATCGCGCGCTTCACAGGTTTCCAGTGGCGTGGCGACGTGGATCTCGATAAAGCTGCCGTGCTGCTCGATCATGTCGCGCACTGCGCGGCGCATCTCGGCGTAGGGGGCGATGGGCGCGCAGATGGCGATGCCGCCGTTCTTGGTGATTTCGCTGGCGACGAAGCCGATGCGGCGCACGTTGAGATTGCGGTGCTCCCTGGAGAAACCCAGCTCGCTGGACAGGTGCAGGCGCACGATGTCGCCGTCCAGCAGGGTGACAGGGCGGCCGCCGGCCTCGATCAGCTTGGAGTAGATGATTTTGGCCAGGGTCGACTTGCCCGCCCCGGACAGGCCGGTGAAGAACAGGGTCAGGCCCTGGCGGCTGCGCGGCGGGCAGACCTTGCGCAGCTCGCGGACGACCTCCGGATAGGTGAACCACTCGGGGATCTCCTCGCCCTTCTGCAGCCGGGCCTTGAGTTCCGTTTCGCTCAGGTCGACGCCCTCCTCGCCTTCCCGCCGCAGTTCCGAGACGGGCAGGTAACGGCCACGCTTGGCGGAGTATTTCATCTCCTCGACCGGGACCATCTCGATATCCAGATCGGCGGCCTTGTCGGCGACCAGTTCCTGGGCGGCGTACTTGGCATAGAAGCCCTCGCCGTCGCCGCCGTTTATGGGGGGCGAAGCGTGGTCCGGGCCGACGATGAAGTGCGAGCAGCCGAAGTTCTGGTGGACGATGCCGTGCCACAGCGCCTCGCGCGGGCCGGCCATGCGCATGGCCAGCGGCAGCAGGGAGAGCAGCGCCAGGTTGTGCGGGAAGTGGCGGCGGATCGCCTGGTAGCAGTGCACCCGGGCGTAGTAGTGCAGGTCGCCCGGCTTGGTCATGCCCACCGTGGGGTGCAGCAGGATGTGGCCGCCGATCTCCTTGGCCGCCTGGAGGGTCATGTCGCGCTGCAGGCGGTGCATGGGTTTGCTGGTCTGCAGCGCGACCACCCGGCGCCAGCCCATCTTGCGAAACAGGTGGCGCAGCTCCTCCGGGGTGTCCCACAGGCTCTCGAAGTCGTAGTGCACGGGCGCCTGGATGCCCTCGATGGAACCGCTTATATAGGTATCGCCGACCTGCTCGTAGAGGTAGCGCACGCCCGGATGGGCCTCGGAGGTCGTGCCATAGATGCGTTCGGCCTCATGGCGCTTGTCCGGCTGCCAGATATCCTCGACGGTGAGCACCGCCGGCATGAAACCCTCGCCGTCACGCAGCGCGATTTTCTGGCCTTTTTCCAGTTTTTCGGCAAATTTCGATGCCACATCGAGGACGATCGGCACAGGCCACAGCGTCCCATCCGGCAGCCGCATGCCCTCCAGCACGGCCTCGTAGCCGGCCTGATCCATGAACCCGGTCAGCGGCGAGAGGCCGCCGTTCATCAGCAGCTCCAGGTCACAGACCTGGCGCTGACTGAGGGTCAGGGAGGGAAAATCCTTGGATGCGTTCTTGAGCCGCTCGGCCTCGTCGGCAGCGACCCGCAGATCCACCAGCTTGCCGCCGTGCGGCGGTACGAAAAACTCCATAGTCCACCCTATTCATCAAACGTCGCCTTCCCGCCACCCTGTGGAGGAGCGCTCGCCCGGCCGCGAAAGTTTCCTTCGCGGCCTGGCGACCGCTCCTGCGGATCCGGGGGGCGACGATTGTAATGGTTATATATGACAACCCCGCTCAAGGGCGGCATTCCATCTTAGGTGCCCCCCACCCACAGGTAAAGGCGGGTGCTGTAGGAAAACGGCGCTTTCTGCGCTTTCTTTAGAAAGGACAGCCAATTAGGGGAGCTGATCGCGGCCGGGAGGCCGCTCCTACGGGAGGAATGGCGGCACCGTTTGGCGTAGGAGCGGTCTCCAGGCCGCGATCATAGCAGACCGCGAGGCAGGGCGGGCACGGGCCAACGTGGCAGCGTTCGGGGCAAGGGCGGTGCGCGGTGCGTGCCTTACGGGGCCGTAACCCAATCGCGGCGTGGACGCCGCTCCTACGGGGGCGTGGCGGCACCGTTTGGCGTAGGAGCGGTCTCCAGGCCGCGATCAGGGCAGACCGCGAACTAGGAACCCAGCTCGACCAGATCTTCCCCCTTTTGCAAGAGGTCGATGATCACCTCGAAATAGCGGTCCATGTGGGCGAGCAGTTCCCGGTTGGTCGTGTTCCCCAGGCGAACCCATACGACTGGCGGCCCATCTTTCCCCATCGATTTAAGGGTCACGAAATCGTCATCCTTGGTCACCAGGACGGCATTGATGTGCACGGCATGATCCCAGATCTCCCGGTCCGGGGCCGATCCCATGCCGATATCGTGAACATGCTCCGCCTCGTGACCACATGAGGCGATGTAACGTGCGAGTCCAGGTGGTAGTTGCGCGTCAATGAGGAAGCGCACGCTCAGGCCACGCGCACCACAGGATGGTCGGTCTGGCGGGCCGCAAACTCCAGCGCGGCGGTGATGTCGTCCGCTTCGAGGTAGGGGTAATCCTGCAGGATTTCCTCGCGTGAGACACCACCCGCCAGCATATCCAGGATGTCGGACACCCGGATACGCAATCCGCGAATGCAGGGTCGACCACCACAGATTTCTGGATCGATGGTGATTCGATCAAGATGGCTCATCGGACGCCCCCTCCGTTCATCGTTTTGAATGGTAGCATATCCCGATGATGCCGGAACTTGACCAATCCGTAGTGAGAGCGTCCACCGTAACAGCATTCGGGGCAAGGGCGGTAAGCGGTGCGTGCCGTAGGGTCCATAACCCGATCGCGGCCGGGAGGCCGCTCCTACAGGAGGCGTGGCGGCACCGTTGGGCGCAGGAGCGGTCTCCAGGCCGCGATCAGGAACCCCACCCCCATCGCGGCGTGGACGCCGCACCTACAGGGGGCCGCGATAGAATCACCACCCAATCGCGGCATGGCGGCACCATTGGGCGTAGGAGCGGTCTCCAGGCCGCGATCATGGCGGACCGCGAAGGTGCGCAGCCGCTGAGGTCAGCCTTGCCGCCAGCCCTCCAGCACGGCGAGACAGGCCCGGTTCAATTCCGCCGCCCGCTGCGGGCTGTCGGCCTCGTTGTAGCAGCGGAATTCCGGGGCATTGCCGGAGGGGCGCAGGTGGACGATCTCGCCATTCTCGAAGGTGATGCGCAGGCCGTCGGTGGTGTCGGTCGCCGCCACCCGGCCGCAGAGATCGCCGAAGGCGGCCTCGATGGCGGCCGTGTCGCCCTCTCCCGCCTCATCCAGCAGGCGGGCGATGCAGGCGCGGGAACCTTCGGTGGGAAAATCCTTCAGCCGGTCGCTGGCGGTGAAGCGCGGCGGCATGTCACCGACCAGGCCGCTCAGGCGGGTGCCCTGTTCGCGGGCCGCGACCAGCAGGGCGAGGATGACGATCACGGCATCGCGGGTCGGCAGGGCGGCCAGGGTCCGCCCCTCGCGCGTCACCGGGGTGGCCAGCAGGAAGCCGCCGTTGGCCTCGTAGCCGGCCACCGTGCCGCCGGCCGCGGCGGCCACCTGCATGCCGGCGATCACGTAGGGCGAGCCGATGCGGGTTCGATCGACCGATTCGAACCAGCCACAGCGCTCGACCACGCTGTTGCTGCTGACCGGCGTCACCAGCCGCTCGATGCCAAGGAAACGGGCGCAGAGCACGCCGGCCACGTCGCCGCGCAGCCACGCGCCGCGCTCGTCACCGACCAGCGGCCGGTCGGCATCGCCGTCGGTGGAGACGATGGCATCGAAGTCCTGCTCGGCGGCCCACTGCCGGGCCAGCTCGACGTCCTCCGGGCGGATCGCCTCGGTATCCACCGGCAGGAAGACCTCGGAACGCCCCAGCGGGACCGGCTCCGCGCCCAGCGCCGCCAGCAGCTCGGGCAGCAGGTCGCGCGCCACGCCCGAGTGCTGATAGACCCCGACCCGCATCCCGGCCAGCGCATCGGCGGGCAGAAAGTCCGTGTAGCGGCGCAGGTAGGCGCGCGCCGCCGCCTCGTCGACCGCCGGCAGGGCCGCCTCGAAATCCGCGGGAAAGGGCTCGGGCACCTCGACGCGCTGGGCACGGATGCCGGCCTCGTCTTCCTTGAGGATCTCGCCCAGCGCGGTGTTGAACTTGATGCCGTTGCGGTCGTCCGGGATGTGGCTGCCGGTGACCATGACCGAGGGGATGCCCTGCTCGATGCCGAACAGGGCCACCGCCGGCGAGGGAATGAAACCGCAGTTGAGGGGACGGTAACCGGCATCCGCCACCGCCCGGGCCACCGCCGCCATGATCCGCGGGGTGCTCGGCCTGAGGTCACCGGCGATCGCCACCCGGGCGCCAGGCGCGAGGCCGTGCGCCTGTTCCAGGTGCTGCAAAAAGGCGCGGGTGTAGGCGTAACAGACCGGCGGGGTCATGTCCGCCACCCGGCCGCGCGCGCCGCTGGTGCCGAAACCGACACCGCTGTCCGCCATCAGGGCGGCGATGGAAACTTCAGAATTCACCTGTTTCCTCCTCTGGTGTTGTCCGCCGATAATACCCAAGGGCGGTGGCGGGGGTAAGCGTGGGGAGGATAACCGGACGGGTTTTTCGCGGCCTGGAGGCCGCTCCTACAACCAACAATCGTGCCGCCATGCCCCCGTAGGAGCGGCGTCCACGCCGCGATCGGGGCGGGATTTCCGGTCGCGGCCTGGCGACCGCTCCTACACCCAAATCGAGCCGCCATGCCCCTGTAGGAGCGGCCTCCAGGCCGCGATCGATTGAGGAGATGCACCATGCCGGAAGGACCGGAAATCCACCGCGCCGCCGACCAGCTCGACGCGGCACTCGCCGGGCAGCGGCTGACCGAGCTGTACTTCGCCTTCGAGCACCTCAAGCCCTGGGAGGCGCGGCTGCGCGGCCGGGTGGTGCTGGGTGTCGAGGCACGCGGCAAGGCCATCCTCACCCGCTTCGACGACGGCCATACCCTGTACAGCCACAACCAGCTCTACGGCCGCTGGCTGATCTCGGCGGATGGCAGCCGGCCACGGACCAGCCGTCAACTACGGGTCACGCTGCACACCGACAGGGTCGCGGCCTTTCTCTACAGCGCCTCCGACATCGAACTGCTCGACCCGGCCGGCCTCGCCGCGCACCGCTACCTCTCGCGGCTCGGCCCGGAGCTGCTCGACCCCGCGCTGGATGCCGCCGCGGTGGCCGCCCGGCTCGGTGAGGCCCGCTTCCGCCGCCGGGCGCTGATGGGTCTTCTGCAGGACCAGGGCGTGCTGGCCGGGATGGGCAATTATCTGTGCTGCGAGGCGCTGCACGTCGCCGGCCTGCATCCTGGCCAGCGGCCCGCCGATCTGGATGCGAATCAAATGGCGAGGCTCGCCCGCACCTGCCTGGAGCTGACCCGCCAGTCCTACCGCACTGGCGGCATCACCAACGACCTGCAACGCGCGGCGCGCCTGGAGCGGGAGGGCGCCGACTTCGAGGCTCGCCGCTTCCACGTCTACCGCCGTGCCGGGCTGCCCTGCTACCGTTGCGGTACGCCCATCGTCAAGGGGCGCTTCGTCGGCCGCATGGGCTACCTCTGCCCCGGCTGTCAGCCCGCCGCCAGCACCGCCGCGCCCACCGCCACCACGGCAACGAAGGCCGGCAATACATAACGCGCCATCCCGGCGCCAGCCACCAGGGTCACCAGCGCCCCCTTCACCAGGGTGTTGACCATGGCCGCCAGGGCGATGCCGCGCGCGGCCACCTCCAGGGGCAGGTCGTCGGCGGAGAGCCGGGCCAGCGACAGGGTGATGGCATCCACGTCGGCCAGGCCCGAGGCGGCCGCCAGCAGATAGACGCCGGCCGTCCCGTACCAGGCGCGGAATGCCTCGCTGAGCAGCATGATCAGTCCCAGCAACAAACCGAACTGCAGCGCCGGCGCCAGCTCGAAGGGGTTGCGCAGCGGCAGCGCGGCCTCCCTGCCCGGCGAGGCCTCGCGGCGCCGCCACAGCCAGAGACCGGCCAACAGGGTGCTCAGGGTCATCGCCCCCAAGGGCAGAAAGAGGGACTGCAGCAGCGGCGGATTGACCACCGCCACCTCCAGCAGGATGCGCGGAAACATGGTCGCCGCCGCCAGCAGCACGCCGAGCGACAACACCCGCTGCAGGGCGCGCCGCTGGCGGCCGTAGCGGGCGAAGTTGAGACTTACCGCCGTCGACGACACCAGTCCGCCGAACACCGCGGTGAGCAGCAGGCCGCGGCGAATGCCGACCAGCCGGGTAAGGACATAGCCGGCGAAGGAGATGCCGGCGATCAGCACCACCAACCACCAGATCTCGTAGGGGTTCAGCGCCTGCCAGGGACCGAAGCCACGGTTCGGCAGCACCGGCAGCACCACCACCGAGATCAGCAGCAGCTTGACCGTGGCCATCAGCTCACGCCGTTCCAGTTGCCGCAACCAGCCGTGCAGGATCGGCTTGATGCCGAGCAGGGCCGTGGTGACCACCGCCCCCGCCGCCGCCACCGTGGCGTAGCCGCGCACCGCCAACGCCCCCAGGCCGAAGGTGAGCAACGCCGCCACCAGGGTGGTGATGCCGTAGTCGCGCTGATGCCGGCCCAGGGCATAGGCCGTCACCAGCATCGCCGCCAGGGCCAGAAAGGCCACGCCGAGCAGAAAGTCGCCGAACAGCTCGCCGAGCAGCGCCCAGACCCCGCCCAGCAGGCCGATCAGGGCGAAGGTGCGGATGCCCGCCACGCGCTGCCCCTCGGCGGCCTCCCGCTCGTGCCAGCCGCGCTCGATGCCGATCAGCAGCCCGACGCCCAGGGACAGGGCTAGGTTGAAGAAGAGCTCCATGGGCCTACGGTATCACGCCTCGCCGTGAAGCGGCATGACCGCGAAAGCCCCCCGAAGGAGCGGCGGCCACGCCGCGATTTGGCGGTCAATCCCCATCGCGGCCGGGAGGCCGCTCCTACAGCACATTGGACCGCCTGGCCCCGTAGGAGCGGCGGCCACGCCGCGATTCGGCGGTCAAACCCATCGCGGCCTGGAGGCCGCTCCTACGAACGCATTGGACCGCCAGGCCCCTGTAGGAGCGGCGGCCACGCCGCGATTCGGCGGTCAATCCCATCGCGGCCTGGAGGCCGCTCCTACGAACGCATTGGACCGCCAGGCCCCTGTAGGAGCAGCGGCCACGCCGCGATTTGGCGGTCAAACCCATCGCGGCCTGGAGGCCGCTCCTACGAATACATTGGACCGCCAGGCCTCTGTAGGAGCGGCGGCCACGCCGCGATTTCGGTGGTCAAACCCATCGCGGCCTGGAGGCCGCTCCTACGAACGCATTGGACCGCCAGGCCTCTGTAGGCGCGGCGTCCACGCCGCGATTGGGGCGGTCAAACCCATCGCGGCCGGGAGGCCGCTCCTACAGCACATTGGACCGCCTGGCCCCTGTAGGAGCGGCGTCCACGCCGCGATTGCCGCCGTGGCGGCGCGTGGATTCCGTGGCCATCGATCTTTTCGTGGGTTTCGTGGCTATCCTCGGTACCGCCTCGACGAGGCCACAACGGTTGATGCCTCTCGATCGCGGCCTGGAGGCCGCTCCTACAGACACATTGGACCGCCAAGCCCCTGTAGGAGCGGCGTCCACGCCGCGATTTGGGGTCAGGCAGCTATCGCGACGTGAGCGCTTTGTTGATTCAAGATGTCAGGTCAGGCGGGCGCAGGGGCCAAGCCAGCATCCGGATCAACGATCAGTGGCGCATCTGTTTCGTCTGGTCCGCACCCAACGCGCATGATGTAGAGATCGTGGATTACTAAGACAAACGATAACAAAGCCTCATTCAGCGGGTCTCTGGTCGATCAGCCCGCAAGGCGCAATGGCGCCGGCAGGGTGATTCCCTGTCAAGCCATTGCAACGTTGCGGATGGCCGTCCAGAGGCCCGCCCGCAGGGAGCTTGCCAGGCGCCCCGGCTCTGCGTTGTGCCCCTTGGCAAGGGCGGGCCATTCCCTGCGGAGCACGCCTTGATCCGGGGCGCCTGGCAAGCTCTGAATGAGGCTTTGTTATCGTTTGTCTTAGTATCACTAGGACAGGCCAATGAAGACGTTACCCAACATCCATCCTGGCGAGGTGCTGCTGGAAGAGTTCCTCAAGCCCCTCGGCATCAGCCAGAACAGACTGGCCCGCGCCATGGGCGTGCCACCCCGGCGAATCAATGAAATCGTTCATGGCAAACGCGCGGTAACCGCCGATACCGCTATTCGTCTCACCCGTGCCCTGGGTACGTCCGAACAGTTCTGGATGGGATTACAGGCCGATTACAACCTGGAGGAAGCGCGCAAGGCGGCGCGGAGCGACCTGAAAAAGGTCGAAAATATCGGCGCTTGAGATTGGTGGCCAGGGACAGAATCGAACTGCCGACACGGGGATTTTCAGTCCCCTGCTCTACCAACTGAGCTACCTGGCCGCAGAAAGGAAGGCGTATTAAACCGGGGTCGGGACGGCGAGTCAAGCAAGCCCCGCCCGGCACAGCCGTCATTCGGGACGGTAATCCGGCGGGGTTTCGGCGCCTTCACCGAAGAAGAACTTCTCCATCTGTTCCTCGAGGAACTTGCGCGCCTTGGGTTCGATGGGCGACAGACGGTATTCGTTGATCAGCATGGTCTGCTGGCGAATCCACATCTGCCAGGCCTCCTTGGAGACGTTCTCGAAGATCCGCTTGCCGAGCTCACCGGGATAGGTCGGCCGGTCCAGTCCCTCCGCCTCTTTGCCCAGCTTCACGCATTGCACCATCCGCGTCATCTTTAGCTTCCTCTTGGTCCGGTTTCCCGCAGTCGGTCCAGCAGGCGCTGCACCGGCGCGGCCAGTCCGCGCGCATCGGGAGAGCGCACGTTATACCAAACCCGTCCCCCGTCTTCCATGACACGGAGGGCAGGGTCTTTCGCCACCGATACCCGCAGCGGGGTGATGTCGAGGTGGAAGTGGCTGAAGCTGTGGCGCAGCGGCGGCCAGGCACTGACCCCGGCGACGCGCAGGCCGAGCCGCCGCAGGCACCAGTCCTCCACCGCCGCCTGCGGCTCGTCGATCTCCGGCAGGCACCAGAGGCCGCCCCAGAGGCCGGCCGGAGGACGGCGCTGCAGCAGCACCTCGCCCCCTTGGTTGACCAGCAGCAGCATGCGCGTGGCGCGCACCGGCAATTCGCGCCGCGGGCGGGGCGCCGGCAGCTCGGCCTGGCGCCCCTCGATCCGCGCCCGGCAGTCCGCCGCCAGCGGACAGGCCGCACAGTCCGGGCGAGCACGCCGGCAGAGGGTCGCCCCCAGATCCATGATCGCCTGGGTGTAGGCGGCCACCCGCCGGCGGGGGGTGAGCGCCTCGGCCAGGGTCCAGAGCTGCCTGAGCACGGCGCTGCGCCCCGGCCAGCCCTCGACCGCCCGGTGCCGGGCCAGCACCCGCTTGACGTTGCCGTCGAGGATCGGCCAGCGCTGGCCGCAGGCCAGGGTGAGGATGGCGCCGGCGGTGGAGCGGCCGATGCCGGGCAGGGCCTCGACGGCGGCGAAATCCGTGGGGAAGACGCCACCGTGCAGCTCGACGATCTGCTGCGCCGCGTGCTGCAGGTTGCGCGCCCGGGCATAGTAGCCGAGGCCGGACCACAGATGCAGCACCTCGTCGGGCGCGGCCGTGGCCAGCGCCTCGATCGACGGGAAGCGCTGCAGAAAACGCGCGTAGTAGGGGATGACGGTCGTCACCTGGGTCTGCTGGAGCATGATCTCCGAGACCCAGACGCGGTAGGGCGTGGGCTCGCGTTGCCAGGGCAGGTCGTGGCGCCCGTGGCGGTCGAACCAGTCGAGCAGGCGGCTGGCGAAGTCCCCGCTCACGGCGCCCCGGCTTCGCCTTCCGCCAGCCGTTCCAGATTGCGCACCGTCTTCAGCGCTTCGTCGCGCAGGGCGCGCTGCACCAGCCAGGGACCGATCAGCGGCGGCACCCAGAAGGCCGGCTCGATCTCGCTGGTGAAGCGCATGCGGCTGCCGTCCGCTTCATCCCACAGGTGCCAGCGCGCCACGCCATAGCGGAAGTCGCTGCCCTCGGGCCGCACCCGGGCCATCAGGTCGCCGTTCTCAAGCTGCACGATATCCTGGATCTGCACGATGTCGCGACAGAAGATGGCCACGCAGACCCGCGACAGGGTGTAGACGCAGTGGCTGCCCGGTCCGTTGTCCTCGACCACCCGGCTCTCGCGGATGGAGTCGTTGAGCCGGCCGAGCCGCGGGTAGTCGGTGAGCAGCCGGCGCAGCTCGGCGGCCGACGCCCGGAAACGGGCATCCACCTCCACCCGGTAGCGCTCGCCGCGGCGCTCGACCAGCACCTGCAGCAGCTCGGCGGCCTGCGCCGCCTCGCCGAGGATCAGCAGAGAGGACAGACCGAGCAGGAGCAGGGCGCGGCTCATCGGCCGAACAGCCCCTTCAGCTTGTCGCCCAGCTTGTCCTCGAGTTTCTTTTCCAGCTTCTGCCTGACCTTCTTCTCCACCACCTTCTTCAGCACCTTGTCCAGCTCGACGTTGAAGCGCGGCGCATCGAAGCTGCCCTTGATGCGCAGCGGGATGGCCAGGCCCTTGAGTTTTTCCAGCCCGGCACCGCCCTGGCCTTCCAGGGCCGCCACGATCTTGGTGGTCAGCAGATAGTCGATCTGTTCACCTGGCAGGTCGATCTTGCCCTTGCCGCTGATGCGCAGCAGTGGCGACTTGGCCACCAGGTCGTTGTTGTAGACCACACCGTTCCTGATCTGCGCCGTGCCCCGCAACTCGGAGAAGTCGGTCTGGTTGGGACCGGTCTGCGGCGGCAGCGGCCGTCCTTCCAGCCGCGCCTGCGCCTCGCGGATCAGTTGCGCCACGTTGATCCCCTTCAGGGTGCCGTCGGTGAAGGCGAAGGCGGCCTCGCCGTTCAGGGTGCGGCGCATGGCCACGGGATCCAGGCCGCGGGCGCTGATCCTGGCGGACAGATCGGCCCGGCCGAGCAACCGGTCGTCGCCCAGCAGGTCCTTGAGCAGCGGACCGGCCTGCACACCGCTGAGCTTCTCGTCGAGGGCGATCCTCGGCTGCGCCCCGCGCACGTCGAGACGGATGTCGCCCCGGTAACCGCCGTCGTACATCTTGGCCTCGGCCGGGTGCAGGCGCAGCTGGCCGTCCTTGGCCCTGACGCTGAGACGGATGTCGCTGCTGCGCAGCCGGTAGGCCTTGAGCCGGCCGATGCGCAGCGTACCGGCAAGGTCCAGCTCGCGCAGGGCCTCCACCGGCAGGGCGCCTCCGGCAGCGGCGGCCGCCTCGCCGGGTGTGGCGACCGCGGCGCCGGGCCCTCCGGCCTTGCCGCCGACGGCGGGTGCGGGGTCGGCGGGGGCCGCGGCCGCAGGAGCCCTGGCGCCGTCCCCGCTCGCCGCCGGTGCACCGGCCTCGGCCGGTGGCGGCAGATACCTGTCGAGATCGATCGCATCCAGCGCCAGGTCGAAACGGATCGCGGGCTTGGCGAAATGGCTGACCGTCGCGCTGCCGTTCAGCCGGCTGTCATCGAGGCGCAGCTCGATGCCGTCCAGCTTCAGCACGTCCGGCGTGGCCTCGAAGCCGAGGCGGGCATCGGCCTTGCCGAGCACCGTCGGGTCGCTGACCGCCAGCGGCTGGCCGAGGCGCTGGAGCAACTCGCGCGGCACGAATTCCGCCACGGTCAGGGTGCCCTTGAAGGCGGGTGCCTTGCCGGTGATGCCGCTACCCTTCAGATTGCCCTGCAGGCTCAGGTCCAGGGCCTTCAGCACCAGCTCCGGGACCTCCAGGGTCTGGCGGTCGAGGTCCAGCCTGATGCTGGAAGAGAGGCTGGCCTGGAGCGCGCCAGCGGGCAGGGTATCGCCTTTCAGATCCAGGCCAAGCCGCAGATCGTCGACGGCGAGACGACGCAGGTCCGCGGACGGCGCGAGCACACCGGCCAGATCGATGCGCCCATCCAGTGCCGGCTGGTCGGCCTTGAGATCGAAGTCCAGACGGAAGTCGACCGGCTCGCCCGGCGCGATGGCGCCCAGCTCCAGGTCCAGGTCGTCGATCTCGTAGCGGACCCCGGCCTGGCGGTCGTCCCAGACCAGCCGCGCATCCGCCACCTCGATGCCACCGATGGCCAGTGCCGCCAGCGGCGGGGCACCGGCACCCCCCTCCGCCTTGCCGGGAGATGCGGCCGGCTTCGCCTCGCCAAGCAGGTCGTCCCAGTTGCTGCGCCCATCGGCGTTGCGTGCCAGGTAGAGCTGCAGGCCATCCAGGCGCAGGGTGGACATCTGCAGTTCCTTGCGCAGCAGCGGCAACAGCCTGACCCGCACCTCGACCGACTCGACTCGGGCGAAGGGCTGGTCACCAAAACCCGGCGCATTGCCGAGGCGCGTCTCACCGATCTCCACCCCCAGCCAGGGGAAGACCGAGAGTTCGAGATCTCCCTGGATGTCCAGCCCGCGGCCGGTACTGTCCTCCACCAGGCGGGTGATCTCGTCCTTGTAGTCATTGGGATCAACCAGCAGCGGCAGGGCGATGGCCGCGACCAGCAGCAAGCCGACCAGGCCGGCCAGCAGATAGGCGAGAAGACGTAAGGGTTTCATTCCGTTGTTCCTTGTTTCGAGGGATGGGATCCGGGGCGCACCCGGCAAGAGTATAACCCGGATATTGCACCAAGGCGGCGCGCATGGATGGGGTTCGTGCTGTAATACAGGGACAATATGGCCATGAAGGACCCCCTGGGCGGGTTACGGTTTGTGCCTGTTCGATGTCAGGCCGACTCTGGCTTCGCATCCTGGGCGATCCTCCTCAAGCCATAGCAACGGCCATGACTTTTCGGACGATCACCCAGGCTGCCTTGCCAGCCTCGCCCTGAGCATCGAATCCTTGGTCAATATCCGGGATAACCCGCCTCCCGGCTTCCGAATCCCCGGTTTCGGCACCTGACCCCGCCCCCCCTGCAATCCAACCCCTTGTTTTGCTGTCCCGCTTGACCTCGGCCCTTGCATTCACGCGCCGCAGCACCTATGAAAGTAGATATGGCCTGTCTGTTTGCCGCCCCGTTTCCCCGCGCCCGATCCCGGAGCGCAGCGCCCTCCGTCCAGGGGGATCGTTTCCTTATATCGGCCCCCGCGGCCGTTCCACCATCCAGACCAGCAGGAGTATGCCCATGAACCACAACTGTGTAGTTGTCGCCGATGGCAGCCGGGCCCGTTTCTTCCAGCTCGAAGAAAGCGAGTTCCCGGAGCTGGAATCCAGCCCGAACCTGAAGGAGATCAATGACCTGGTCAATCCTGAGCGGGAGATGCGCTACGATGAACTCTGGTCCGAGGCCAAGTCCGGGCGCAACCGCACCCCCACCGGCGGGGCAGCTCACGGCTACGACGACCACCGCAGTCAGCACGAGGACGAGTTCGAACGGCGCTTCGCCCGCACCATCGCCGCCGAGGCGGAACGCCTGACCCTGCAGAACGGCAGCCGGGAGCTGCTGGTGGTGGCCCAGAAGCGCACCCTCGGCTTCCTGCGCGAGGCGCTGGACAGCCTGACCCGGCGCGGCGTCCAGATCCGCGAACTGGCCAAGGATCTGAGCAAGCTCAAGCCGCTGGAACTGCACGAGCACCTGGCCCGCGAACATCTGCTGCCGAAACGCCGCCTGCCGCAAGGCTGAACGCACAATCGCGGCACAATTTATCGTAGGAGCGGCCTCCAGGCCGCGATCGGGAATCCCACCCCCATCGCGGCGTGGACGCCGCTCCTACAAGGGCCGCGATAGAATCACCACCCCATCGCGGCAGGGCAGCACGATTTATCGTAGGAGCGGCCTCCAGGCCGCAATCAGGAATCCCACCCCCCATCGCGGCGTGGACGCCGCTCCTACAGGGGCCGCGATAGAATCACCATCCCAATCGCGGCATAGCGGCACAATTTGTCGTAGGAGCGGCCTCCAGGCCGCGATCGGAATCCCACCCCCCATCGCGGCGTGGACGCCGCTCCTACAAGGGCAGCGATAGAATCACCACCCAATCGCAGCAGGGCGGCACGGTTTGTCGTAGGAGCGGCCTCCAGGCCGCGATCAGGAATCCCACCCCCATCGCGGCGTGGACGCCGCTCCTACAAGGGCAGCGATAGAATCACCACCCAATCGCAGCAGGGCGGCACGGTTTGTCGTAGGAGCGGCCTCCAGGCCGCGATCAGGAATCCCACCCCCATCGCGGCGTGGACGCCGCTCCTACAAGGGCCGCGATAGAATCACCACCCCATCGCGGCAGGGCGGCGCGGTTTGTCGTAGGAGCGGCCTCCAGGCCGCGATCAGGACCCCCACCCCATCGCGGCGTGGACGCCGCTCCTACAGGGGCAGCGATCGGATCACCATCCCAATCGAGGCAGGGCGGCGCGGTTTGTCGTAGGAGCGGCCTCCAGGCCGCGATCAGCCCCCCCACCCAATCGCGGCGTGGACGCCGCTCCTACAGGGGCCGCGATAGAATCACCAACCCATCGCGGCGTGGACGTCCCGCGGCTACTCCAGCCGCACCCGGTAGACTTCGACCAGTGAGATGCGGCTTTCCCGCGCCAGTTGCAGGGCATGGGCGGTCAGCGGCACCATGCCATCGGCGATCGCCTGACGGCGGATGGCGCCCAGTTCCACTTCCGGGGTGATGATGTCACGCATCGCCGGGGTGACGATCAGCAGTTCATAGACCGCCATCCGCCCCTGGAAACCGGTGCCGTGGCAGGCATCGCAGCCTCGGCCATGGTAGAAGACCTCGTCCTCGGGTACACCCAGGAACTTGCGCACGGCCGCATCGACCGGTTCCACCTCGATGCAGGCCGGACAGTTGAGGCGCACCAGACGCTGGGCCAGCACGCCGAGCAGTGACGACTTGACCAGGAAGGACTCGACGCCCATCTCCAGCAGGCGGGTAATGGTGGTTGGCGCATCGTTGGTGTGCAGCGTGGACAGCACCAGGTGACCGGTGAGGGCGCTCTCCACGGCGATCTTGGCCGTCTCCTGGTCGCGGATCTCGCCAACCATCACCACGTCCGGGTCGTGACGCAGGATGTTGCGCAGCGCCCGCGCGAAGGTGAAGCCGGGCGCCGTGTTGACCTGGATCTGCTGGATGCCGTCGATGTGATACTCGACCGGATCCTCGATGGTGATGATATTGAGGTTCTGCTTCTTCACCTCCTGCAGCGCGGCGTAGAGCGTGGTGGACTTGCCGGAACCGGTGGGACCGGTGACCAGCATCAGGCCATAGCTCTTGTGCAGCAGGTCGGTAACCAGCTCGGCATCCCGGGGATTGAAGCCCAGCTCGGCGATGGAACGCAGCCCCGCCTGGGCATTGAGCAGGCGGATGACCACGCTCTCGCCGTCTACCGTGGGGATCACCGAGATGCGCATATCGACAACCGCATCGCCCTCGATCATCCGCGCCCGGCCATCCTGCGGCAGCCGCCGCTCGGCGATATTCATGCGGCCGATGATCTTGATCCGCGCCACCACCGCCGGCAGCAGCACCTTGCTGAAGCTGCGTACCGGCACCAGGGTGCCATCCTGGCGATAGAGCAGTTCGACATGCTTCTCGCCCGGGCGCAGGTGGATGTCCGATGCGCCGCGGCGGATCGCCTCGCGCAGGATGCTGGCCACCAGGCGCACGATGGGCTTCTCCTTGCCCATGCGCTCGACCACGTGCACCGGGATCATCGATGCCAGCTCGCGCTGGGCGACACCCTCCAGTTCCTGCAGCGCGTCGTTGTCCTGGGAGACGCTGTAGTAACGGTCGATGGCCGCCTGCAGGTCGTCCTCCGCCGCCACGCAGCCCTCGACGTTGTGGCCGGAGACGAAATGCAGCACGCTCAGCAGCTCGGCATCGGCCGGATTGGTCATGGCCACCACCAGCCGGTCGTTGATCAGCAGCAGCGGCAACACCCGGTGCTCGCGGGCGATGTCCTCGGGCACCAGCGACAGCAGCTGGGGATCGATATCGAAATTGCGCAGGCGCACATAGGGCACCCCCAGTCGTCGCGCCAGTTCAGCAGGCGAGCGGCCCTCGGTCTCGTTGGCATCCACGCCGGCCGCCTCGGCCAGGGCATAGGCATCCAGCCGGTTGCCGGCCGAGATCAGCAGCGCCAGCTGCTCGGCGCTCTCCACCGGCTGGCGTGCCTCCTCCTCGTTCACCGCGCGCAGCCCCTGGGCATGGCCGCGGCCGCTGAGTTCACCGATGCGGTAACGCAGCACCGTCTGCAGCGGAATGAACAGGCGACAGACAGCGCCTCCCTCCTGCTCGGCGAGCAGGTGCAGGCCGTCATGGTCGATCAGCGCATCGCGGCAGACCCCGTGCAGCATGCCGCCATCGGCATAGCGCACGTGGAAGGTCTGCACCGGCTCCGCGGCATCGTGCAGTGCCGGTGCCAGGTCCTGGGCAAAGCGCAGCCAGCGCAGGCTCGCAAAGTCCACCTCACGGTCCTCGGCCTGATCGGCGGGGCGCACCACGCAACGCCCCTGGCCGGCGTCGAAGGCGCGCAACTCACCTTCCAGCCGGCTGCCATCGAGCAGCTCCAGGGCCACCCGGGCGCCGCTGTCCTGGCGCGGGGCGGCCTCGGCAGCAAAGGAATCCGGGGATAGTCTGAGTAGTCTGCCCATCGTGGAACGGCCTGTGCGTGGATCTCGATACTTCGGTCAGCGGCCGAAGTGGAACGGGGCTTGAGCGGTTACCGAATTCAAGGTGGCCGATGCCGCCAATGGCTGCGCAGGCTGAAAATCATGACCCTGCGCCAGGTCGGTGGCGCGGCTAACCCTCATTCAGCAAAGCTGTTCATTGCCATGGGACAGGCCATGGTCATGGCCGGGCAGCACATCGATCGGATTGAGGTCTTCATGCATTGCCGATCCTTCGGACTGCGCCCGCTTCCCTGGCGATCGAAGCGGTAAGCGAGATGGAGCGGGTGATGGGAATCGAACCCACGTCATCAGCTTGGGAAGCTGAGGTTCTACCATTGAACTACACCCGCCGCTGCCGGGAATTCTGGGACAGAGCGCGGCGCTTGTCCAGCAGCGCGGTTCAGCCCGCATACAGTGCCTCGATCCGGGCGGCGTAACGGTCCAGCACACGCGACCGCCGCAGCTTGAGGGTCGGCGTCAGCAGCCCTTCCTCCACCGTCCAGGGGTCGAGACTCAGGACAAGACGGCGGATGCGGGCATAACCCGGGAAATCGTGCAGTTGCCGCTGCACCCGCTGCAGCAGCCTGCGCTGCAGCCGCTCGCTGTCGAGGCTGGCGCTGTCCAGCGGGTCGAGACCCAGCTCGCGGGCGAAGCCGAACCAGCGCTCGCGGTTCAACACCAGCACCACGGCCAGGCAGGGCCGGCCCTCGCCGACCACCAGCGCCTGCTCGATCAGGGGATCCAGACAGAGGGCGGACTCCATGTCGGCCGGCGGCACCTTTTCGCCATTGGACAGCACCAGGATGTCCTTGAGCCGGCCGGTGATGTAGATATGCCCGTTCTCGATGCGTGCCTGGTCGCCGGTGTGCAGCCAGCCCTCGGCATCGATCATCGCCCGGGTCGCGGCATGGTTGTTCCAGTAGCCGAGCATCACGCCGGGCCCGCGGACCAGCAGCTCGTCGCCCTCGCCGATGCGCACCTCGGTGCCGCGGATCGGGATGCCGACACTGGCCGGGTCGTTGTCCTGCAAGGTGTTGACGCTCACCACCGGGCTGGTCTCGGTCAGGCCGTAGCCCTGCAGCAGGGGCAGGCCAAGGCCGATGAAGGTGCGGGCGATGGGCACGGGCAGTGCCGCCCCGCCGCTGACCGCGAGCCGCAACCGGCCGCCGAGGCGGTCCTTCACCCGCCCCGCCACCCGCTTCTCCAACAGCGGCCAGAGCAGCAGCGCCGGCCCCCAGCGGCCCCGCCCCTGCTGGTGTTGGAAACGCCGCCAGCCGATTCGCACCGTCCACTCGAACAGACGCCGCCGGAACGTCCCCTGTTTTCCAAGCTGTTCCTGGAGGCGGCCGTAGATGCGTTCGAAGATACGCGGCACGGCGATCATCACCGTCGGCCGCAGCAGGCGCATGTCCTCGGCCAGCTGGGGGATGGAGCGGGCATAGGCCACGGTCGCACCCGCCATCATCGGCAGGTAGTAGCCCGCCGTGCGCTCGAACGTGTGCGACAGGGGCAGAAAGGACAGGAAAAGGTCTTCCTGGTAGGCATCGAGCAGCGTCAGCGAGGCATGGGCCACCGACAGTATGTTGTGGTGGCTGAGCATCACCCCTTTGGGGCGGCCGGTGGTGCCCGAGGTATAGACGATGGTGGCCAGGGCGTGGGGATCGAGCGCCGGCGGCGGGCCGGGCTCGGCCGCCGCCGGCAGCCAGTCGCTCGCCCGCCGCAGCCGCGGCTCCGCCTCGTCCTCCGGCTCGCCGTCCAGCAGCACCACCCGACGCAGGCAGTCCACCCCCTGCACGGCCGGCGCCAGCCGCCGCCAGTGACTGGCGGACTGCACCAGCAGCAGGCGGCTCTGCGAATCCTGCAGGATATAGGCGGCATTGTCCGGCCGGTCCTCGGTATAGAGTGGCACCACCACCAGCCCCAGGCTGTGGGCCGCCTGGTCGAAGGCCACCCATTCCGGCCCGTTGCGCAGCAGCAGCGCCACCCGCTCGCCCGGCGCCAGCCCCTCGGCCTCGAAGGCCGCCCGCCAGCGCGCCACCTCCCGCTCCATCTCGGCCCAGCTCAGCTCGCGCCAGGCTTCAGCCGCCCGGTCATAGTGGCGATAGGCCGTCGCCCGGGGGCTGCGCCGCACCCGTTCCCGAAACAGGCCGGCCAGGCTGCCGGCGGTCTCGGCCGGGATGAGATCCTCGCTGAAGGTCTGCATCCAAATATTTCGACAAACAATCCGCGAGCTTGCAACTTTTGGTGTAGAATTTTCCGCCTCCCCTGCAGTCAAGGAATTGGGAACCAACAATGCAGATCCTGGTCAACGGCGAACCCCGCGAGGTCGCGGACGACCTCACCGCCGCCGGCCTGATCGAGCTGCTCGAACTGGGCGACCGGCGGCTGGCGATGGAGGTCAACCGCGAGATCCTGCCTCGCAGCCAGTTCCAGAACCACCGCTTCCGGCCCGGCGACCGGGTCGAGATCGTGCAGGCCATCGGCGGCGGCTGAGACCACGCCTGCCTGCCTCCAACCATTCGAGGAACCCCGAGAACCGACATGTCCACAGTCATGCACAGCGCAACCTCCACCCAAGACGACAGCTTCACCCTGGCCGGCCGCGAATATCACTCGCGGCTGCTGGTCGGCACCGGCAAGTACAAGGACATGGAGGAGACCCGCCGCGCGGTCGAGGCCAGCGGTGCGGAGATCATCACCGTGGCCATCCGCCGCACCAACATCGGCCAGAACCCGGGCGAGGCCAACCTCCTCGACACCCTGCCGCCGGACCGCTACACCTACCTGCCGAACACCGCCGGCTGCTACACCGCCGAGGACGCGGTGCGCACCTGCCGTCTGGCGCGCGAGCTGCTCGATGGCCACGATCTGGTGAAGCTGGAGGTGCTGGGCGACGAGAAGACCCTGTTCCCCGACATCGTGCAGACCCTGGAGGCGGCCGAGACCCTGATCGCCGACGGTTTCAAGGTGATGGTCTACACCAACGACGACCCGATCATCGCCAGGCGCTTCGAGGAGATGGGCTGCGTGGCGGTGATGCCGCTGGCCGCGCCCATCGGCTCCGGACTCGGCATCCGCAACCCCTACAACATCCGCACCATCGTCGAGAACGCCCAGGTCCCCATCCTGGTCGACGCCGGCGTCGGCACCGCCTCCGATGCGGCGGTGGCCATGGAACTCGGCTGCGACGGGGTGCTGATGAACACCGCCATCGCCGGCGCCCAGGACCCGGTGCTCATGGCCTCGGCCATGAAGAAGGCCATCGAGGCCGGCCGCGAGGCCTACCGCGCCGGGCGCATCCCGCGCAAGCGCTTCGCCAGCGCCTCCTCGCCCCTCGACGGGATGTTCTTCTGACTGGATGGCCACGGAATCCACGGAAAACACGGAAGGGATCTGTGCTTCCAGCTCCTGGTTTCCATGACGCCGCATCGCGGCCTGGAGACCGCTCCCACCCTCTCTCTTCTGGCTCCTGGATTCTGGATTCTCGATTCTGAACCCTAACCTCATGTGCTCCCTGGCTATCATTCTGAGGCGATGAACGAGGGCGGCAAAAGAACCGTCCGTTCCTTCGTGCGCCGCGAGGGGCGGCTGACGCCGTCGCAGGCGCGCGCCCTGCAGGAACTCTGGCCACGCTGGGGGGTGCAACCGCAAGGGGTTCTGGATCTGGACGCGCTGTTCGGACGCCAGGCGCCGCGCACCCTGGAGATCGGCTTCGGCAACGGCGAATCGCTGGCCGAGATGGCGGCCGCCGCGCCGGATGAGGATTTTCTCGGCATCGAGGTGCACCGCCCGGGGGTCGGCCACCTGCTGCTGCGGATCGAGGACCTGGGGCTGAACAACGTCCGGGTGATCTGCGCCGATGCCGTCGAGGTGCTGGAGTCGCACCTGGCCGATGCCTCGCTGGACCGGGTGCTGCTGTTCTTCCCCGACCCCTGGCCTAAGAAGCGCCACCACAAGCGGCGCATCCTGCAACCGGCCTTCATCGGACAGGTGGCGCGGGTGCTGAAGCCCGGCGGCAGCTTCCACCTGGCCACCGACTGGCAGCCCTATGCCGAACGGATGCTGGAGGAGATGGACCGGGCCGACGCCTTCGAGAACACGGCCGGCCGCGGGCACTATGCACCGCGCCCCGCCTACCGGCCGACCACCAAGTTCGAGCGCCGCGGCCTGGCGCTGGGTCACGGGGTCTGGGATCTGCTCTACCGCCGCCGCGAGGCGGCATAAGCCGCTCCTTTGGTGGCGTGTACCCCTTGCGCCTCGATCGCGGCCTGAAGGCCGCTCCTACGGGGCATGGCGGCACAATATGTTGTCGTAGGAGCGGCCTCCAGGCCGCGATCGTGGGATCCACGGCGGGCAATGCCCGGGGTCAATCGAACAGGCACAAAGCCGGGTTACGAGTTCCCGATCCGTTTACCAGCCTGCAGCCGATCATGCGGGCCAGTGACAGGCGAGCGATTGTACCCCGCCGGTGAGGGCGTACCGGGGCAGAAACGGGCGACCCCGAAACGGCAGAATCCACTCCCCTCTTGACCACCCGCGCTTGTACCGCCCCCCGCAATAGTGGTTCAATACGCGGTTCCGGACTGGCGCACAAGGCGGCTACCAATCGCAAGCGCTTGTTTAAAAAAGATTTATGACCGGCAGGCCTGGCCTCCCGGTGGGCAGAGCATCCAGTTCAGAACCTTTCGAGGAGAGACCCATGTCCAAGAAGCACCCCGTCGTCGCGGTCACCGGCTCATCCGGCGCCGGCACCACCACCGTCAAGCGCGCCTTCGAGCACATCTTCCGTCGCGAGGGCATCAACCCGCTGGTGATCGAGGGCGACAGCTTCCACCGCTACGACCGCGCTGCCATGAAGGAGGCCATGAAAAAGGCCGAGGAACAGGGCAACAACCACTTCAGCCACTTCGGTCCGGAGGCCAACATCTTCGACAAGCTGGAAGAGACCTTCAAGACCTACGGCGAGACCGGCGCCTGCCAGCGCCGTTACTACCTGCACAGCGAAGAGGAAGCGGCGCCCTACGGCCAGAAGCCGGGCGAGTTCACACCCTGGGAGGACATTCCTCCGGGCACCGACCTGCTGTTCTACGAGGGTCTGCACGGCGGCGTGGTAACCGACGAGGTCAATGTCGCCCAGTACGTCGACCTGTTGATTGGCGTGGTGCCGCTGGTCAACCTGGAGTGGATCCAGAAGATCCACCGCGACGCCGCCGAGCGCGGCTATTCCGCCGAGGCCACGGTCGACACCATCCTCCGCCGCATGCCGGACTACGTGCACTACATCACGCCGCAGTTCTCGCGCACCGACATCAACTTCCAGCGCGTGCCGACGGTCGATACCTCCAACCCCTTCATCGCCCGCGACATCCCCACCCCGGACGAGTCCTTCGTGGTGATCCGCTTCCGCGATCCGGAAAAGTTCGACGTCGACTTCCCCTATCTGCTCTCCATGCTGGACGGCTCCTTCATGTCGCGCCGCAACAGCATCGTGGTGCCCGGCGGCAAGATGGGCTTCGCCATGGAAGTCATCCTGGCCCCCATCATCGAACAGATGCTGCCCAATCACGGCGACTGACGCACAGCCGATTGGCTACAAAAAACCCCGGCCATCCAGCCGGGGTTTTTTCATGCCGTCAGGAGCTACCCTCCCCCGGCTCCTGACTCCTGGATTCTGAATTCTGAATTCTGTCTTCTATGACAGCATCTTGCGCCGCATCGCGGCCTGGAGGCCGCTCCTACCCTCTCTCTTCTGGATTCTGAATTCTGAATTCTGGATTCTGGATTCTGGATTCTGAATTCTGTCAACCAACCGGCATTGCGGCCTTTCCGGCAAGGGAGCGGTGCGCTGTAAATCCCGTCCGCCCTCGCGGCGGCCCGCCCCTGGCGCCGGAAACGCCACCGTATCCAGTTGACAGAAAAGGAAAAACACCGAAAAAGCGGTAACGGCGGCGATCAGCGGCAACTTTGTGTAGAATCAGGAGACTTCGTACCAACAAGAATGTAGAACAGAGGTACGGCTCAGCCCAGGGACGACGGCAGACCCATGACCCTGATCGATCTGGATGACATCGAGGAAGGCATGCAGCTGGCCAGCGACGTGGTGACGGACAGCGGCCGGCGCCTGCTGTGCGCCGGGGCACGGTTGACACGCCGCCACCTGCAGCTGCTCGCCGCCAACGGCATCCGCCGGCTGGAGGTCGGCCAGCCGCGGCCGGCAACGCCGCCACCGGGAACCCCGGCCGTCGACCCGGAGCGGCTGGAAGCCCTGCTGGCGGCCCGTTTCGCCAACACCGATCCGGAACAGCCGCTGATCCGGGAACTGCAGCGCATCTGCCGCAAGCGCTGGCTGGGGGAGGGAGCAGAGCATGACGACTGAGCCAGAGGTGACGGCCCGGGGCCGGAGACACTGAGCATGCCCATCGACATCGAGAACCTGGTCACCGACACCCTGGAACTGGCCTCGCTGCCCGAGGTGGTGATGCGGGCGGTGGACCTGATCAATGACCCGGACAGCTCGGCCGCCGAGATCGGCGACGTCATCGCCGAGGATCCGGCGCTGACCGCCCGCCTGCTGAAGATCGTCAACAGTCCCTTCTACGGCTTTCCCTCACGGATCGACACCGTGTCACGCGCCATCACCGTGGTCGGCACCCTGGAACTGCTGGACCTGATCCTCGCCACCAGCGTCATCAAGGTCTTCAGCGGCATCCCGCCGGAGCTGATCGACATGGACGCCTACTGGGAACACAACCTCTACACCGCGGTGACCGCCCGGGTGCTGGCGCGCCGCCACCGGGCCCCGGATGCCGAACGCTATTTCATCGCCGCCCTGCTGCACGACATCGGCGCCCTGGTGCTCTACCGCCAGCTGCCCGACGAGTCGACCGAGGCCCTGCGGCGGGTGCGCGACAACGGCGAAGTGCTGCACTGCGTGGAACGCGAGATACTTGGCTTCGATCATGGCGAGGTCGGCGCCGAACTGCTGCGCAACTGGCGGCTCCCGGAGGCCTTCATCGAGGCCGCCCGCTACCATCACTTCCCCCTGGAGGCCGGCCGCTACCCCCTGGAGACCGCCCTGGTCCACCTGGCCGACGTCATCACCAGCGCCGTCCATGCACCGGACGGCGAAGCCGGCCAGGTGCCCCCCATGGAGCCGCGCGCCTGGGAACTGGTCGGGCTGCCCGTGGAGAGCATGGAAGCCGTGGTCAACGAAGCGGACGTCCAGTTCGCCGAGGCCCGCGCGGTCATCCTCCCCGGCAGCCGCGCCGCCTGATCGCGGCCTGGAGGCCGCTCCTACAACGGCAACAGCGCCACCTGTAGGAGCGGCGTCCACGCCGCGATTCGCCGCCATCCCCGATCGCGGCCTGGAGGCCGCCCATACAACGGCAGCAGCAACACCCGTAGGAACGGCGTCCACGCCGCGATTCGCCGCCCCACCCATCGCGGCCTGGAGGCCGCTCCTACAACGGCAACAGCGCCACCTGTAGGAGCGGCGTCCACGCCGCGATTCGTCGCCACACCCCATCGCGGCCGGGAGGCCGCTCCTACGAACACATTGGACCGCCAGGCCCTGTAGGAGCGGCGGCCACGCCGCGATTCGTCGCCGCAACCGATCGCGGCCTGGAGGCCGCCCATACAACGGCAGCAGCACCACCCGTAGGAGCGGCGTCCACGTCGCGATTCGCCGCCATCCCCGATCGCGGCCGGAAGGCCGCTCCTACAACGGCAGCAGCGCCACCCGTAGGAGCGGCGGCCACGCCGCGATTCGCCGCCATCCCCGATCGCGGCCGGAAGGCCGCTCCTACAACGGCAGCAGCACCACCCGTAGGAGCGGCGGCCACGCCGCGATTCGTCGCCACACCCATCGCGGCCGGGAGGCCGCTCCTACAACGGCAGCAGCATCACCCTGTAGGAGCGACGGCCACGCCGCGATTCGTCGCCATCCCCGATCGCGGCCTGGAGGCCGCTCCTACAACGGCAACAGCGCCACCTGTAGGAGCGACGTCCACGTCGCGATTCGCCGCCATCCCCGATCGCGGCCTGGAGGCCGCTCCTACAACGGCAGCAGCGCCACCCGTAGGAGCGGCGTCCACGCCGCGATTCGCCGCCATCCCCGATCGCGGCCTGGAGGCCGCTCCTACTAGCTTCTGGCCAGCCAGAACCACCAGACGATCAGCCCGATCAGCGCCGCTCCGGCGAGGTTCACCCAGAGATCGAGACTCATCGGCCGCGCCTCTCCAGCCTGAGGAAACGCAACCGGTTGGCGTTGCTGACTACGGTCACCGAGGACAGGGCCATGGCCGCCCCGGCGATGATCGGGTTCAGCAGCAGGCCGCTGAAGGGATAGAGCACACCGGCGGCGACGGGAATGCCGAGGCTGTTGTAGACGAAGGCACCGAACAGGTTCTCCCAGATGTTGCGCACCGTGGCCCGGGAGATGCGGATGGCATCCACCACCCCGAACAGGGAGCCGCCCATCAGGGTCACGTCGGCACTCTCGATGGCGATGTCGGTGCCGGTGCCGATGGCGAAACCGACGTCGGCGCGGGCCAGCGCCGGGGCGTCGTTGATGCCGTCGCCGACCATGCCGACCCGCTCTCCGGCCGCCTGCAGCGCGGCCACCTCCCGCGCCTTGTCCTCCGGCAGGACCTGGGCGCGCCAGGCATCCACACCCACCTGGCGCGCCACGGCCGCAGCCGTGGCCTCCAGGTCACCGGTAATCATCACTACCCGCAGTCCGGCCCGGCGCAGGGCGGCGATCGCCTCGCCGGCATCCGGCTTGACCGGGTCGGCGATGCCGAGCAGGCCGATCACCCGGCCGTCCACGGCCAGGAACAGCGGGGTATGGGCGGAGGCAGCGAGCGCCTCGGCGCGTTCCGCGAACTCCGCCGCCTCCAATCCCTCTGCCTCCAGCCACAGCCGGTTACCGAGACGCAGCTCGTGTCCCTCGACCCGGCCGCGGACACCGCGGCCATGCAGCGCGCCGAAGTCCTCGACCGCCGGCAGCGGCAAGGCGCGTTCGGCCGCGGCGGCACACACCGCCTCGGCCAGGGGATGCTCCGAGGCCGCCTCCAGCGCCGCGGCCAGACGCAGCACCTCCTCCTCCCGCCAGCCATCGGCGACCTCGACGCGGTTGACCACCGGCCGACCGGCGGTGACGGTGCCGGTCTTGTCCAGCACCAGGGTGGTCAGCCGCCCGGCCTGCTGCAGGGCCTCGCCGCTGCGGATCAGGATGCCATTCTCGGCCGCCTTGCCGACACCGACCATGATGGAGATGGGGGTCGCCAGACCCAGCGCGCAGGGACAGGCGATGACCAGCACGGTGATGGCGGTGACCAGGCCATAGCTCAGCCGCGGCTCCGGGCCGAAGTCGTACCAGGCGAGGAAGGTGAGCACGGCAATGATCAGCACCGTGGGCACGAAGACACTGCTCACCCGGTCGGCCAGCCGGCCGATGGCCGGCTTGGAGTTCTGCGCCTCGCGCACCATCTCGATGATCCGCGCCAGGGCCATGTCCCGGCCGATACGGGTCGCCTTGAACAGGAAACCGCCGCTCTTGTTCAGGGTGCCACCGGTGACCACGTCGCCCGGCCCCTTCTCCACCGGCAGCGGCTCGCCGGTGAGCATCGACTCGTCGACCGTGGAATGGCCCTCGAGGATCACCCCGTCGACCGGGATCTTCTCACCGGGCCGCACCCGCACCGTCTCGTCCAGGCCGACCTGGTCGATGGGCACATCGATCTCGCGCCCCTCGCGCACCACCCGCGCGGTGCGTGGCTGCAGACCGATCAGCCGGCGGATGGCCTCGGAGGTCTTGCCCCGGGCACGCATCTCCAGGGCGCTGCCGAGATTGATCAGGGCGAGGATGGTCACCGCCGCCTCGAAATAGGCATGCCGCGCCAGCACCGGCACCCCCTCCGGGAACAGCGCCACCGCCATCGAATACAGCCAGGCGCTGCCGGTACCCAGGGCAATCAGGGTATCCATGTTGGCGTTGTGGTTCCTGAGCGCCGTCCAGGCCCCGGTGAAGAAGTGGCCGCCCGAATAGACCAGCACCCCGAGGCAGAGCAGGCCGACGCCCAGCCAGAAGGGGCGGGCTGCAGGCGACAGCGGCGGCAAGACATCGAACAGCAGACCGCCGGCCAGCAACAGCGGCAGGGCGACCAGCGCCGCCACCCCGGCACGGCGCAGCAACTGCCGGTAATGGGCGAACTCGGCGGCCTCCTTCTCCGCCTCGTCGGCCAGGCCACGCAGCAGGGCGGCCTCGTAGCCGGCCTTGCGCACCGCCGCGATCAGGCTGTCGACCTCCACCTCCCCGGTGACCTGCGCGGTATGCTCGGCAAAGTTGACCACGGCCTGCTCCACCCCGGGCACGGCGCGCAGGGCGTCCTCGACGGCAGCCACGCAACCGGCGCAGCTCAGGCCGGAGATCGACAGGCGGATGGGTTCGTGCTCTGACATACGTATAGATCCCGCCACGGGAGGAAACCGGCGCTGACGATACGGCCACAGGCGCCGGGGCGCAAGGGCAGTGGTCGGTTCTATCGCGGCCTGGAGGCCGCTCCTACAACGGCAGCAGCGCCACCCGTAGGAGCGGCGGCCACGCCGCGATTCGTCGCCGCACCCGATCGCGGCCGGGAGGCCGCTCCTACGAACGCCGTAGCGCCCCCCTGTAGGAGCGGCGTCCACGCCGCGATTTGGCGCCATCCCCGATCGCGGCCGGGAGGCCGCTCCTGCAAGACCCCGGCGGAACCCCGTAGGAGCGGTCGCCAGGCCGCGATTCGGCACCCCACATCGCGGCCTGGAGGCCGCTCCTACAACGACGGGAAGCACGGCTGTTATGATTACCGGGGATTGACCGGTACGAGGAACCTCCATGATCGCCCTGAGCGGAGTCTATGCCGGGCGCATCCAGCCGCTGGGCGAGGCCGGCAGGCGCAGCGCCATCGACAAGCAGCCGATCGAACATGGCGTGGCCGTCGACAGCAGCGGCCTGAAGGGCGACCAGCAGGCCGACCCGAACCACCATGGCGGTGCCGAGCGTGCCCTGCTCCACTACTGCGCCGATCATTACGCGGCCTGGGCACGGGAACTGCCCCAGGCCGCCGGGCGCTTCCGGCCGCCCGGCTTCGGCGAGAACCTGTCGAGCCACGGCCTGGACGAGTGGCAGGTGCGGATCGGCGACATCCTCCGCATCGGCAGCGTCCTGCTCCAGGTGTCCCAGCCGCGCAGCCCCTGCTGGAAACTCAACCACCGCTTCGGGGTGGAGGACATGGCCCGGCGCGCCCAGGACAACGCGCGCTGCGGCTGGTTCTACCGGGTGCTGGAACCGGGTCGGCTCGCCTGCGGTGACGGCATCGAGCTGATCGAGCGCAGCAAGGGCCCCAGCGTCGCCGAGGCGATCAGGGCCTGTTACGGCCCGGAGCAGGACGAGCCCCTGCTGGAGCGCCTGGCCGGCCTCGACAGCCTGTCGCCCAACTGGCGCGCCAAGGCTGCCGCGCGACTCGCCTCGGGAGGTGCGGCATCGGCCGCACAGCGGCTGGAGGGCGGCGACTGAGCAGGGAAGCCAGCCATGCGCGCAATGGGGTATACTGCGCGGCCAGGATGACAACAAGCCGGCGGGGCGGGAGTGTCCACGCAAGGCACTTAACTATTGGCCCGGCACGATGACCTGATGCAGCGTGCGCCCGGCGCACGGGGACAAGGCATGAAACTCACCGACGAACTCCGGCAGCGCATGCGCCGCACCTATCTGTTCTCGGCCTTCGACGACCGCGAACTGGAACGGGTGTTCGCCACCGCTCACGAGATCCACCTCGAGGAAGGCGAGAACCTGTTCGAGTACGGCCAGGAGGCGGACCGCTTCTTCCTGTTGCTGGAAGGCCAGGTCAAGCTCTACCGGCTGTCCGAGGAGGGCGACGAGAAGGTCATCGAGCTGATCAAGCCGGGCCATACCTTTGCCGAGGCGGTGATGTTCCTCTCCGCCAAGGTCTACCCGGTAAGCGTCGATGCGGTGCTGCCGAGCCGGCTGCTGTCCTTCTCCAACCAGACCTTCCTCGCCACGCTGCACGATTCGGTCGACGTCTGCCTGCGGATGATGGCCAACATGAGCCAGCGCCTGCACCGCCATCTGAACGAGATCGACAGCCTGACGCTACACAACGCCACCTACCGGCTGGTCAACTACCTGCTCAACGAGCTGCCGGATGACGGCCAGGATGCGGTGGAGATCATGCTCTCCACCCCCAAGCACGTCATTGCCTCGCGGCTGTCGATCAAGCCGGAGACCTTTTCCCGCATCCTCACCCGGCTGTCACGAGACGGCCTGCTCACGGTTCACGGCACCAGCATCGTGCTCAACGACGTGGAAGGACTGCGCGAACTGGTGACGATTTGAGAGAGCAGAAGATAGAAGCTGGAAGTCAGAACAAAAATGCTGAATTCTGACTCCTGGATTCTGGATTCTATCTTCCTTCCAGCTTCCAGCTCCTGACTTCCGGCTTCTTCCTCATCCCTCCAGGGCGTCGCGCACCCGCATCAGCCGCTGGCGCACTTCGCCGGCCAGCTCTTCGATGCCCGGCTTCTGCACCAGGGTCAGCACCGCCGAGGGATCCATGAAGGCGACGGTGACACTGCCGTCCTCTTCCTCGCGCACCACCACGTTGCAGGGCAGCAGCAGACCGATATCGGGGTCGGCGTCCAGCGCCTGGTTGGCCAGCTTGGGGTTGCAGGCACCGAGGATCTTGTAGGGACGCTTGTCGATGTCGAGCTTCTTCTTCAGGGTGGCCGCCACGTCGATCTCGGTCAGCACGCCGAAGCCTTCCTTCTGCAGCTCCTCGGTGACCCGCTGGACGGCACCGTCGAAATCCTCTTTCACCTTCACATCGAATCCGTACATGGTCTCTCTCCTGTCGGTTATCAGTTGTTACACGGCTACCGCTATGACCGGCGGCAGCGGCAAAGATTCACTCAGGCTGCGGGCTGCGTCAGCCGGCGCTCGGCCTCGCGGTATTTCTCGGCGGTCTTCTGCACCACCTCCGGCGGCAGCTCGGGGCCGGGCGGGGTCTTGTCCCAGTCCAGGGTCTCCAGGTAGTCGCGCACGTACTGCTTGTCGAAGCTCGGCGGACTGCTGCCGGGCCGGTACTGATCGACCGGCCAGAAGCGCGAGGAGTCGGGGGTCAGCAGCTCGTCGATCAGCACCAGGCGGCCGGCCTCGTCCAGGCCGAACTCGAACTTGGTGTCGGCGATGATGATGCCGCGCTCCAGGGCATAGGCGGCCGCGTCGCGGTAGATCGCCAGGCTGACGTCGCGCACCTGCTCGGCCAGCTCGCGGCCGAGCAGCGCCACGGTGCGCTCGAAGTCGATGTTCTCGTCGTGGGCGCCGACCTCGGCCTTGGTGGAGGGGGTGAACAGCGGCTCGGGCAGGCGGTCGGCCATGCGCAGCCCCGCCGGCAGGCGGATGCCGCACACCGCGCCGCTCGCCTGGTAGTCCTTCCAGCCGGAACCGATCAGGTAGCCGCGCACGATGGCCTCCACCGGCAGCGCCTTCAGCCGGCGCACCACCACGGCCCGCCCCTCGACCTGCTCGCGCTCGGCGGCATCGGGCAGCACCGCCTCCAGCGGCAGACCGGTGAGATGGTTGGGGATGATCTCCCGGGTGCGCTGGAACCAGAAGTTGGAGACTGCCGTCAGCACCGCCCCCTTGCCGGGGATGGGCGTCGGCAGCACCACGTCGAAGGCCGACAGGCGGTCGGTGGTGACAATCAGCAGCTTGTCCTCGCCCACGGCGTAGACGTCGCGCACCTTGCCGCGGGCCACCCGCGGCAGGCTCTTGAGGTCGGATTCGTAGAGAACGTCCAGCATGGTCGGGCTCCCGGGAAAAGCGGCATTGTACCGGGGCGGCCGGCAATTCTCACCCGTACAGCAGCTGGCCGGTTAGAAATCGGCCCGCGAACTGGTAGAATTTCCGGTTTCCATTTCTGGAAACGACAGGTACCGCAACCATGAGCGAGACACCCCGCGTCGGCCTGGTGATGGGCAGCAACAGCGACTGGCCGGTGATGCAGCACGCCGCCGAGCAGCTGGAGCGCTTCGAGATCCCCTTCGAGGCCCGGGTGGTCTCCGCCCACCGCACCCCGGACCTGCTGTTCGAGTATGCCGCAGGCGCCCGCGAACGCGGCCTCGCCTGCATCATCGCCGGCGCCGGCGGCGCCGCCCACCTGCCCGGCATGCTGGCCGCCAAGACCAGCCTGCCGGTGCTCGGCGTGCCGGTGCCCTCGCGCCACCTGAAGGGGATGGACTCCCTGCTGTCCATCGTGCAGATGCCGAAGGGCATCCCGGTCGCCACCTTCGCCATCGGCGAGGCCGGTGCCGCCAATGCCGCCCTCTTTGCCGCCGCCCTGCTCGCCGTCGGCGATCCCGCCCTGGCCGAACGCCTCGACCGTTTCCGTCGGGAGCAGGCGGAGACGGTGCTCGCCATGACCCTTCCGCCGCAGCCATGATCCTGCCAGACGCGACCCTCGGCGTGCTCGGCGGCGGCCAGCTGGGACGCATGTTCACCCTCGCCGCGCACAGCATGGGCTACCGGGTGGCGGTGCTGGACCCCGATCCGCACAGCCCCGCCGGCAGCATCGCCGAGCAGCACATCCAGGCCGACTATCACGACCAGGCCGCGCTGCAGATGCTGGGCGACGAATGCGATGCCGTGACCACCGAATTCGAGAACGTCCCGGCCGACAGCCTGGAGCTGCTGGCCCGGCACTGCCCGGTCCGCCCCGGCGCCTCGGCGGTGCGCATCGCCCAGGACCGGATCCGCGAAAAGACCTTCGTCCGCGACCACGGCCTGGACACCGCGCCCTTCTTCGCCATCCACGAAGCGGCCGACCTGGAGGCCGCCGTCGAGACCCTGGTTCCCCCGCTGCTGCTGAAGACCGCGGCCATGGGCTACGACGGCAAGGGCCAGTTGCCGGTGGAAACCCTGGAGGAGGCACGGGCCGCCTTCGAGCAGCTGGGCGGCCAGCCCTGCGTGCTGGAGGAACGCATCACCTTGGCCTGCGAGGTGTCGGTGATCCTGGCCCGCAGCAGCAGCGGCGAGATGGCGGTCTATCCCGTGGCCGAGAACCGGCACCGCCACGGTATCCTCGACACCAGCATCGTCCCCGCCGGGGTCGAGCCGGAGGTGGCCGACCAGGCCGTGGCCATGGCCACCCGCCTCGCCGAGGCCCTGGACTACTGCGGCGTGCTGGCGGTGGAGTTCTTCCTCACCCCCACGGGACGGCTGCTGATCAACGAGATGGCGCCACGGCCGCACAACAGCGGCCACTACACCCTCGACGCCACCGTCACCTCCCAGTTCGAGCAGCAGGTGCGCTGCCTGTGCGGCCTGCCGCCGGGCGACACCCTGCTGCTCTCCCCGGTGGTGATGGTCAACCTGCTCGGCGATCTCTGGCAGGCGGGCACGCCGCCCTGGGAGCGGCTGTTCGAGCAGCCGTCCGTCAAGCTCCATCTCTATGGCAAGCGCGAGGCCCGGCCGGGCCGCAAGATGGGCCATTTCAACTGCCTGGCGGCGGAAAGCGAACAGGCCATCGAACTCGCCGAACGGGTGCGCGCTGCGCTCGATCCAGCCCGCGCCCGCCCCTGACCCGGCGACGGTTGAAATCCGCCGCCCCAGCCGCGGCAATCCAGCCCTGATCAAGGATCCTTGCGCATGAAGAAACCGCTCCTCGTCCTTCCCCTCCTCGCCCTGCTCGGCGGCGGCTATCTCTGGTGGCAGCAACAGGATAGCAGCGCAGACGCCAGCCGCCGGCTCGAGCTGTACGGCAACGTCGACATCCGCGAGGCACAGCTGGCCTTCAACGCCAGCGAGCACATCGCCGAGATCCTGGTCCAGGAGGGCGACCGGGTCGAACAGGGCCAGCTGCTCGCCCGGCTGCACAGCGAGCTGCTGGAGGCACAACTGGCCGAGGCCTGGGCCGCGCTGGAGGCCCAGCGCCAGGCGCTGGCCAAGCTGGAGGCGGGCAGCCGCCCGGAGGAGATCCGCAAGCTCCGCGCGGAGCTGCAGGCCGCCGAGGCCGAGGCCAAGGCCGCCCGGGACAGCTACCGGCGGATGGCCCAGCTGCTGCAGAAGAAGCTGGCCTCGCCACAGGACGAGGAACAGGCCCGTTCCGAGGCCGATGCCGCCGCTGCCCGGGTCAAGGCGGTGCAGGCCTCGCTGGCCCTGCTGGAGGCCGGCGCGCGCAAGGAGGACATCGCCGCCGCCCGCGCCCAGCTTGCCGCGCGCCAGGCGGCCGTGCAGCAGGCCCGTCAGCGCCTCGCCGACGCCAGCCTCCACGCCCCTGCCGACGGCATCGTCCGCAACCGCATCCTGGAACCCGGCGACATGGCCTTCCCCCAGTCGCCGGTGCTGACCCTGGCCTTCCTCGATCCGGTATGGGTACGCGCCTACCTGCCGGAGCCCATGCTCGGCCGCGTGCGCCTGGGCGCCAGCGCCTGGATCACCACCGACAGCTACCCCGACAAACGCTACCCGGGCTGGGTGGGCTACATCTCGCCCACCGCCGAGTTCACGCCGAAGACGGTACAGACGCCGGAGCTGCGCACCCGGCTGGTGTATTCGGTGCGCATCTTCGCCTGCAATCCCGAGGGCGAGCTACGCCTGGGCATGCCGGTGAGCGTGGAGATCGAGCTGGATCAGGCCGATGCCAGCAGCCGGCCCCGGCCCTGCGGTTCACCTTGACCCGGCTGCGCCCGATTCGAACGCCAGGCAGCCAGCCATGAGGGGCGATCCGGTTCTCAGCGTCCGTGACCTGCGCCAGCTGTTCGCCGAAGGCGGCCGGGAGGTACGTGCGCTGGACGGCGTCAGCTTCGACATCGCCCCTGGCCAGGTGACCGGCCTCATCGGTCCCGACGGCGCCGGCAAGACCACACTCATGCGCCTGGCCTGCGGCCTGCTGCGTCCGGCATCGGGCACGATCCGGGTACTGGGGCTGGATGCCCTGCGCGAGGCCCAGGCGGTGCAGTCGGCGGTGGGCTACATGCCGCAGCGCTTCGGCCTCTACGAGGATCTCAGCGTGCAGGAGAACCTCGATCTCTACGCCGAGCTGCAGGGCATCCCGCCCGAGCGGCGCGCCACGCGCTATGCCGAGCTGATGCAGATGACCGGCCTCGCGCCCTTCACTGCGCGTCTCGCCGGTCGCCTTTCCGGCGGCATGAAACAGAAGCTGGGCCTGGCCTGCGCCCTGCTGCGCGCACCGCGCCTGTTGCTGCTGGACGAGCCCACGGTGGGCGTGGACCCGGTGTCGCGGCGCGAGCTCTGGGCCATCGTCTACCGCCAGGTGCAGGAGCAGGGCATGAGCGTGCTGCTCAGTACCGCCTATCTCGACGAGGCCGAGCGCTGCGACGAGGTGCTGCTGCTGCACCAGGGCCGGCTGCTCGGCCAGGGTCCGCCGGCCAGCTTCAGCGAGGAGGTGGAAGGGCGCGTATTTCAGATCAGCGCCGCGGGCATCTCCCATCGTCGCCTGCAGACCCGCCTCGGCGCGGCATCAGGCGTCATCGACGCCCTGGTGGAGGGCGAGGCGGTGCGGGTGGTGATGGAGCGCCCGGGCACGCCCGATATCACGACCCTGCTGCCGGACCTCGCCGCGGCGCGCATCGAACCCGTCGCACCGCGCTTCGAGGATGCCTTCGTCGCCCGCCTGAAGAGCCGCCAGGAGGCGGCCTCGTCGCTCGATGGGCTGGACCTGCACATCGAAGGAGGCGGTGACGAAGATGTGATCCGGGTGCAGGACCTGGTGCGCCGTTTCGGCGACTTCGTGGCCGTCGACAAGGTCAGCTTCAGAGTGCGCCGCGGCGAGATCTTCGGCCTGCTGGGCGCCAACGGCGCCGGCAAGACCACCACCTTCCGCATGCTCTGCGGCCTGCTGCCGGCCAGCGGCGGCGAGCTGTCGGTGGCCGGCCACGACCTGCACAGCGCGCGTGCCGAGGCGCGCCGCCACATCGGCTACATGGCGCAGAAGTTCTCCCTCTATGGCGACCTCTCGGTGCTCCAGAACCTGCGCTTCTTCGCCAGCGCCTACGGCCTGCGCGGTCGTCGCCAGGAGCAGCGGGTAACCTGGGCCATCGACACCTTCGAGCTCGGCGACTACCGCGAGGCCAATGCCCGTGATCTGCCGCTGGGCTTCAAGCAGCGCCTGTCCTTTGCCGCCGCCCTGATGCACGAGCCGGAAATCCTGTTCCTCGACGAACCCACCTCCGGCGTCGACCCCCTGGCACGGCGCGACTTCTGGACGCGCACCAACGCCCTGGCCGAGGCCGGGGTGACGGTGCTGGTCACCACCCACTTCATGGAGGAGGCCAACTACTGCGACCGGCTGGTGATCATGGCCGACGGCCGGGTACTTGCCGAGGGCACGCCGCAGGCGATGAAGGCCGGCGCGCGCACCCCGGACAACCCGGACCCGACCATGGAGGATGCCTTCATCCGGCTCATCGAGCAGCGCAACAAGCAAGACCAGGAGGCCACGGCATGAAGGCGCGCATCCGCCGCCTGTGGGGCATGATCCGCAAGGAGAGCCTGCAGATCCTGCGCGACCCGTCGAGCATCTCCATCGCCTTCGTCATGCCGGTGGTGTTGTTGCTGTTGTTCGGCTACGGCGTGTCCCTGGACGCCAAGCGCATCCCCCTGGGGCTGGTGATCGAGCAGCCGGATACCGCCAGCCAGTCCCTGGCCGGGGCCTTCGACCGCTCCGAATTCTTCCGCCCGCAACGCTTCGGCGCCATCCAGGAGGCGCAGGCGGCGCTGGCCGAACGCCGCATCGACGGCATCCTCTGGCTGCGCAACGACTTCTCCGACCGCCTGCTAAGCGGCCTCGATGCCCCGATCGGCGTGTTCGTCAACGGCGTCGACTCCAATCAGGCCAACATCACCAAGGGCTATATCCAGGGGACCTGGCTGGGCTGGCTGCAGCACTACGCGAGCGCCCAGGGGCGCGCGCTGGAGATGCCGGTGGCCATGGAACAGCGCATCTGGTTCAATCCGGCCCTCTCCAGCCGCCTGTTCCTGGTACCTGGATTGATCGCCATCATCATGACCATGATCGGCTCCCTGCTCACCGCCATGGTGGTGGCGCGCGAGTGGGAGCGCGGCACCATGGAAGCCTTGATGGTCACGCCCCTGCAGATGGGCGAGATGCTGGCCGGCAAGCTGATTCCCTATTTCCTGCTCGGCATGGGCGGCATGCTGCTCAGCGTGGCCATGGCCCTGCTGCTGTTCGACGTGCCGCTGGAGAGTCCCTTCTGGCTGCTGATGGCCTGCTCGGCCTTGTTCATGCTGGTGTCGCTGGCCATCGGCCTGCTCATCTCCATCGTCACCCGCAACCAGTTCCTCGCCGGCCAGGTGGCGCTGGTGGTCAGCTTCCTGCCCAGCTTCCTGCTCTCCGGTTTCCTGTTCGACATCCACTCCATGCCCCACTGGGTGCAGACCATCACCTACCTGGTGCCGGCGCGCTACTTCGTCGCCATCCTGCAGAGCCTGTTCCTCGCCGGCCCGGTGTGGCCGGTGGTGCTGCCCAATGCCGGCGCCATGTTGCTGATGCTGGCGATCCTCTCGGCCCTGGTGGTGAAGAAATCCCACAAGAGACTGGACTGAAGATGCGCAACAGCCTCGCCCATATCCTCGCCCTGGCGCTCAAGGAATTCCTTGCCCTGCTGCGCGACAAGCGCAGCCGCATCGTCATCATCGTGCCACCCATCGTGCAGTTGTTCGTCTTCGGCTTTGCCGCCAGCTACGACCTCAACGAGGTGCCGGTGGCGGTCTACGACGAGGACCGGGGTGGCGCCGCGCGCGAGCTGCTGGCGCGCATCGAGGGCTCGCCGAACTTCTCCGTGCTGCAACACATCGGCAGTGACGCCGAGATCGCACCGCTCATCGACGGACGCAGGGTGCTGCTGGTGGTCCACCTCGGCCCGCGGTTCAGCGCCGACCTGGCACGCGGCGAAACGGCACCGTTGCAGGTGATCATCGATGGCCGCAACTCCAACACCGCCATGACCGCTCTCAATTATCTGCGCAGCCTGGTGCTGGACTTCAACCGCGCCTGGCAACAGGCGCAGGGGCAGACCGGGCCTCCGGTGAAGCTGCAGATGCGCGCCTGGTACAACGAGAACCTGCAGTCCCAGTGGTTCATCGTGCCTGGCATCGTAGGTTCGCTGATGCTGGTGGTGACCCTGCTGGTGACCGCCCTCTCGGTGGCCAGGGAGCGTGAACAGGGTACCTTCGACCAGCTGCTGGTCACGCCGCTGCGGCCGGTGGAGATCCTCATCGGCAAGGCCATTCCCGGGATGGTCATCGGCCTGCTGGAGGCGACGCTGATCGTCGCCCTGATGACGTGGTTCTTCGACATTCCGCTGCGCGGCAGCATCCCGGCCCTGTACCTGGGCATCCTGCTGTTCCTGCTAGCCACGGTGGGCATCGGGCTGATGATCTCCGCCATCGCCCTCACCCAGCAGCAGGCCATCCTCGGCGCCTTCCTGTTCATCGTCCCGGCGGTGATCCTCTCCGGCTTCACCACGCCGATCGCCAACATGCCGGAGCCGGTGCAGTGGCTCACCTACCTGGATCCGCTGCGCTATTTCCTGGTCATCGTGCGTGGCGTGACCCTGGAGGGAGACGGTTTCGCCCTGCTCTTCCACCAGTTCTGGCCCATGGCCCTCATCGGCGCCATCACCCTGGCCATGGCCGGCTGGCTGTTCCGGCACCGGATGTATTAGTAACCCGCATATTGCACCAAGGCAGGCTCCGTGGGCCGGGGCGGCACCCTTTGCGCCTCGATCGCGGCCTGGAGGCCGCTCCTACGGGGCATGGCGGCACAACGTGTTCTCGTAGGAGCGGCCTCCAGGCCGCGATCGGGTGATCCACGGCGGGCAATGCCCGGCGTCAATCGAACAGGCACGAAGCCGGGTTAATACCAGCCTGCACGCCGATCATGCGCGCCGCCCTGGTGACAGCCGCAGGCCATGGCGCGTAGCCTACGGAAGGTTTGCCTCTGCGTGCACGGCCGGCTGGCCGAGGATGCCCTGCGCCTCGTCGAGCACAAAATCCTTGAAGGCCAGCGCCGGCCGCGACAGGCGCCGGCCGGCGCGGTGCACCACGAACCAGTGGCGGAGGATGGGGAAGCTGTCGACATCGAGGATCACCACCCGCCCCAGCTCCAGCTCCATCTCCAGCGTGTGCAGCGACAGCAGGCCAAGACCCAGCCCGGCCTCGACCCCCTGCTTGATCGCCTCGCTGGTGCCCATCTCCATCGCCGTCGACAGGGTGATGCCGTGCTCGGCGAAGTGCCGTTCCATGGCCGAGCGGGTTCCCGAGCCCTTCTCGCGGACCAGGAAGGTCTCGGCCTCCAGCGCTTCCAGCGGAATGCGCTTCCTGCCGGCGAGAGGATGCCCCGGGGCGGCGATCACCACCAGCGGGTTGTCCATGAACTCCTCGGCGGTGAGGTCCATGCTGGCCGGCGGCTGGCCCATGATCACCAGGTCGACGTCGCTGTCGCCCAGCGCCGCCAGCAGGCCCTTGCGGTTGGTCACCCGCAGGCTGATCTGCAGCGCGGGGTAGCGCTCGCAGAAGCTCGCCAGCAGGCGCGGCGCGAAATAGTTGGCGGTGCTGGCCACGGCGATGTTGAGGCGGCCACGCTCCAGGCCGCGCATCTCGTCGAAGACCTGCTCCGCCTCCTGCAGCAGACCGTTGATGGCATGGGCATAGCGGCGCATCTCCTCACCGGCCTCGGTGAGGTGGATGCGCTTGCCGAGCTGCTCGAACAACGGCAGTCCGAGCGCCTCCTCCAGCTGCTTGACCTGCATGGAAACCGCCGGCTGGCTGAGGTGCAGGTCCTCGGCGGCACGGGTGAAGCTGAGGCGGCGGGCTACCGCCTCGAAGATGCGAAGCTGACGCAGGGTGAGATGCATGAGATATACTTATGACTACAAACAGGACGTTCAGTATATCTTATCAACCCGGCAACTGAATATGCCATGTTCAGGGGGAGAGGGGGCCGGGACGATTGTGGAACACCAGCCGGCAACCCCTCCCGTCGCTGCTGAAGCGGGTGAAGGCGGCGTTGTCGACGGCCACCCGGTACCAGGCCGCGGGTGCGGCGGCCAGCACCTGCCCGAGGGCGGCACGGATCACCCCGGCATGGGCCACGACCAGCAGCCGTTCCCCGGCCCGCGCCTGCAGGCAGCGCTCGAAGGCCGCCGCGACCCGCGAGCCGAAGGCCTCCAGGGGTTCGGCACCGGCTGGCCGGCAGTGGACGGGATCGCGGTAGAAAGCCTCGTATTCCGCCGCGTCCCGGGCCATGATCTGCTCCGGACTCAGCCCCTCCCAGCGGCCGAAGCCGACCTCGCGGAAGTCCGCTTCGATCACCAGCGGCAGGCCATGGCGTTCGGCCAGGGCCACGGCGAACTCCCGGCAACGCCGCAGCGGCGAGCTGACCACGCTGCTCCAGTCCGCCGCCTGGCCGACCGCCGCCCACATCTGCGCCCAGCCCCGCTCGCTGAGCGGATCGTCCACCCCATGGCCGCGGAAGCGGCGCCCACCCTCGGGTTCACCGTGGCGCAGGAAGTCGATGCGGGTCTCCATGGCTCGCGCCCCGGTCAGCCGGTCAGGGCAAGGAACAACTGGGGCAGCTTCTCCGGCAGGCGTTCCACCCGATCGATGACCACGTACTGCTGGCCGAAGATGTCGCCCACATAGTCGTCGGCATTGGGATCGAGGTTGATGCAGTAGGTGTAGATGCCGTTCTGGTCCAGCTCGTGCACGGCCTTGCGCGCATCCTCGATCAGCAACCGCTCGTCGTCGACGTCGATGTCCGACGGCTCGCCGTCGGTGAGGATCAGCAGCAGCTTCTTGTCGGCACGGCGGGCGCCGAGATAGTGGCCGGCATGGCGCATGGCGGCCCCCATGCGGGTGGAGAAGCCGGCCTGCATGGCGGCGATGCGCGCCTTGACCTCCTCGCCCCAGTGCTCGCTGAAACCCTTGATGTGCTGGTAGCGCACCTCGTGCCGGGTGTTGGAGGAGAAACCGGCGATGGCGAAATCGTCGCCCAGCTTCTCGATCGCCCAGGCGAGCAGCGAGACCGCCTCCTGGCTGAGCTGCAGCAGGGTCTGCTCACAGCCCGGCGGCACCTGGGCGAGGGATTCCGACAGGTCGAGCAACAGGGTGACGGCGATGTCGCGGCCATCGTGGCGGTGGCTCATGTTGATCCGCGGGTCCGGTGTGTGGCCACTCTTGAAATCGATCAGCGAGCGGATCGCCACGTCCAGGTCCAGTTCGCTGCCCTCCTCCTGGTAGCGCACCCGCACGTAGTCCTGCGGCTTGAGCAGGTCGAGGATCTGCTTGAGGCGCTTGGCGAGGGCGCTGTGCTTGGCCAGCAGGCGGTCGACGAAGGCCGGGTCGCCCGGCGGATGCAGCCCCTCGTAGAGGCTGACCCAGTCCGGGCGGTAGGTCTGGGTCTGGTAGTCCCACTCCGGATAGTGGCGTGGCGGCAGGCCCTTTTCCTCCTCGTGCTCGATCTTCTTGCGCTCGACCTCGAAGGTCTCCTCCTCGTCGCCCTCCTCGATGAATTTCCACATGTGGCGGTTGTCGTCGCGGTAGTCGACCACCGTGTCCTTGAAGTAGACGTTGGGCAGCAGGTCGGACTGGCGGCGGGTGCGGGCGATGAAGCTGATCGCCAGCTTGGCGATGCTGTCGGTGTCCTGGTCGCCCTCGGCCATCAGCGCATGGAAACGCTCGGCGAACTCGAGGACGTCGGGATTGCGGTAACCATGACCGGGGTCGAGGATGGCCCGCGACAGCATGGTCAGACGATGGCGGATGCAGGACTCCTCGTCCTGCCGGCAGTCGTCCTCCAGCGGCACCGGGTGCAGCGCCTGCCAGAGGCGACGCAGCCCCGGGTACTCGCGCATCGCCAGCCACTCCACCCGCGAGTCCTCGAAGACCTCGATGGCGACGCGCTGGAAGGGGCTGAAGTTGTCGGCGAAGATCGCCGTGCTCCAGCGCTTGTGCGCGGCGGCATGCGCCAGCAGGGCCCGATAGCGGTCGATGCCGCGCACGCCGTTGTGGTCATCGTAGACGTCGGGCAGGCGGATACCCAGGGAATCGAAATAGGGCATCGGCTTGCGCAACTCGTCGAAGCCGGTGGAATAGGGCACCAGATGCTCCTTGATCCGCCACAGGGCGCGCAGGTAGAGATCCAGCCGGCGCTCGTTGTCGGCGAACAGGGTGCCGTGGCGCTCGCGCTGCAGGATGGCCCGGCTGTCGGCCGACTGCAGGCTGAAGTAATCACGCTGGCGGTCCGGGTTGGAGGGGTAGTTGCGCACCCCGTAGTCCACCCAGTTGCGCAGACCCTCCAGCGACAGCTGGTTGAGCAGATAGGGGACGTTCTCCAGCAGCGCCGGCAGGCCGGGGCTGGGGATGGTGGTGTGGAAGCCGTGGATGGAACCGGTGGTGCGTTCCATCATGTCGAACACCAGTTCCAGGAACCGCTGCATCTGTTCGGCACTGCCGAGCCGGCGTGCGGCCTCCGGCAGGGCCTGCAAAAAGGGCAGGATGGCCTTGCCGTTGGGGGTGCGCGACATCTTCCACACCGCCTGGGCCACCTCGCCGAGCATCGCCTCGCCGAGACGCTCGGCGACCTGCGGCATCTCCTCCAGATAGACCAGCACCGGCTCGAAACCGCGGCCGATCATGCAGATCAGCGAGGCACCGTCCAGGTAGTCGCGGATGCCCTGCTGGCTGAGTACCGCCAGCGCCTCCTCCATGCAGTCGGCGAAGACGTCGTCGAGCTGCGGGAAGCTGCAGGTCAGCCGCTCCCGATATCCCTGCAGTTCTGTTTCGTTCATCTCTTTACTCACGGGAAAGGGTCCTTGCTTCGACAAGGGGCCACGAAACCCGTGAACAAGTTTTCGTGGGTTTCGCGGCACCCCCCCGCAAAAGCATTCAGGCGAACACCGCGTCGATGGCGTGATCCAGCGTGGCGCGGATATCCGCATCGTCGGTGATCGGCCGTACCAGGGCCATGCGGCAGGCATCGGGCGCCGCGATACCCTGGCGCATCAGATTGGCCGCATAGACCAGCAGACGGGTGGAGATGCCCTCGTCCAGGCCATGGCCCTTGAGGTTGCGGGCGGTCTCGCCGATCTTCACCAGCTTCTGCGCCGTATCGCCGTCGATGCCGGTCTCCTGGCTGAGGATGGCGGCCTCGACATCGGCTGCGGCATAGTCGAAGTCCATCGCCACGAAACGCTGCTTGGTCGACTGCTTGAGTTCCTTCATCAGGCTCTGGTAGCCGGGGTTGTAGGAGATCACCAGCTGGAAGTCGGGATGCGCCGTGACTACTTCGCCCTTCTTGTCCAGCGGCAGGGTGCGGCGGTGATCGGTCAGCGGATGGATCACCACGGTGGTGTCCTGGCGCGCCTCGACCACCTCGTCGAGGTAGCAGATGGCGCCGATGCGCGCCGCGGTGGTCAGCGGGCCATCCACCCAGCGGGTGCCGTTGGCGTCCAGCAGATAGCGTCCGACCAGGTCGGAGGCGGTCATGTCCTCGTTGCAGGCCACGGTGATCAGCGGCCGGTCCAGCTTCCAGGCCATGTATTCGATGAAGCGCGACTTGCCGCAGCCGGTCGGCCCCTTGACCATGACCGGCAGGCGCGCTGCATAGGCCGCCTCGTACAGCGCCGTCTCGTTGCCCTGCGGCTGATAGAAGGGTTCACGGCTGATCTTGTACTGTTCGATGTCGTCATTCATGGTTCATGTTCCATTCCGATGTGTCTGTTGTCCTGGCTCCAGTTCCAGGAAGGGATAGGCGGCTTGCTCGTCGAGCCCGTAGTAGGCGCGGCCCACGGGATGCTGCCGGACCAGCGACCGGATGGCCTCGATCTGACCCTCGTCCAGCTCCTCGCGCCAGCGGTTGGCCGCACGCAGCGGGTCCTTGACCACTGCATAGTAGGCGGCCTGGTGGCCGGCCTCGGTGCTGGCGGCGATGAAGCGCTCCGTCTGCGGGCTCCAGGCCAAGCCACAGAAGTCGAACAGGCGCCGAAAGCCCTCGCGTGGCACCCGGCACAGATCCTCGTAACGCAGGATGGCGGCCTGGGGCAGGCCCTGGATGTCCCGGCAGGCCTTCTCGTTGTTGAGCACCCACAGCCAGGCCAGGCGCTGCACCGGGCTGGCCGCGCGTATCGCCTTCAGTTCCAGGCCGATGGCCCGCGCGTACTCGGTCTGCAGCAGCAGAGCAAACAGATTGTAGTCCTCGGCGATCGAATCGGCGGCACCGAAGCGCCCGGCCTGCTCGCCGCGCAGCACCGAGGCCACGTAGCCGCAGGGGTCACGGACGATGAGCACGGCCCTGCTGTCGGGGATCACCCGCAGCAGGGTGCCCAGACGACCCAGCGATTCGATCGACTTCCAGACCAGGCGGCCGCCAGGCGCGGCCTTCCAGACCAGCCTGCGCCCCAGCAGCCGTTCCAGCAGGCGGGCCGAAAACACCCGCAGGCGCAGGCCCTGCCATTGCAGCCATGACTGGCCGGCCTTGCGAAACAGCGGCAGCTTGCCGCAGGTGCGCACCGTGCAACGCGGCAACACCTCCTCGCAGTAGGCCCGCACGCCCTGCCGGTAGTCCGCCGCATCCGCCGGATCCGGATACAAGGGCATGATGTCATCGAGCCGGAACTGGCTGTCCGGTTCGTGGCGGTAGCTGACCTCGGGATGGCTGTCGAAGGTCTTGCCGATCCAGGTGGTCCCGGAGCGGGGCATCCCGAACAACAGCGTGAGGGCTGGATTACGCATCTGGCTCTGCCAAGTCAAGGCATGGTCGACGGGCGCGTCTCGTCCCCGCCCGGCCCTGATTCACGGCCCAAGAGAACAAACCCCCGCAGCGCGGGGGTTTGTCATGGACTGCATCAGACAGGCACCGCGCCTTACTTGTGCACGCCCAGCTTGTCGCGCCAGCCGGGGAACAGGGCATCGGCATCGTGCGGGAAGGACTCGAAGGCCCGCGCGAATTCCTTGTGCTCCTTGGCCCACTCGATGGGATCGGCACCGGCCTTCCAGCACTCGTAGGCCTGGCGCAGGGAGATGGCACCGGCCGCCGGGCTGTCGATGTGGCCGTAGGAGCCGCCACCGGCGGTGTTGATCACGTTGCCGTGGCCGAGGTTCTCGAAGAAGCCGGGCAGGCGCAGCGCGTTCATGCCGCCGGAGATGATCGGGGTGGTGGGCTTCATGCCGTACCACTTCTGCGGATACACCGGACCCTGGTACTCGTCACGCTCGATGATGTAGGCGATGGCGCGGTCGTCCTTGTCGCCCTCCATCTTGCCGTAGCCCATGGTGCCGACGTGGATGCCGGAGGCACCCTGCAGACGGGACATCTTGGCCAGCACGTAGGCGGTATAACCGCGCTTGGACTGGGGCGAGGTGACAGCGCCATGGCCGGCACGGTGATAGTGCAGGTACTGGTTGGGGAACCAGCGGCGGGCGGTGGTGACCATGCCCGGGCCACCGACGTAGCCGTCGACCAGGAAGGCGACGTGATCGGCGAACTCGCCGAAGGTCTCGAGGATGAATTCGCCACGGGCGATCATCTCGTCGTGGTCGTCGGCGGTGATGTTGGCGGAGAACAGCTTGGCCTCGCCGGTCTCGTCCTGGGCGCGCTTCATGGCATCGGCCACCAGCGGTATGACCTTCTTCATGGGGGCGAAGACCTGGTTGCCCTGGGGCTCGTCGTTCTTGATGAAGTCACCGCCCAGCCAGAACTGGTAGGCCGCCTCGGCGAAGGGCTCGGGACGCAGGCCCAGCTTGGGCTTGATGATGGTGCCGGCGATGTAGCCGCCATCGACCACCGGACGGCCGAGGATGCGCCACAGGTCGGAGATGTCCTTGGCCGGGCCGTCGAACAGCTCGATGGCACGCTTGGGCATGTAGAAGTCGATCATCTTGGCGTATTCGATGTCGCCCATGCCCTGGTTGTTGCCGATGGTCAGGGTCAGGAAGGAGACCAGCATCATGCGGCCATCGGTGATGTTGCGGTCAAACAGATCGATGGGATAGGCGATGCGCATGTCCTCGTTGGCCTCATCGATGTGATAGACCAGCGCGTCCACGCCCTTGGTGAATTCGTCGGTGGTGCAGACCTCGACGTTGGTGCCGGTGGAGGACTCGGCAGCGAAGTGGGCAGCAGCCTCGAGGTAGCCGTAACCGCTCTTCGGCTTCATCTTGTAGGCGCACAGGATGTGCTGGCCGCCGGCGATCAGGTCCTCTTCCTTCAGGCTGAGGTCGGAATAACGGTTCGATTGGTCAAGTGCCATGTTTGCTTCCTCGCATCGTGCAATTACGAAATCGGTTGCGCCACGGGCGCTGCGTCCGCGTCCCCACGGTCGCTTGCTGGAGGGTCACTCTACCCCCAATGTGAAATAATCAACACTCAATATTGTTGATTATTACCATAAGCAAAAGCTTATGGTTTGCCTGGCGCGCCGGCTACTCGATCGGCGCCGAATCGAAGCCACCCTCCTTGTCCTCCCAGCTCGCCTTCTGCGCCGCACGCGCCTCGGCCAGCGCCTTGAGACGCGCCTCGCGCGCCGCCAGGGCATCGGGATGGACGGGGATGCTCTCCTCGCCGAACAACACCTGCTTGAGGAATCGGAAGGCGAACTGCAGCAGCGCCTCGTCGTCCTCCAGCAGCCGCGCATACTCGTCCTCCGGCAGCACGAAGCTGCTGCGGAACCCTTCACTGCGCAGGAACTCGCGGAAGCTGTCCAGGTCGTAGCAGGCCATGAAGAACAGCTGCCGACTGCGCTTGGACGGGGTGCCCACGGTCGGTCCGGAGGATTTCTTCTTCAGAATCAGTTGCCGCCAGCCGCGTGCCTTGTCGTCATACTCGACCAGACCCTGTTCCTGACGGTATTCGTCGATGGTCAGCTTGCGGTCTTCCTGGTGCCCCAGGCAGTGGTCCTCCTCGACCAGGGCATAGTAGTCACGGTCGACATACTCGTCGGCGCGTCGCATGGAGAGCAGACCCACCGGATAGTAGCGGCAGGCGGTGGGCCGGTCTTCGTAGACGCTGCAGCCCTCCTCGGTCATGAAGCGGCAGGCGGTGCCATTGTCCACCGGCTTGAACTTGACCCCCGCCAGGCCGTCCTTCTCCATCTCGTAGGGCACCGTGTACTCGCGCAGGAACTCGCGCGAATCGATTCCCAGCCGGTTCTTCAGCCGCAGGATGTCGTAGGGCGTGAGGGTGATGTCGATGTTCTTGCAGCAGGCATTGAAACAGCCGATGCCCTTGTGACAGCTGAACTGGATGACATGGTCACCTTCGTACTGGGTCGGCGCCACCGGACTGGTGGGGAAGGGGGGATCACTGATTTCAACGCTCATCTCGATTACCTCAATGCAGTGGCTGGAAGCTGGGAGACGCTGGGCGATGCCCGCCCTACTTCCGACTTCTAGCTTCCAGCTCCTAGCTTCTGCCTTCTTGCTTCACAAAGAAAGAAACCGGGCGCCTCTCGACGCCCGGTCCCTCAAAGTGCCGTACTGTCCGGTAATTACTTGAACAGCTTGGACTTGTCGACAAGATCCACGTGGGCGCGCTTGAACACGGTCCACTTCTTGGCATTCTTGTCATAGATGGAGTTCACGAAGCACTTCCAGTTCTCTTCGTCGACGAAGTTCTTGTCCATGCGATAGTAGAAGCCCGGATAACGGGATTCCTCGCGGAACTGGATGTGTTTCATGTGGGCCTCGGCCGTCAGGATGCGGTGGTAGTTCTCCCAAGCACGCAGCAGCTCGTGCAGGTCCTTGGCGCGCATCTTCTCGGCGTCTTCCTTCAGCATCTCCAGCTTCTGCTCCGCCACTTCGAGCATGTGCTCGTTGGTGGTGTAGTAGGTGGCGACACCGGCTACATACTCGTCCATGATCTTCTGCAGGCGGAACTGCAGCATGCGCGGAGTGATGTAGTTCGGGTTGACGTCGATGGCCGTGGTGTAGTCCTTGTGCTCCAGGAAGTTGCGCACCGGCTTGTAGATCTCTTCCACCAGCTGGTCGACCGGGGTGTCCAGCTCAGGGGTCCAGTCCTTGTTGTCGAGGCAGAACTTGACCATGGCCTTGGCAGCCATGCGGCCCTCGGCATGGGAACCGGAGGAGAACTTGTGACCGGAGGCGCCCACGCCGTCACCGGCGGTGAACAGACCCTTGACGGTGGTCATGGAGCGGTAGCCCCAGTTCCAGCCCTTCGGCAGGTGCTCGGGAATGCCCTCGCCCAGCGCCTCGTCGGTCGGCGCGCCGACGTCGGTCGGACCGGACACCCAGATGCCGCAGCAGCCGGAGTGGGAACCCAGCAGGTAGGGCTCGGTCGGCATCAGCTCGGAGTTCTTCTTCTCCGGCTCGATGTTCTCACCGACCCAGATGCCGCACTGGCCGACGCACATGTCGAGGAAGTCTTCCCAGGCCTCGGCCTCGAGGTGCTTGACCTCGCGGGGGCTCAGGGTCTCGCGCAGGTTGGCCAGGGCGGTGACCGTATCCATCCAGATCGGGCCGCGGCCTTCGCGCATTTCCTTCAGCATCAGGTGGTTACGCAGGCAGGAGGCGGGGACGGCAGCCTGACCGTAAGGCGGATAGTCGTCCAGCATGTCCTTGTTGCGCTCCATGTAGACCTCGCCGGTGGCGTTGGTGGCCTTGGACTTGAAGAGCAGGAACCAGGCACCCACCGGACCGTAGCCGTCCTTGAAGCGGGTCGGCACGAAGCGGTTTTCCATCATGGTCAGCTCGGCGCCGGCCTCGGCAGCCATGGCGTAGGTGGAACCGGCGTTCCAGACCGGGTACCAGGCACGGCCCTGGCCTTCACCGACCGAACGCGGACGGAAGATGTTCACGCAGCCACCGGCGGCCAGCAGGCAGGCCTTGAACTTGTAGACGTAGACCTTGTGCTCGCGGACGGAGAAGCCGACGGCACCGGCGACGCGGTTGCTGTCGTTCTTGTCGTTGACCAGCTTGACGATGAACACACGCTCCTGGATGTTGTCCATGCCCATGGCCTTCTTGGCGGCCTCGGCAACGATCCACTTGTAGGACTCACCGTTGATCATGATCTGCCACTTACCGGAGCGGACCGGCTTGCCGCCGTCCTTCAGCGAAGGCAGACCCTCGGCGCCGTTGTGACGCTCACCGTTCTCGTCGGTCTTCCAGATCGGCAGACCCCACTCCTCGAACAGGTGCACGGACTCGTCGACGTGGCGGCCCAGGTCGTAGGCCAGGTCGTCACGGGTGATGCCCATCAGGTCGTTGGAGACCATGCGCGCGTAGTCGGCCGGATCCTGCTCGGAACCGATGTAGGTGTTGATGGCGGACAGACCCTGGGCCACGGCGCCGGAACGGTCCATGGCGGCCTTGTCGACCAGCTTGATTTTAAGGTCGGTACCCTCTGCCCAGCGCATGATTTCGAACGCGGCGCCGCAGCAGGCCATACCACCACCGATCAGGAGGATGTCGACTTCTTCTTCGACGACCTCAGGATTACCAAATTCTCCTGCCATTTCTTACAGTCCTCTTCAGAAATTCCAGATAATTAGGGTGTTGGGTTCAGAGACGGATCAGCTCGCTGCGATCGCCAGCACGGAAACCGTTTTCTTCGTTGAAGAAGCCGATCTCCTCGATCTTGCTCATGTCGGCAGCCGGCTTGCCCGCGTACGGATCGATGGAACCTTCCGGGGTGGTGCGGATCGGGAACTTGAAGCGCTTCAGCGTACCGTTGCGGAACTTGATGGTCCACATGATGGAGTCGGAACCACGCAGCGGCTGCACGGAACCGCCCAGCGGCACGATGTCGGCGTAGTGACGTGCCTCGATGGCCTGCTGCGGGCAGATCTTGACGCAGGAATAGCACTCCCAGCACTGATCGGGTTCCTGGTTGAAGGCCCTCATGGCATGACCGGTCTCGGAGCCGTCCTTGTCCAGCTTCATCAGGTCATGCGGGCAGATATACATGCAGGCCGTCTTGTCCTGACCCTTGCAACCATCGCACTTTTCGGTACGCACATATGTTGGCATGGTTTCTCTCCGTTCTACTTTAATGTCAACTTTCGGTTTGGTATCCCGCCGCCAGTGCAGCGACGGCCTTTGGAATTGGATCCCGCGGAACCCGGTGTCATCCGTAACGCCAAACGCGGCTGGCTACTCTGCCTCAGCGCCCGGCGCCCTACCTTGTCCTAGATCAAGTTCCGTGGTCTCAGATCCCTAAAAATCTTCGGATTCGTCGGCGTCTGGCGCACCGTCCGCAGGAAACCTGCCCAGCTGTGACGCACCACCAGCATTCCCGACTTTCTGCGGGGTGACTACCATATAGATTTACCGGCGGATTTCCAAACAGTTTTATCTTTAGCAATCATAAACAGGCCTTATTGATTTGCCCTGGCAAGGCGTTCAGACTAACCCGCATATTGCACGAAGGCGGCCTTGAAAGCGTAATTTTTCCGGTACTTATCAAGGCAGTGATTCCCTATGCGAGCAATTGTGCCCTGTTACGGTTTGTGCCTATTCGAGTTCAGACCAAATCTGGCGGCGCATTTTGCCCGATCCCCCTTGAACCATAGCTACGGCTATGCTTCTACGGGCGATCGAACAAACTGCTTGGCCAGATTTGCCCTGAAACTCGAATCCTTCGCGCAATATGCGGGCCAAGCGACTGTTTTACATTACATATAATGGAATGCTCATTAGAATATTATAATATTTTATGTTCATTTCAGAAATGTTGATTGGCAAGCGGCCGGCCGCTTGACTAGATTGCCCCCTCCCCCGAGGCCACTGACAGAATACAGCATGCGCAAATCCACCCCTCTGCACGACCCGCTCGACCGCTCGCTGGACGAGGCGGCACGCATCGAGGTCAAGAACACGACCTGCTACATGTGCGCCTGCCGCTGTGGCATCCGCGTCACCCTGCGCGACGGCGAGGTGCGCTACATCCAGGGCAACCCGGAACACCCCCTTAATAAAGGTGTGATCTGCGCCAAGGGCGCCTCAGGGATCATGAAGCAATACTCCCCGGCACGGCTCGGCACGCCGCTCAGGCGCAAGCCCGGCAGCGAGCGCGGCGCAGCCGAGTTCGAGCCGATCACCTGGGACGAGGCCTTCCAGATCATGGAGGAACGCCTCGGCCGCATCCGCCAGACCGACCCCAGGCAATTCGCGCTGTTTACCGGCCGCGACCAGATGCAGGCCCTGACCGGCCTGTTCGCCAAGCAGTTCGGCACCCCGAACTACGCGGCCCACGGCGGTTTCTGCTCGGTCAACATGGCGGCCGGCATGATCTACACCATCGGTGGCTCCTTCTGGGAATTCGGCGGACCGGACCTGGACCGCGCCAAGCTGTTCGTGATGATCGGCACCGCCGAGGATCACCACTCCAATCCGATGAAGATCGCGCTGTCCAAGTTCAAGCGCCAGGGCGGCAAGTTCATCTCCATCAACCCGGTGCGCACCGGCTATTCCGCCATCGCCGACGAATGGGTGCCGATCCGCCCCGGCACCGATGGCGCCCTGCTGCTGGCGCTGATCCACGAGATCATCAAGCAGGGCCTGTACGACCGCGACTTCCTGATCCAGTACAGCAACTCGGCGCAGCTGGTGAACATGGACGAGGCGAGCACCGAATACGGCATGTTCGTGCGCTTCGAGGTGCCGCCGGAGGAAGGCTGTTTCGACCCGCAGAACAAGCTGTGGTGGGACCGCGAGCTGAACAAGCCGATCTCCACCCACACCCCCGGCGCCGACCCCTACCTGCTCGGCGAGTTCCGCCTCGACGACGGCACGCCGGTGAAGCCGGCCTTCCAGCTGCTGGTCGAGCAGGTCGAGAACTACACCCCGGAGTGGGCCAGCGAGATCACCGGCATCCCGGTGGAGACCATCCGCCGCCTGGCCTACGAGATGGGCGTCACCGCCCGCGACCAGAAGATCGAGCTGCCGATCGCCTGGACCGACGTCTGGGGCAACGAGCACGAGTCCATCACCGGCGCCCCGGTCGCCTTCCACGCCATGCGCGGCCTGGCGGCCCACTCCAACGGTTTCCAGACCATCCGCGCCCTGTCGATCCTGATGTCCATCCTCGGCACCATCGACCGGCCTGGCGGCTTCCGTCACAAGCCCCCCTTCCCGCGGCCCATCCCGCCCTGTGCCAAGACCCCCACCGGGCCGGAGGGCGTGCAGCCCGACACGCCGCTGGCCGGCATGCCGCTCGGCTGGCCGGCCGACCCGGACGACCTGTTCGTGGACGACGAGGGCCAGCCGGTACGCCTCGACAAGGCCTTCTCCTGGGAGTACCCGCTGTCGGTGCACGGCCTGATGCACAACGCCATCACCAACGCCTGGCGCGGCGACCCCTACAGGATCGACACCCTGATGATCTTCATGGCCAACATGGCCTGGAACTCGGCGATGAACACCACCGAGATCCGCAAGATGCTCAACGACCGGGACGAGAACGGCGACTACAAGATCCCCTTCCTGATCGTCGCCGATGCCTTCCAGTCGGAGATGGTGGCCTACGCCGACCTGGTGCTGCCGGACACCACCTACCTGGAACGGCACGACGTGATGTCCATGCTCGACCGGCCGATCTCCGAGTTCGACGGCCCGGTGGACTCGGTGCGCATCCCGGTGCTGCCGCCCAGTGGCGAGTGCAAGCCCTTCCAGGAGGTGCTGATCGAGCTGGGCTCGCGCCTCGGGCTGCCGGCCTTCGTCAACGAGGACGGTTCACGCAAGTTCCGCGACTATCCGGACTTCATCGTCAACTTCGAGACCGAGCCGGGTTCCGGCATCGGCTTCCTGGCCGGCTGGCGCGGCAAGGGTGGCGAGAAGTTCATGAAGGGCGAGCCCAACCCCAAGCAGTGGGAGATGTACGAGAAGAACAACTGCGTCTTCCATTACGAGCTGCCCAAGTCCTACCAGTACATGCGCAACTGGAACCAGGGCTATCTGGAGTGGGCGCAGAACCACCGCCTGACGCGCTACGCGGAGCCGATCCTGATCCACGTCTACTCCGAGGTGCTGCAGAAATTCCGCCTCGCCGCCCAGGGCAAGAGCTTCGGCAAGCAGCCGCCGGATCATCTGCGCGCACGCATCGAGACCTACTTCGATCCGCTGCCCTTCTATCACGAGCCGCTGGAGACCACCCGCTCGGACCTGCACCGCTATCCGCTGAATGCCGTCACCCAGCGGCCGATGGCCATGTATCACTCCTGGGATTCGCAGAACGCCTGGCTGCGGCAGATCCATACCTACAATTTCCTGTACGTCAATCCGCAGACCGCTCGCGCCGCCGGCATCGGCGACGGCGAATGGATGTGGGTCGAATCCATGCACGGCAAGGTGCGCTGCCTGTGCCGCTATTCCGAGGCCACCGAACCCTTCACGGTGTGGACCTGGAACGCCATCGGCAAGGCCGCCGGCGCCTGGGGACTGGACCCGGCCGCCAACGAGGCGCGCAAGGGCTTTCTGCTCAATCACCTGATCAGCGAGGAGCTGCCGCCCGGCCAGGACGGCGAACACCTGTCCAACTCCGACCCGGTCACCGGCCAGGCCGGCTGGTACGACGTGCGGGTGCGCATCTACCCTCTCCAGCCGGGCGAGGCCGAGGTCAGCCATCCGCAGTTCGACCCCATGCCGACGCTTCCCGGCCAGAAACCGCACCGCGGCAACTGGCTGGCCTGGTTCGCCGGGCGCATGAAGCGCAAATGACGCACCCGCTGACGCTCAACCGAATCTCAGGTAGACATCCATGACCCAACTCGCCCTGGTAATCGATCTCAACGTCTGCGTCGGCTGCCACGCCTGCGTGACCAGCTGCAAGGAATGGAACACCTCGGGCACGGCCGGGCCGCTGCCCGACCAGCGCCCCTATGGGGAGGACCCGAGCGGCACCTTCTTCAACCGGGTGCAGACCTTCGAGGTCGGCTGCTTCCCGCACACGGAGACGGTGCACTTCCCGAAGAGCTGCCTGCACTGCGAGGACGCGCCCTGCGTGCCGGTCTGTCCCACGGGCGCCAGCTACAAGCGGGTCGAGGACGGCATCGTGCTGGTCGACTACGACAAGTGCATCGGCTGCAAGTACTGCTCCTGGGCCTGCCCCTACGGCGCCCGCGAGCTGGACGAGCAGCAGAAGGTGATGAAGAAATGCACGCTGTGCGTGGACCGCATCTACAACGAGGACTTCCCGGAGGCGGAGCGCAAGCCGGCCTGCGTGCTGGCCTGCCCGACCAGCGCCCGGCTGTTCGGTGACGTGCACGATCCGGATTCCGAGGTCTCGGTGGCGATCCGCGAGAACGGCGGCTATCAGCTGATGCCCGAATGGGGCACCCGCCCGGCCAACCACTATCTGCCGCGGCGCAAGACCCGTATCCAGATCCACGAGGACGAGCTGGAGCGGATCGACAACCCGCTGAAGTACGAAAAGCAGCACCCGGAGCGGATCATCGAGGAACCGACCCTGGACGACATCACCAGCTGGTAACCATCACCCCGCAGAACGCTGCGCGCCCGGCGCGCCATCCTGGAGAAAGAACGCATGCATCCCGCATTTTCCGTGATCTTCCTGACCACCCTGATCGGTGCCGGCCAGGGCCTGTTCCTGGCCCTGTACACCGGCGAGCTGTACTCGGCGGTGCGGGTCCTGCCGAGCCAGCCCGGCGCGGACTTCTATGGCAGCGGCAGCCTGCTCGCCCTGGCGCTGCTGGTCGCCGGGCTGGTCGCCTCGCTGTTCCATCTCGGCCGGCCGGAGCGCGGCTGGCGCGCCGCCGCCCGCTGGCGCACCTCCTGGCTGTCGCGCGAGGTGATCGTGCTGCCGGCCTTCATGGCCATGGTCTTCGTCTACGGCCTGATCCACTTCACCGGCTGGGACCCGGTGTTCTTCCACATCGGCCGCCAGGCGGACATCGCCATCGACCTGTCGATCCTGGTCGGCGCCGTCGCCAGCGTGCTGGCCTTCGCCCTGTTCGTCTGCACCGGCATGATCTATGCCGCCATCAAGTTCCTGCAGGAATGGGCCACGCCGCTGACCGTCATCAACTATCTGCTGCTCGGCTCGGCCAGCGGCTTCACCCTGGCCACGGCCTATGCCGCCTTCTGCGAACCGGCACTGACGGCCTTCTATGGCGCCTGGGCCATCATCCTCACCCTCGCCGCCCTGGTCTCGCGCAGCGCCGCGCTGCTGCGCAACCGGCGGCTGCGTCACAAGTCGACGCTGCAGACCGCCATCGGCATCCGCCACACCCAGATCGTGCAGAAGGCCCAGGGGTCGATGGGCGGCTCCTTCAACACCCGTGAGTACAACCACGGCCGCTCGCCCAGTTTTCTCACCTCGATGATGTGGATCTCGCTGCTGATGGCCTTCGGCGTGCCGCTGCTGCTGCTGGCCATCGGCCTGACCCCGCCGGCGCCGCTGGTGCTGACCTTCGCCTTCCTGTTCCAGTACCTGGGGCTGCTCGCCGAACGCTGGCTGTTCTTCGCCCAGGCGCGGCATCCGCAGAACCTCTACTACCAGACCGTGTAGGCAGGCGGACGCGGCATTCGGGGTCGGCCCGGCTCGATGTTCAGGGCCCCTTCAGCCAGGCCTCGACGAAGCCGCGCTGCGGAAGACCACTGACCGCCCGCTCCACCCGGCCGGCGCGCAGGTAATAGGTCCGCGGCAGCTCGCCACGCCAGGCGGGATCCACGGCGTGGCGCAGTCGCTGGCTGTGCGGCTCGCTGAACAGCCAGGCGGCCGCCCACTCCAGCCCCAGCTCGGCGAGCAGCGCCTCCACCTCCGCCGCCGCGGCCGGCCCGTCGGTCGACACCAGGACCAGATCCAGCCCCGGATGACGCCGCTTCAGCTCGGCCCACATCGCCAGTTCCCGATAGCAAGGCGGACAATCCAGCGACCAGAAGGCCAGAATGAAGGGCTGGCCCTGGCGCGACTCGACCACGCCCGCATAGCTCTCCGCCAGCCACCAACGCGGTGCCGCCATCGCCATCTGGCAAACACCCAGCAGGGCGACTAGCCCGCATATTGCACCAAGGCGGCGTGCATGAATGGGGTTCGTGCTGTAATACAGGGACGATATGGCCATGAAAGGTACCTTGGGCGGGTTACGGTTTGTGCCTATTCGAGTTCAGACCAAATCTGGCGTCGCATTTCGCCCGATCCCCCTTGAACCATAGCTACGGCTATGCTTCTACGGGCGATCGAACAAACTGCTTGGCCAGATTTGCCCTGAAACTCGAATCCTTGGTGCAATATCCGGGCTAGCCCGGATATTGCACCAAGGCGGCGTGCATGAATGGGGGTCGTGCTGTAATACAGGGACGATATGGCCATGAAAGGTACCTTGGGCGGGTTACGGTTTGTGCCTGTTCGATGTCAGGCCGACTCTGGCTTCGCATCCTGGGTGATCCTCCTCAAGCCATAGCAACGGCTATGACTCTTCGGACGATCACCCAGGCTGCCTTGCCAGCCTCGCCCTGAGCATCGAATCCTTGGTGCAATATCCGGGCTAGACAGAGGTCCGTCAGCCACAGGCGGCAGCGCCTCGGGGCCACCCTATCTGAACTCCAGCAGCCGGTAACCCGTCTCGCGGGTCTGCCAGGAAAGCCAGGCCTGGCCGTCCCGGGCCACCAGGAAAGGGTAGTCCGCCTCACCGGGCGCCTCGGCCAGCACCCGGGCCGCCTCCCAGGTCTCGCCGCCGTTGCCGGAACGCATGCCGAGAATGCGACTGCGGCTGCCGTCGAACTCCCGCCAGGCCAGGTAGATCTCCCGGCCGATGGCCAGCAGGGCGGGATGCCCGGCCGCACGCCGTTCGTCTCCGAATGGCAGGGGCCGGGACAGGCTGCGACCCTGGTCGGCGCTGTGCGCATAGAACAGGCCATGGTGTCGGGGCCCATTGTCGAACCAGGCCAGATGATAGACGGCGTCCGCATCGACGCTCAGCGCCGGCCCGTGATGGGGACAGGCGTCGATACGCCATTCGTCGAAACTGACCCGGCGCGGCGTACCGGGCCGGTCGGGCGCCTCCAGCTTGAGCAGGGCATGGTCGCGGACATTGTCATCGAAGATATGCCGCCACATCACCACCGGCAGGCCGTCGCGGTCCAGCGCCATCGCCACCCGGCAGCACTCGCAGCTGTGCCCGGCCAGGCGGCGATCGGGCTGGAAGCTGCTGCCAGCATCGTTGGACCAGCTGTAATAGACGGCGGCCCCGCGGTATCCACGCCCCGCCGCCTCGGCATCCGCCCGGTCACGCTTGTCCAGCCAGGCGATGAACAGCTGGCCACGGTCGTTGACCGCCAGGACGTCGAAACGGTGACCGATCGGCCGCCGGTCATCGTTGACCGTCAGCGGCTCACTGAACGTCCGCCCGCCGTCCAGCGAGCGGCTGAAGCGGATGTCACCGCTGAAGCGCCGCCGGCCACGCCGCGTCCAGGAGACGAAGATCCGGCCTTCGCCATCCACCACCAGCTTGGGGCGGTTCTCGCCATGAGCGGCAACCGGCTCGGGCACAGGATTGACCACCCGGGGTGGACCGAAGCCGGTCGCCGGATCCGCCGCCTGCTGCACATAGACATGACCGTGCTGCGCCCAGGCCAGCCAGATCCGCCCCTGGCGGTCGACGAAGGGCGTGACCGTCCGCGCGCAGGCCAGGCTCGCAGGCTGCGCGACATCGGCACAGGGATCGTAGCCGGGCCGCGCGAAGGCGGCGCCGGCCATGCCTGCCAGAACCCAAAGCAGCACTAGCCCGGATATTGCACCAAGGCGGCGCGCATGAAGGAGGTTCGTGCTGTAATACAGTGACGATATGGCCATGAAGGATCCCCTGGGCAGGTTACGGTTTGTGCCTGTTCGATGTCAGGCCAAATCCTTGGTGCAATATCCGCCAATCGCGGCCGGGAGGCCGCTCTACAGGGGTGTGGCGGAACCTCTGCCCCATGTAGGAGCGGTCGCCAGGCCGCGACCGGGTTGCCCGCCAAATCGCGGCCGGGAGGCCGCTCCTACAGGGGTGTGGCGGAACCTCTGCCCCATGTAGGAGCGGTCACCAGGCCGCGACCGGGTTGCCCGCCAAATCGCGGCCGGGAGGCCGCTCCTACAGGGGTGTGGCGGAACCTCTGCCCCATGTAGGAGCGGTCGCCAGGCCGCGACCGGGTTGCCCGCCAAATCGCGGCCGGGAGGCCGCTCCTACAGGGGTGTGGCGGAACCTCTGTCCCATGTAGGAGCGGTCACCAGGCCGCGATCCCCGGCAGGTCCAGCCACACCATCATCCGGGCTCCTGATGCAATATGCGAGCGCCTGCATGCGCCCTCCAGCGCCTCACAGGAACCGGTACTTGAGACCCAGGTACAGGGTCCGCTCCAGGCCCGGCGAATACTCGAAGCGCTCCGGCCGACCCCAGGCCGCCGCCTTGTAGCTGGCGGTGGTGGCGTAACGCTGGTCGGTAAGGTTCATCACCCGCCCATGGAACTCCAGCTGTTTGCTGACCGGGTAGTTGAGACGCAGGTTGAGCAGACTGTGCCCCTTGTACTTGTAGGTGTTGGCCTGATCCATCCAGTACTCGCCGAGGCGCACCACCTCGAGCTCGACCCGGCCGTCGTTGAGAACGGCGGCCCGGTAGTCCAGGCGTGCACTGGCCATCAGCCGCGGTGCCGATTCCATTTCCTTGCCGCTGAAGTCGGTGCTGCCCACCGACCATTCCTCATAGGTGTGCTTGGCGTAGGAGGCGGCGACATCCACATTCAGACGCGAACCCAGGGCGCGCGCCAGGCGCAGTTCGACACCGCGATGCAGGGTCTCGCCGGCATTGACCGAGAGCCGCGCCGAGGTGACCGGATCGCGGTAGGTAAGGATGTCGTCCTTCTTGCTCATGCGGTAGACGGACAGCTCATAGTCGAGGCGGCCCACAGTGCGCCCGCGCACGCCGATCTCGTAGCTGTCGACCTTGATCGGCTCCAGCTCGACGGTGTTCTCCGCCCGCCCCTGGCGGAACAGCTGGCTCTCGGACGGCACCCGGAAGGCATGGCGGTAGGAGACGAAGCCGTTGAGCTGCTCATTGAAGCGCCAGGTCGCACCCAGCTTCGGGCTCAGATGATCGAAGTCGACCCTGGTGCTGGCCGGCCGGCGATGGGAGCCGGTGGTCAGCTCGCCCAGCTTGTTGTCGTAGTCGTATTCGGCATTGTCGTAGCGCAGGCCGGCGGTGACACGCAAGCGCTGCAGCGGCGAGAACTCGACATGGGCATAGGGCGAGATGCCGCGGTAGCTGACGTCGTAGTCGTAGATCAAGCTGTCCAGGGTATAGCTGACATAGGTCTTGCCATCGGCGGCCAGGGTCGGGTTGATGGCATGCTCGGTACGGCCACCCGGGCTGTAGTCGACGTCCAGGCCGACGATGACCCGGGTCTGCATGGGCTCCAAGTCACGCCGGTACTTGACCAGCACGCCGAAGGAATCGTTGCGCGTCTCGTATACCGTGGGATCGTAGCTCAGCGACCAGTTGGGCAGCAGCTCCATCACGTTGTGCCGCAGGTAGGGGGTGACGCTCAGCAGGCTGTCACTGGTTTCCTTCTCCCAGGCCACCGAGAAGCGCGCCGCCTGCACCTCGCGATAGGAGATCGGCGTGTAGTTGAGGGTCGGGTTGTTGTGATAGTCGTCCAGCAGCAGACGCGAGCTGCCGGCGGTCTGCTGGTCGATGTTGGACAGCGCCAGCACCGTCTTCAGGGTGGCGCCGCTGTCGAGGAAGGCATCCCAGCGCAGGGTGGCGCTCTGCCGGTCGTAGTCGGTGGCATCGCGCCAGCCATCGGTGTGGCTGAGATTGAGATCGGCGCGCACCCCGCCACTGTCCCAGCCGGTGCCGCCGGAGGCCAGCAGCCGCGCCCAGCCGTGGCCGCCGCCCTCCAGGCCGAGTTCGGCCTCCGGGGCTTCAGGCGCGGGACGGGTCATGACATTGATCACGGCACCGATGGCGTCGCTGCCATAGAGCGCCGTGCCCGGCCCCTTCAGCACCTCGACACGGTCCGCCTGGGGCACGTTGACCTCGTACAGGGCATTGTGATTGAAGAAGCCGGTGGAACGGGTCGGTATGCCGTCCTCCAGATACAGATACATGGGCTTGGTGGTGATCGGCTGGCGGATCGCGGTCATGTGGCCCTCGCCATTGGTCACGTTGACATGCACCCCGGGGATGCGCAGCAGCAGCTCGCCGGGATGGGCCGGACGCACCTCGTCGATCACCGCGGCATCGACGGCATCGATGGTGGCCGGAATATCGGCCACCGGTACCGCCTCGCGGGTCGCGGTGACCGCGATCTCGGGCAGCGGCTCCGCCGCAGCGCCCGCGAGAACACCGCCACAGACGCCGGCCGACAGGACCGGGAACAGGACGTATCTGGAAACAGCTTTGTGATTCATCGACTCTACCTTTTTGTTTTGAACAACTTGTTTTAAACAACAGGAAAAAACGTCGAACTCCCTTTCTAGTCCTGACGCAATTCGAAGCGCATCCGGTATTCCACCCGCCGGGGGAGGCGCATAGCGGCCGGCGGCCGCGGCAGGGGCAGGGCCTCCTGCACCGCCTGACGTGCGGCGTTGCGCAACAGACGCGCGCCCCCCGTCAGTTGCAGATCGCGCACCCTGCCATCGGCGAGCAGTTCGAAGCTCACCTCCACCTCGCCCTCCAGAGCCCGACGTCGCGCGGCACGGGGATAGAACTTGTGGCGCTCGATATGCGCCAGCAAGCGGGCCAGATAGCTCGTCTCCGCATCGGCCTCGGCAGCCGGCGCCGCGGGCGGCGGCGCTTCAGGCACCGCCGTCGGCCGCTCGACGGGCACCTCCGCCGACCGTGACGGCTGCGAAACCCGCGGCGGCTGCCTGACCGGCTCGGGCGCGGGGCGCGCGGGCCGCGGCGCCGGCGGCCGATGAGCCCTGGGCCGGGGCTGCGCAGCGGGTTGCTCCGGCTCGACCGGCCTCGCCCGCGCAACGGCCCGTGGCGCCGCTTCGGGTAGCGGGCGCCGCGGTGCCGGCGGCAGCCACTGCAGGCGGATCGACTTCGATTCGGCCGCCGTCCTTGGCACCGGACGGGGGCCGTCCCTGTCCGCCCAGTACCCGTAGACGAACAGATGCAGTGACACCGACAGGACCAGCGCCCCGGCGAACACGGCCCCTTCATCCAGCTGCCAGCGCATGGACACGGTAACAACGGCTCTCCTCGGCCCGGCCCTTGCCGCCGGGTGAGCCCCTCTGCAGCAAGAAGGGGGCCAGACTTTATTTCCTGCCAAATCAGCAGGATAGAAGGCTCGCGTCAGAGAAGGGCAGGGCATATGCCCCAGGCTTGCGGGCAAAAGCCGCAGCCAGGATGGGGGACCGATGGGCGGAGACTGGACCCGTCGGCCCTCGGCACCCATAATCCAGAGACGGGGCAGCGGGGCGGATTTGATCTCGATCAAGGGGTCGGCCGGCAGCCAGGGGGTATGCTCTGACCTGGATTCGGGGGAATGCAGCAGGCATGACGACACAACTCACAGACCGACTGGGTCGAAAGATCGAATACCTGCGCCTGTCCGTCACCGACCGTTGCGATCTGCGCTGCTTCTACTGCCTGCCCAAGGGCTTCCGCGACTTCGAGCCACCGGACGAGTGGCTCGACTTCGACGAGCTGGAACGGGTGATCGCTGCCTTCGCACGCCTCGGTACCCACCGGGTCCGTCTCACCGGTGGCGAACCCCTGGTGCGCAGGAATCTGCCCGAGCTGGCGGCACGCCTCGCCCGGCTGCCGGGCATCGACGACCTATCCCTCTCCACCAACGCCACCCGCATGGCCCGCCATGCCAGCGAGCTGCGCGCCGCCGGCGTGTCACGCATCAACGTCAGCCTCGATTCCCTGCAAGCGGAACGCTTCCGCGAGATCACCGGTGGCGGCAAACTGGAGAAGGTCATCAACGGCCTGCGGGCCGCGCGTGATGCCGGCTTCGCCCCGATCAAGATCAACATGGTGGTGATGAAGGGCGTCAACGATGATGAGGTGGAGGCCATGGTCGAGTTCTGCATCGAGCACGGCTTCACCCTGCGCTTCATCGAGACCATGCCGGTGGGTGACACTGGGCGCCGCGCCAGCGACCATTTCCTCGATCTGCAGGAGGTGAAGGCACGCCTCGCCCGCCGCTTCGAGCTGCTGCCGGGGATGATGCCGGGCGGCGGACCCGCGCGCTATGTGCAGGTGGCCGGCAGCGACTTGCGCATCGGCTTCATCACCCCCATGTCCCAGCATTTCTGTGACACCTGCAACCGGGTGCGGCTGGCCGCCGACGGCACCCTCTACATGTGCCTCGGTCAGAGCCACAGCTTCGCGCTGCGGCCGCTGCTGCGCGGCGGCGCCTCCGATGCCGAGCTGGAGGCGGCCATCCGCCAGGCCATCGACATGAAACCGGAACGCCACGAATTCATCGACAAGCCCGGCCAGGTGATCCGCTTCATGTCGATGACCGGCGGCTGATCGGCCAAGCGCCTGGCCTTCGTTTTCTATTGACCGCGCCGGGTGGTGGTGCGCAGTGCGCACCCTGCGGCTGCTCCAAATGAAAGGGGCGGTCGCGCACAGCGACCGCCCCCTGACTTCCAGCTTCTGACTTCCAGCTCCTGAATTCTGAATTCTGGATTCTGACTCACCCCTACCCGTTGCCGATCACCGCCGTCGGGTTCTCCTCGTGCATGTCCGGCAACTGGTGGGCAATGCCCTTGTGGCAATCGATACAGGTCTTGCCTTCCTCCAGACCCTTGGCATGCTGGTTGACGGCACGTCGCCCCTGGTAGGTGAAGTCCATCGACTTGTAGTCGTGGCAGTTGCGGCATTCGCGCGAATCCGTCTTCTTCATGGTCTCCCAGACGTGACGCGCCAACTCCAGGCGCTTGGCCTCGAACTTCTCGCGTGTGTCGATGGTGCCCAGCACCTTGTGCAGCAGCTCGTTGGAAGCCTGAATCTTGCGCACCACCTTGTGGATCCATTCCTTGGGCACATGGCAGTCCGGGCAGGTGGCTCGGACACCGGTGCGGTTGTTGTAGTGAATGGTGTTCTTGTACTCCTGATAGACGTTGTCCTTCATTTCATGACAGGAGATGCAGAACGTCTCGTTGTTGGTCGCCTCCATGGCGGTATTGAAACCACCCCAGAAGATGATGCCGGCCACGAAGCCAATCGCCAGGATGCCGCCCAGGGTATAGGTGGCAGAGGGTCGCCGCAGCGCGGACCATATCCGGCACAGGAAGCCCTTGTTGTCGCAGTTTGAATCAGCCATGTCTGTTCGCCCTTGTTCAGCCCGTCAGGTGGAATCGCTACACGCTCAATGCCCGGTGAGTGCCCGCACCGGCTCGAAGGTGTTGTCGACCAGCGGCTTGGCGTTGACCTGCGGCACATGGCACTGGGTGCAGAAATAGCGCCGCGCAGAGACATTCGCCAATACGTTCTTGTCGCGGTCCTCGAAGTGCGTCTGGCTGATCTTGGTCGCACCGGCCTCCTTGTAGTTGGCCCAGCTATGACAACTCAGGCATTTATTGAACTTGCGATTGATCTGGTAGCCCTCAATCTTGTGCGGAATCAGCGGCGGCTGCTGCACGTACTCGCGATCGAACACCTCGCCGTCCTTGCGATACTGCTTCATGGCCGGCACCTTGGATTCCTCGGTCAGATCCTGCGCCCCGCGCAGGGAGGCAAGTTCAGACACCGCCAGCGACGCGTACCCCCCAAGCGCCAAGGCAAGACCCAACGCCGTTACAATCGACTTTTTCATGATAAGACCTCCGTCTTTCCAGACAGCGACAGATGCGCAGATGGTTTGATTCGGTTGTTGAATCGGGTTGAAAACTCGAACACGTCCTCGGCACAGACATCGATGCAGCGCCCGCAGTTGGTGCAGTTGGCCGAGAATATCACCGGCCCGACACCCTCGGCGGCCCCCTTCAGGGCCGGGCGGATAACCTGCGGTTCGGGACAGACCGCAAAGCAGTCCATGCAGTCGTCGCAGGCCTCGCGCCGCGCAGCGCTGACCCGCAGCAGGCTGTAGCGGCCGAGCAGGCTGTAGAAGGCGCCGACCGGGCACAAATGGCCGCACCAGGCCCGCCGACTGACCAGCAGATCGAGCAGGAAGACGGCCAGCACCACCAGCCAGGCCAGCCCCATGCCGAAGATCAGGCCGCGGTGCAGCATCGATACCGGATTGACGAACTCCCAGGCGACGCTGCCGGTCAGCGCGGCCAGCAACAGGGTCATACCGAGGATCCAGTATCGTGCCTGACGTGACAGACGCGAGGCGCCACTGATCCCAAGCCGTTCGCGCAACCAGTGGGCGGCATCGGTAACCAGGTTCACCGGACAGACCCAGGCACAGTAGGCACGTCCGCCGACCAGCAGATAGAAGACCAGCACGATCAGCGCACCGATGGCGGCCGACAGTTCCGGCCAATGCCCGCTAAGCAGCGACTGCAGCAGCACATAGGGATCGGTCAGCGGCAGCACGTCCAGCGTCAGGCTGGAATTGAGATTGCCCTTGACGATCCACACCCCGGCCAGGGGCCCGAGCAGGAACAGCGCAAGGATGCCCAGCTGGCTGAGCCGGCGCAGCAGCAGCCACTTGCTGGCTCCCAGGCGTCCCTTGCGGGCCAGCGCCTCCTGTCCCGGATAAGCCTGCCGCCTCACGGCTGCTCCTCCTGCCGGCGGTTGAGCTGCTTCAGGGGATCATCACCGAATGGCGTCTCCGGCGGCGCGGCCTGCTCATCGTAGATGACCTTGCCGCTCTGATAGTCATAGTGCGCACCCTCCGGCAAGTTGAAGCGCCGCTGGGTATCCGGCGTGACCAGACTCCGGCCGGCCTTCTCCTTTTCCTGCCAGCCAAGGCGATAGTGCCGGCCCAGCTCACCCTTGGCCAGGCGCAGCGGGAACACCTTGATCGCGGCCTGCTCGAGAATGCAGGCCTCCTCGCACTTGCCGCAACCGGTACAGGCGTCGGAATGCACCACCGGGATGAACAGGGCATGGGTGCCGGAGCGCGGATTGTGGCGCAGCTCCAGGCTGATGGCCTTGCCGCGTACCGGGCAGATGTTGTAACAGACCTCGCAGCGCAGCCCCTGGAAGGCGATGCAAGATTCCTGATCGACCAGCACGGCCAGCCCCATACGCGCCTGGTCGATGTCTTCCAGAGCATGATCCAGGGCGCCAGTCGGACAGGCCTTCACGCAGGGGATGTCCTCGCACATCTCGCAGGGCACCTCGCGGGCGATGAAGTAGGGCGTGCCGGTGGCCACGGATTCACCCAGCTCGGCCAGGCGCAGGGTATCGTAGGGACAGTCGCGCACGCACAGGCCACAGCGGATGCAGGCACCGAGAAAATCCGCCTCGGCCAGCGCGCCCGGCGGACGGATGGCCTCTGCCGGCAGCGAGGCTGCCTGCCGCGAATAGAGGCCGACCCCCAGACCCAGCAAGGTGACACCGCCCACCGTCCTGGCCAGATCGGCCAGGAAACGGCGGCGGCCAGCCTGCCGCGGCGCACGACGCACCTGCTTGGTCCGGGGTTCCGCCATCACGACCTCAGGCCTTCACCACCTTGACCGCACACTTCTTGTAGTCCGTTTCCTTGGACAGCGGGTCGGTGGCATCCAGGGTGACCTTGTTGATCAGCCGGCCGGCATCGAACCAGGGCACGAAGATCAGCCCCTCCGGCGGCCGGTTGCGGCCGCGGGTCTCGACCCGGGCGACGATCTCGCCACGGCGGCTGACCACCTTGGCCGGCAGGCCGCGGCGCAGGCCGCGCTTCTCGGCGTCCTTGGGATGCATGAAGATCACCGCATCGGGGAAGGCGCGATACAACTCCGGCACGCGGCGGGTCATGGAACCCGAGTGCCAGTGCTCCAGGATGCGGCCGGTGCACAGCCAGAGATCGTACTCGTTGTCGGGACTCTCCGCGGGCGGCTCATAGGGCGCAAAGATGATGTTCGCCCTGCCGTCCGGCTTGCCGTAGAACTGAACCTCCTTGCCTGCCTCCACGTAGGGATCGTAACCCTCGCGATAACGCCACAGGGTCTCCTTGCCGTTGACCACCGGCCAGCGCATGCCGCGCACCCTGTGGTACTGATCGAACTCGCCGAGGTCGTGGCCCTTCTTCGGCCCCTGGGTGCCGAAGATGCGGTATTCCTCGAACAGCCCCTTCTGGACATAGAAGCCGAAGTGCTCCATCTCGTCGTTGTCGTAGACGTTGCCCCGCTCATCGGTAACGGTCTGCTTGGGATACTTGTCCACCTGGCCGTTGCGATAGAGGATGTCGTACAGGGTCTTGCCGCGGTATTCCGGCTTCTTCGCCAGCAGCTCCTCGGGCCAGACCTCCTCGACCTTGAAGCGCTTGGAGAACTCCATGATCTGCCACAGATCGGACTTGGCCTCGCCCGGCGCCCTGACCTGCTGACGCCAGAACTGGGTGCGCCGCTCGGCATTGCCATAGGCGCCTTCCTTCTCGGTCCACATGGCGGTGGGCAGGATCAGGTCCGCCGCCTGCGCGGTGACCGTCGGATAGGGATCGGAGACGACGATGAAGTTCTCCGGATTGCGATAGCCCGGATAGCTCTCCTCGTTCATGTTGGCCGCCGCCTGCATGTTGTTGTTGCACATCACCCAGTAGGCGTTGAGCTTGCCGTCCTTGAGCATGCGGTTCTGCAGCACGGCATGGTAGCCCGGCTTGGGCGGGATGGTACCCTCCGGCAGCTTCCAGACCTTCTCGGCGAAGTCGCGGTGCGCCTTCTTCTTCACCACCAGGTCCGCCGGCAGGCGGTGGGCGAAGGTGCCGACCTCACGCGCCGTGCCACAGGCCGAGGGCTGACCGGTCAGCGAGAAGGGGCTGTTGCCGGGCTCGGAGATCTTGCCCATCAGCAGATGCACGTTGTAGAGCAGGCCATTGACCCAGACGCCACGGGTGTGCTGGTTGAAACCCATGGTCCAGAAGGAGGTCACCTTCCTGTTCGGATCGGCATAGACCTTGGCCAGCCGCTCCAGCTGGTCGGCCGGCACGCCGGACAACTCGGCGGCATACTCCAGGGTATAGGGCTCGACCGACTTGGCATATTCCTCGAAGCTGATCTTGGAGAGCTTGCCCTTGCCCGGATTCTTGGCCTTCTGCTCCAGCGGATGCTCGGGCCGCAGGCCGTAGCCGATGTCGGTCGGCGTCTTGGTGAAGTTGACGTGCTTGTCGATGAAGTCCTTGTTGTAGGCCTTGTTCTGGATGATGTAGTTGGCGATGTAGTTGAGGATCGCCAGATCGGTCTGCGGCCTGAACACCATGCCGTTGTCGGCCAGCTCGAAGCAGCGGTGCTCGTAGGTGGAGAGCACGTGCACCTCGCAGCCCTCCCGGGTGAGCCGCGTGTCGGTCAGGCGCGACCAGAGGATGGGGTGCATCTCGGCCATGTTCGAACCCCAGAGCACGAAGGCATCGGCATTCTCCAGGTCATCGTAGCAACCCATGGGCTCGTCGGCGCCGAAACCACGGATGAAGGCACCCACCGCCGAGGCCATGCAGTGCCGGGCATTGGGATCGATGTTGTTGGAACGGAAACCGGCCTTGTACAGCTTGGAGGCGGCATAGCCCTCCCACACCGTCCACTGGCCGGAGCCGAACATGCCGACCGCGGTCGGCCCCTTCTTCTTGATGGCCGCCTTCCACTTTTCGGCCATGACATCGAAGGCCTCGTCCCAGGAGACCGGCTCGAAGTCGCCGTTCTTGTCGAATTTGCCGTTCTTCTTGCGCAGCAGCGGCTGGGTCAGACGGTCCCTGCCGTACATGATCTTGGACAGGAAATAGCCCTTGATGCAGTTCAGGCCGCGGTTGACCGGTGCATCCGGGTCACCCTGGGTGGCCACCACCCGGCCGTCGCGGGTACCGACCAGCACACTGCAACCGGTGCCACAGAAACGGCACGCCGCCTTGTCCCAGCGAATGAACTCCTTGTTCTTCGGCAGGGCCGTGCTGACGCCGGGCAGGGTGATGCCGGCCGCCGCCGCGGTCGCCGCCACGGCATTGGACTTGATGAAGTCACGCCTGGTCAGTTTCATCTCAAGCCTCCTGTTCGATGGATTCGTTGATCAGTTCATCATCTTCAAACTGGTGATAGACCATGGACGCCGCGATCACACCCGGCAGGTCCTGCATCCGATCCACGGTACTGGCCGTGGCCCGGTCATCGGCCTGCTCGACCGTCACGATCAGACGGCCGTCCTCGGTCGTGGCGTGGACCTCCACACCGTCCAGCTGTTCTAGGGCTGTCTGCACCAGCGCCACCTTTTCGGGGCGCGTGCGCACCAGCACACCGGATATGTTCATGCCACCGCCTCCTCCGGATTGGTTTCGGGATTGCACACTCGAATGGCGCGTGTCGGGCAGGGTGCGACACAGGCGCCGCAACCGGTACAGGACGCATCGTCGATCTGCGGCAGGGCCGAGCCACCGACCACCGGCCGGAAGCGGATGGCCTGCGCCTCGCACAGCTCGCCGCAGGTCCGGCACACCACCCCCTGCCGGACCAGGCAGTGCGCCTCGATACGGGCGCGCAGCGCCCAGGGTTCAGGCTGTGCCGGCTGCAGCGCACCCGTTCGGCAGGCCTCGACACAGGCGCGGCAGAAGTTGCATTCGGCGCGCAGGAAATCGACCTCGGGGAAGCCGCCCCGCCCGCTCACCAGGAGGCGCTCGCTGCAGGCCGCAAGACAGTCGCCACAGCGGGTGCAGCGCTCGACGAAGGCCGCTTCGGGCAGCGCCCAGGGGGGACGCTGCGGGCTGCGGCGCGCCTTGAAGTCGCCGCGCAGAAAATCGAATCGGTTGATAGCCTTCGCCATGGACTTACCTCCGAGCGTGCCGTCACTATCGACCTATACCCGCAAGACCCGCATTGATATAAGTCAAACCTATAAGCACATTAGGAAAAACTAACTTTTGTACTTGGTTATTGCCACAGACCGAGCATCCGCGCCCCCACCAGAGCCAGCACCAGGGCGAATCCCCGCTTCAGCAGGCGGGTATCGAGGCGATGGGCGAGGGCCGCGCCCAGGGGGGCGGTCAGCATGCTGGCCAGGCTGATGCCCAACCAGGCCGGCCAGTGGATGTAGCCGCTGCTCCATGGCGGCAGGTCCGGCGCATCCAGCCCGGCGAGCCAGAAACCGGCGGCACCGCTCAGGGCGATCGGCAGGCCGGCCGCGGCGGAGGTTCCGACCGCACGCACCAGGGGCACGCTGCACCAGATCAGGAAAGGCACGCTGAGGGTGCCGCCGCCAATGCCGAGCAGAGCCGAGACGCCGCCGATCAGGCTGCCGGCCAGGAACAGGCCGGCGGCACCCGGCAGATCCCGGTGTGGCCGATAGCGCGCCGCCAGCAGCATCTGCAATGCCACCAGCAGCTCGAAGACCCCGAAGAACTGGCGCAGACCGTCGGTCGGCAGCCGGTCCGCCAGCCAGGCGCCGCCCAGCCCGCCGAGCACGATGCCCGGCAGCAGGCGTCCCAGCACCCCGGTGTCCACCGCACCGCGCCGGTGATGGGCCCGCAGCGAGGCGAGCGAGGTGACCACGATGGTGGCCAGCGAGGTGCCCACCGCCAGATGCATGAGATGGTCGCCGCCGAGGCCCTGGCGGGCGAACAGCCAGGCCAGCACCGGCACCAGCACCAGACCCCCGCCGATGCCGAACAGGCCGGCCAGCAGCCCGGCCAGCGCGCCGCTGGCGAGATACAGCAGAGCGTCCATCAGGCGCGGGCGGCGCTCAGCGGATCCAGAGCGTCTTGACGTTGACGAACTCGCGGATGCCGTGCCAGGACAGTTCACGCCCGTAGCCGGAGTGCTTGATACCGCCAAAGGGCAGACGCGGGTCGCTCTTGACCATGCCGTTGACGAAAGCGGCGCCGCATTGCAGCCGGCGGGCCAGGCGTTCGCCACGCGCCTCGTCGAGCGTCCAGACACTGCCGCCGAGACCGAAGGGGCTGTCGTTGGCGATGCGCAGGGCCTCGCTCTCGTCGGCGGCCCGGATGACGATCGCCACCGGGCCGAACAGCTCCTCGCGGTAGGCCCGCTGGCCGGGGGCCACCCGGTCGATGATCGAGGCCTGGTAGAAGGCGCCGGGCCCGGGTTCCGGCTGGCAGCCGGTCACCGCCACCGCGCCCTGGGCCAGGCTGTCGATCACCTGCTGATGCAGCTCGTCGCGCAGGTCGTGGCGGGCCATGGGCGCCAGGGTCACCGTCTCGTCCAGCGGATCGCCGCTGCGCAAGGCCTCCACCGCGGTCTTGAAGCGTTCCAGGAAGGCCTCGGCCACCGGCTCGACGACGATGAAGCGCTTGGCGGCGATGCAGCTCTGTCCGGCGTTGAGGAAACGCGAGGCCACGGCCGTGGACACGGCCAGATCGAGGTCGGCATCCTCGAGCACGATGAAGGGGTCGGAGCCGCCCAGTTCCAGCACCGTCTTCTTGATGCTGGCACCGGCCGCCGCGGCCACCGAACGTCCGGCCGGCTCGCTGCCGGTCAGGGTCACCGCGGCCAGCCGCGGATCCTCGATCACCCGCGCCACCCGCGATGCCGGGATCAGCAGGGTGCGGAACACCCCCTCCGGCAGCCCGGCGTCACGGAACAACTGCTCGATGGCCAGGGCACAGCGAGGCACGTTGGAGGCATGCTTCAGCAACCCGCTATTGCCCGCCGCCAGGGCCGGTGCGGCGAAGCGGAACACCTGCCAGAAGGGGAAGTTCCAGGGCATCACCGCCAGCACCGTGCCCAGCGGCTGATAGATCACCCGGCTGCGCCCGGCATCGGTCTCCACCGGCTCCTCGGCGAGGAACGCCGGGGCCTGCTCGGCATAGTAGTCGCATACCCAGGCACACTTCTCGATCTCCGCCCGCGCCTCCTTGATCAGCTTGCCCATCTCCAGGGTGATGAGTCGCGCCAGCGACTCCTGACGCTCGCGCAGCACGCTGGCGACACGGCGCAGCAGCTCGCAGCGTTCGGCGATCGGCCGCGCCGCCCAGTCAGCGGCCGCCACCGCGGCATCCTCCAGGGCATGTTCCAGCTGGGTCTCGTTCCAGGGTTCGACGCTTTCGAGCACTTCACCGGTGGCCGGGTTGATCGACTTCATGTCTTCTCCTCGCTTGGGTTTTTTTTCGTGATCGCGGTTATCGACCATGCCGGGTCGATCGTCGATTTACGGGGCCCACGCCCAGTCGATTGTCATACTATAGTGAATCATGGATCGAAGGCCGCTCATTCTTCTCCTGTCCCTGCTCCTCGCCCTGCCTGTCGGCGCTCGTGGCGGCGACGATCCGCTGACTGCGCAACGCGAGCGTTTTCGCCAGGCCTATGCGGCCCTGGAGCGCGGTCAGGAGGCACGGGCCCGACGCCTGGCCCGGGGACTGGAGGACTATCCGCTCTATCCCTATCTGGAGGAACGCCGCCTGCGCCGTCAGGGATCAGGGGCCAGCGACGCCGAGATCCGCACCTTCCTCGACCGCTGGCCGGACGGGCCGCTGGCCGAGCGGCTGCGCCGCAGCTGGCTCAAGCGGCTCGCCCGGCAGAAGGCCTGGCCGCGCTTTCTCGCCTTCTACCGCGAACCGCAGTCGGCCGAGCTGCAGTGCTACCGGCTGCAGGCCCTGCTGGCCCGGCAGCCGCCTGATGCCGACTGGCTGCAGCACGCCCGTCGGCAGTGGCTGGTCGGCCGCTCGCAGCCGGACAGCTGCGACCCGGTGTTCAAGGTGCTGCTCGCCTCCCCGGCGATGAGCAGCGAGCTCATCTGGCAGCGCATCGAGCTGGCCATCGACAACGGCAAGCTGAGCCTGGCCCGCTGGCTGGGTGGCAAGCTGTCGGCGGCCGACCGCCGCTGGGTGGAACGCTGGCGTGCCGCCCACCGCCGCCCGGCGCGCACCCTGCGTGACCCGGCCCTCGCCAAGGACAACCCGCTGGTGCGCAAGATCCTGGTCCACGCCCTGCAGCGGCTGGCGCGCAGCGACCCGCCCAGCGCCCGGGCCCACTGGCAACGGCTGCGCCAGCGGCACGCCTTCAGCCCCGCGCAGCGCGCCGCGGTGCAGCGCAGCATCGCCCTCCACGCCGCCTACCGTTATCTGCCCGAGGCGCGCGCCTGGCTGGACAGCATCCCGGCCGAAGCCCGCGACCGGCGTAGCCGCGAATGGCGCGCCCGCACCGCCCTGCAGGCCGCCGACTGGCCGGATCTGCTGGCCGCCATCCTGGCCATGCCGGAGGAGGAGCGCAATGCCACCGAATGGCGCTGGTGGCGGGCCGTGGCCCTGGAAAATAGCGGCCGGGCGGACCAGGCCCGCAGCCTGTTCGCCACCTTGGCCGGCGAGCGCCACTACTACGGCTTCCTCGCCGCCGACCGCCTGCAGCAGGACTACCGGCTCGGCCATCGCGCCATCAGCGCCGACCGCGCCGCGCTGGATGCGCTGCTGGCCATCCACCCCGGTCTGCTGCGCGCCGGCGAGCTGTACCGGCTGGAGATGCGCCTTGCCGCCCGTCGCGAGTGGCGTCACGCCAGCGCCGCGCTGACCCCACGCCAGCTGGAGCTGGCCGCCGCCCTGGCCCACCGCTGGGGCTGGCACGACCAGGCCATCGCCACCGCCGCCCGCAGCCGTCACCGCGACGACCTCGAGCTGCGCTTCCCCCTGGTCTACACCGCCCAGGTGGAACAGACCGCGCGCCGCTTCAAGCTCGATCCCGCCTGGATCTTCGGCGTCATGCGCCAGGAGAGCGCCTTCAAGGCCGACGCCCGCTCACCCGCCGGCGCCCTTGGTCTGATGCAGCTGATGCCGGCCACGGGGCGGCATACCGCCAGGTTGCTCAGGCTGCCGCGGCCAACCACCGCCACCCTGCTCCAGGCGGGGGCCAACATCCGCCTCGGCAGCGGCTATCTGAAACGCGTCCTGGAACGCTTCGCCGGCAACGAGGTGCTGGCCACTGCCGCCTACAACGCAGGTCCGCTGCGGGTGCAGCGCTGGCTGCCGAAGACGGACGGCATGCCGGCCGCCCGCTGGGTCGACACCCTGCCCTACCGCGAGACCCGCGGCTACGTGCGTGGCGTGCTGGCCTTCACCACCGTCTACGACCTGCGCCTCGACGGCGGCGCCCGCCCCCTCAGCAGCCGCATGCCCGAGATCCCAGCCCGCGAGCCCCGGGGCGACACCTGAGGCGCCGCCCCCCCGGCGGGTTGACCTGCCACGGCCGCGCCGCCACTATGGCGGGCGGTTCCGCATCCTCCAACAGAAGCGATACGAACATGGCACACCACAGGCAGATCTGCGTCATCGGCGGCACCGGCTTCCTCGGCCGCCACCTCTGCAACCGGCTGGCCGACGCCGGCTATCGGGTCCGGGTACCGACCCGGCGGGTGGTACGCCACCGCGAACTCCAGGTCCACCCCAACATCCGGCTGGAAGAACGCAACGTCCATGATCCCGAGGCCCTGCGCGCCGCGATCGAGGGCTGTGCGGCGGTGGTCAACCTGGTCGGCATCCTCAATGAAGACCGGCCGGGCGACTTCCGCAAGGTGCACGTCGAGCTGCCACAGCGGATCGTCGAGGCCTGCCTGGCCGGCGGCGTGCCGCGACTGCTGCACATGAGCGCACTGAACGCCTACCCGCGCGAGGAACACAGCCAGTACCTGCGCACCAAGGGTGAGGGCGAGGACCTGGTGCATGCCGCCGCCGCCCAGGGACTCCGGGTCACCAGCTTCCGGCCCTCGGTGATCTTCGGCCCGGACGACCACTTCTTCAACCGCTTCGCCCGCCTGCTGCGGCTGAGTCCGCTGCTGTTCCCGCTGGCCTGCCCGGATGCCCGCTTTGCACCCGTCTATGTCGGCGACGTGGCGGCAGCCTTCCATCGCGCCCTGGAAGACGACAGCACCATCGGCCGCCACTGTGACCTGTGCGGCCCGCGCATCTACCGACTGCACGAACTGGTCGCCTACACCGGCCAGCTGATCGGCGTCCGGCCGCGCATCCTGCGCCTCGGCAACAGCACCTCCTGGCTGCAGGCACGGCTGCTGGAATACCTGCCCGGCACCCCCTTCTCACGCGACAACTTCTGGTCGCTGCAGAAAGAGAGCGTCTGCCAGGACAACTGCCTGCTGCGACTCGGCATCCAGCCGACCGCCGTGGAGGCGGTGATGCCGCGCCACCTGGCCGGCCGCTCCAGCCGCGGCCGCTACCAGGCCTTCCGCCGCCTGGCCCACCGCTGAGCGACATCGGCCGCGCATGGAGACCTACCTGGTCGGCGGCGCGGTGCGCGACAAGCTGCTCGGCCTGCCGGTCGAGGAACGCGACTGGGTGGTGGTCGGCGCCACGCCCGAGGAGATGCTGGCCCGCGGCTTCCGTCCGGTGGGCAAGGATTTCCCGGTGTTCCTCCATCCCGAGACCGGCGAGGAATATGCCCTGGCGCGCACCGAACGCAAGAGCGGCCACGGCTACACCGGCTTCGAGTTCCATGCCAGCCCGGAGGTTACGCTGGAGGAGGACCTGCGCCGCCGCGACCTGACCATCAACGCCATGGCGGAGGCGGCGGACGGCACCCTCATCGACCCCTTCGGCGGCAGGGAGGATCTCGAGCAGGGCCTGCTGCGCCATGTCTCCCCCGCCTTCGCCGAGGATCCGCTGCGCATCCTGCGGGTGGCGCGCTTCGCGGCCCGCTTCGCGAAGTTCGGCTTCCGTATCGCCCATGGCACCTTCGCCCTGATGAAGCGCATGGTGGAGAACGGCGAGGTCGACTACCTGGTGCCGGAACGGGTCTGGAAGGAGACCGAGAAGGCCCTGGCCGGCGACTACCCCCAGGTCTATTTCCGGGTGCTGCACCGCTGCGGCGCCCTGGCCCGGCTGTTCCCGGAACTGGAGCGACTGTTCGGCGTCCCCCAGCCGCCCCATGTCCATCCGGAGATCGACAGCGGCCTGCACAGCCTGCTGGTGCTGGAACAGGCGGCCCGGCTATCGGCCGATCCGCGGCTGCGCTTCGCGGCCCTGACCCACGACCTCGGCAAGGGCGAGACCCCGGCCGAGGCGCTGCCCCGCCACCCCGGCCACGACAAGCGCGGCGCCGAACTGGTGGACCGGCTCTGCGACCGGCTGAAGACCCCCAACGACTATCGCCAGCTGGCCCGGCTGGTGGCCGCCCATCACATGGCCTGCCACCGGGCCTTCGAGCTGCGCCCGTCCACCCTGCTCGACCTGCTGCTGCGGATCGATGCCTTCCGCCGCCCCGAGCGGCTGGACAGCTTCCTGCTCGCCTGCCACGCCGACATCCGCGGCCGCAGCGGCCACGAGCAGGACCCCTACCCCCAGGCCGATTATGTGCGGGCAGCCTTCGCGGCAGCACGGACGGTGGACGCCCGCTCGCTGGCGGCCGAGGGCCTGAAGGGGGCGGCCATCGGCGAACGGCTGCGCGAGCGGCGCATCGCGGCGATTCGGGCGGTAAAGGAAAAGTGGAAAGAAGCCGGGAATTCAGAATCCAGGAGTCAGAATTCAGAAGCCAGAAGCTAGACACCACGCCAATCGCGGCCTGGAGGCCGCTCCTACCAGGGTGCCGCCATGCCCCGTAGGAGCGGCCTCCAGGCCGCGATCCCCGGCGGGGCCAGCCACGCCATCTCCGGGGGCCTGGTGCAATATCCGGGCTAGTGGCCGAGAGCCTGAAAGGGGCGGCCATCGGCGAACGGCTGCGCGAGCGGCGCATCGCGGCGATTCGGGCGGTGAAGGAAAAGTGGAAAGAAGGTGGGAGTGAGAATTCAGAATCCAGGAGTCAGAAGCCAGAAGCTAGCAGCCTGTTGACACCACGCCAATCGCGGCCTGGAGGCCGCTCCTGCCAGGGTGCCGCCATGCCCCGTAGGAGCGGCCTCCAGGCCGCGATCCCCATCGGGGCCAGCCACGCCATCTCCGGGGGCCTGGTGCAATATCCGGGCTAGTGGCCGAGAGCCTGAAGGGGGCGGCCATCGGCGAACGGCTGCGCGAGCGGCGCATCGCGGCGATTCGGGCGGTGAAGGAAAAGTGGAAAGAAGGCGGGAGTGAGAAGTCAGAATCCAGAATCCAGGAGCCAGAAGCCAGAAGCCAGAAGCCAGAAGCTGGAAGCTAGCAGCCCGTTGACACCACGCCAATCGCGGCCTGGAGGCCGCTCCTGCCAGGGTGCGGCCATGCCCCGTAGGAGCGGCCTCCAGGCCGCGATCCCCGGCGGGTCCAGCCACGCCACCGTCCGGGGGCTGATGCAATATGCGGACAGCTAGCGGCGCTTCACGCCGCATCGCGACCTGGCGATCGCTCCTACCCCCCTATCTCCTGACTTCTGGCTTCTGGCTTCTGAATTCTGTAGCTTCAAGCAAAAATCAGCAGCAGCACGGCACCGAGCAGCAGCCGGTAGACCACGAAGGGCATAAAGCCGATCCGCGCCAGCAGCTTGAGGAAGAAGTGGATGCACAGGTAGGCGCTCAGCGCGGACAGCGCGGCACCGAGCGACAGCGCCGTCCAGTCCACTGGTACCGGCGAGGCAAGCAGTTCGCGGGTCTCCAGACCGCCGGCCAGCAGGATCACCGGGATCGACAGCAGGAAGGAGAAGCGGGCCGCCGCCTCCCGGCTCAGACCGGCCAGCAGACCGGCGGTCATGGTGATGCCGGAACGCGAGGTCCCGGGGATCAGCGCCACCGCCTGGGCCACACCGATCAGCAGCACGTCCTTCCAGCCGATGCTGTGCTCGTCGCGTCGCCGGGAACCGGCGTGATCCGCCCAACCGAGCAGCAGGCCGAAACCCACGGTGGTGGCGGCGATCACCAGCGGCGAACGCAGCGAGGTCTCGATGACATCCTTGAACAGCAGCCCGGCCAAGCCTACCGGGATGGTGCCGAAACCCACCGCCCAGGCCAGGCGCGCATCCGCGGTCAGGCCGCGGCCGGCCAGCGAGCCCAGCCAGTCACCGAGCATGCGACCCAGCTCCTGGCGGAAGTAGAACACCACCGCAGCCAGGGTACCGATGTGTACCGCCACGTCGAAGGCCAGGCCCTGATCGGGCCAACCCAGCAGTTGCGGCACCAGGATGAGGTGCGCCGAGCTGGAGATGGGCAGGAATTCGGTCAGCCCCTGGAGCAGGGCCAGGCTGATGATCTGGATCAGTTCCATGGCGTCGTCGTTCTTCTCGTTGTTCCACTCGTTCGCTACAGCCGGCTGCGCAGGTCCTGCAGGCGGAAACCGGGCAGCCCCCCGGGCAGGCCCCGCCCGAGCAGCAGGCACTTGAAGCGTTCCCCCATCTCCCCCGGCAGCAGCAGGGTCTTGAGCTGCTGCACCTCGGCCAGATAGGCCGGATCGGCGGGGTCCGCCGGCACCGCCAGCCGCTGCTCGATGCCGTTGTCGAGCAGCAGGTGGGCCTGGGTGCAAAAGCCCTGCACCTCGAGCCCCGCCGCCGCCCCCGCCTCGGCCAGGGCGGTGAAATCGACATAGGCGGTGATGTCCTGCAGCCCCGGCAGGCACAGCGGATCGGCATGGGCGCGGTGGCGATAGTGGCACATCAGGGTGCCCTGCGCACGCTGCGGATGGTAGTACTCACGGCGCGGATGGCCGTAGTCGATGAACAGCATGGCCCCCTCGAAACCCTCGGCCAGTCCCGCCAGCCAGGCCGGCAGCTGGGGCCGGAATTCGGAGCGGTAACCCTCGGCCAGGCCGCACTCCGCGGCCAGGGCGGCCAACGGCCCGGCGAACGCCGGGCTGTCGTCCGGCTGGTAATCCAGGACGAAGCCACCCGCCTCCCAGCCGACCCGGCCGCGCTCGGCGCCCGCCGAGCGCCAGCGGAACAGTTCCACCGGCAGGGCGTCGACCACCTCGTTTGCGAGCAGCACCCCGCGCAGCCCGCGTGGCGGCGCATCCAGCCACTCCACGCGAGCGGCAAACTGAGGACAGTCCGCCGCCAGCCGCTGGCGCTGGCGCTGGCGCAGCTCGGCGCTGGGTTCGAGGATCAGATAGCGCCCGGGCAGGGCATCGCGCCGCGCCAGCTCGTTCAGCAGGCCGGCGGCCAGGGCGCCGCTGCCGGCGCCGAGTTCGAGCAGGTCGCCGCCGCCGAGCGCCTGCAATGCCGCGGCACAGCTGCCGGCCAGGCCGAGGGCGAACAGCGGGCCGAGCTCGGGCGCGGTGACGAAGTCGCCAGCGGCGCCGAACTTGCGCGAGCCGGCGCTGTAGTAGCCGAGCCCCGGGGCATAGAGCACCCGCTCCATGAAGCGCGAAAAGGGGATGGAACCGCCCGCCTCGGCGATCTCGCCGCGCAGCATCTCGACCAGCCGCTCGCCGAGTTCGCGTGCCGCCGGCTCCGGGGCAGGCCAGTCCGGCGGGATGGCCCAGGGGGAGGCCGCCATTCAGGGAAGATCCGCGGCCGGGTCGAAGTCGATCCGCCGCAGGCGCTGGCCACTGGCGTCGAAGGCCGCCCACATGGCGGCGAAGGACTCGCCGGTGAGCGGATGGACGGCGTCCGGGGCGAGGTCGGCCAGCGGCTTGAGGACGAAGGCGTGGCGGGTGATCTCCTCGCGCGGGATCTGCACGCCGCCGCTGTCCATGATCCGGTCGTCGTAGAGCAGCAGGTCGATGTCCAGGGTGCGCGGGGCGAAACGCGGCCCACCCCGGCGCCGGCCGCAGGCCGCTTCGATGGCATGCAGCCGCTCGACCACCTCGGCCGGCGTCTCATCGGTGTCGAAGGCGGCCACCAGATTGTAGAAGTCCTCGCCCT